>NZ_JARESS010000027.1:0-125307 GCF_046027915.1 Paraburkholderia sp. RL17-347-BIC-D
GGGAGGCAGCAGTCACTATATAAGTGAGAGCTTTGGGTTTGGTGCAGTCAAGCAAGTCTTGACAACAAGCGGTTGTTCCCCCATAATCATCAGTTCTCTGCGGAGGGGTGCCCGAGTGGCTAAAGGGGGCAGACTGTAAATCTGTTGGCTTACGCCTACGTTGGTTCGAATCCAACCTCCTCCACCAGAATGCAAGTTGTAGCAGTTGTTGGGAATCCATGAATCCTTGCGGGTGTAGCTCAATGGTAGAGCAGAAGCCTTCCAAGCTTACGACGAGGGTTCGATTCCCTTCACCCGCTCCAGCAACACAGAAGTAGCGCCCATGTGGCTCAGTGGTAGAGCACTCCCTTGGTAAGGGAGAGGTCGGCAGTTCGATCCTGCCCATGGGCACCAGAAGTACTCGGTGATTGTTTGCGCCCGGCGCAACGTACGGAAAAATCCTCTTAGGAGTCGAAAATGGCCAAGGGTAAGTTTGAGCGGACCAAGCCGCACGTGAACGTCGGCACGATCGGTCACGTTGACCACGGCAAGACCACGCTGACGGCAGCGATCACGACGGTTCTGACGCAGAAGTTTGGCGGCGAAGCGAAGGCGTACGACCAGATCGATGCGGCGCCGGAAGAAAAGGCGCGTGGCATCACGATCAACACGGCACACGTCGAGTACGAAACGGCTAACCGCCACTACGCACACGTCGACTGCCCGGGCCACGCTGACTATGTGAAGAACATGATCACGGGCGCAGCGCAGATGGACGGCGCGATCCTGGTGTGCTCGGCCGCAGACGGCCCGATGCCGCAAACGCGTGAGCACATCCTGCTGGCGCGTCAGGTTGGCGTACCGTACATCATCGTGTTCCTGAACAAGTGCGACATGGTGGACGACGCTGAGCTGCTGGAACTGGTCGAGATGGAAGTTCGCGAACTTCTGTCGAAGTACGACTTCCCGGGCGACGACACGCCGATCATCAAGGGTTCGGCCAAGCTGGCGCTGGAAGGCGACAAGGGCGAGCTGGGCGAAGTGGCGATCATGAATCTGGCCGACGCGCTGGACACGTACATCCCGACGCCGGAGCGCGCAGTTGACGGCGCGTTCCTGATGCCGGTGGAAGACGTGTTCTCGATCTCGGGTCGCGGCACGGTGGTGACGGGTCGCGTTGAGCGCGGCGTCGTGAAGGTCGGCGAGGAAATCGAAATTGTCGGTATCAAGCCGACGGTGAAGACGACCTGCACGGGCGTGGAAATGTTCCGCAAGCTGCTGGACCAGGGTCAGGCGGGCGACAACGTGGGTATCCTGCTGCGCGGCACGAAGCGTGAAGACGTGGAGCGTGGCCAGGTGCTGGCGAAGCCGGGTTCGATCAACCCGCATACGCACTTCACGGCTGAAGTGTATGTGCTGAGCAAGGACGAAGGTGGCCGTCACACGCCGTTCTTCAACAACTATCGTCCGCAGTTCTACTTCCGTACGACGGACGTGACGGGCTCGATCGAGTTGCCGAAGGACAAGGAAATGGTCATGCCGGGCGACAACGTGTCGATCACGGTGAAGCTGATCAACCCGATCGCGATGGAAGAAGGTCTGCGTTTCGCAATCCGCGAAGGCGGCCGTACGGTCGGCGCAGGTGTGGTTGCCAAGATTCTCGAGTAACGCCAGATAGTTCTCGTTGATCGGTAGTTTCGGGGTTGGCGGTGTCGTCAACCCCAAATGGTTTAGGGGTATAGCTCAACTGGCAGAGCGTCGGTCTCCAAAACCGAAGGTTGGGGGTTCGATTCCCTCTGCCCCTGCCAACTCTCGCGCCGTATGTGGCGCTTCCTTAAGGTGTTATGGCGAATCCTTCCGTCGAAACTGTAAATACATCCGGCGACAAGCTGATGCTCGTCGGGGGCGTATTGTTGGTCTTGGCCGGGTTCGTGGGGTTCTTCTGGCTTAGCGGCCAGGAATGGTACGTCCGCGGAGCTGCCTTGGCTGTTGGTGCGATCGCGGGTGTTGCAGTCGGTCTTCTCTCCGCGCCTGGCAAGGGTTTCATCGCTTTCGCCAAAGATTCGTATAAGGAAGTCCGCAAGGTTGTTTGGCCGACTCGCAAAGAGGCTACCCAGACAACGCTCGTAGTGTTCGGCTTCGTGTTCGTCATGGCGATCTTTCTTTGGATTAGTGATAAATCCATCGAATGGGCGATTTTCTCGGTGATTCTGGGTTGGAAATGATATGAGCGATACTCCGGCATCCCCGAGCGGCAAGCGTTGGTACGTCGTGCACGCCTACTCCGGCATGGAGAAGAGCGTGCAACGTGCGCTTCAGGAGCGCATCGAACGTGCTGGCATGCAAGACCAGTTTGGTCAAATCCTTGTTCCGACTGAAGAAGTGGTCGAGGTGAAGGGCGGTCACAAATCGGTGACCGAGCGTCGTTTCTTCCCGGGCTATGTGCTCGTGGAGATGGAAATGACTGACGAGACGTGGCACCTCGTGAAAAATACGGCAAAGGTGACGGGTTTCGTTGGTGGTGCGCGTAATCGTCCGAGTCCGATTTCCCCACGGGAGGTCGAGAAGATCATGTCGCAAATGCAGGAAGGCGTGGAAAAGCCGCGTCCGAAGACCCTGTTCGAAGTCGGCGAGATGGTGCGGGTGAAGGACGGTCCGTTCACGGATTTCAACGGCAGCGTCGAAGAAGTGAACTACGAAAAGTCGCGCGTCCGTGTTTCCGTTACGATTTTCGGCCGCGCAACGCCGGTCGAGCTGGAATTCGGCCAGGTCGAAAAGCTGTAATCCAAAATTCTACGGAGCGCACCAGTCGGTGCGTTTCGTATTTCGCGCTTACGGTCCGCGTAATGGCCGTTGAGGAGCGTAAGTACCCAGTTTTTCGGCGAACGCGCGCTACTACTCACTGAACTCCCGCATGTACCCATGCGGTGTTCCAAAGAGGTTTTCAACATGGCAAAGAAAATCATCGGCTTTATCAAGCTGCAGATTCCTGCAGGTAAAGCCAATCCGTCGCCGCCGGTTGGTCCGGCACTGGGTCAACGCGGCCTGAACATCATGGAGTTCTGCAAGGCGTTCAACGCGCAGACTCAAGCGCTGGAACCGGGTCTGCCGATTCCGGTCGTGATCACCGCGTTTGCGGACAAGAGCTTCACGTTCGTTCTGAAGACGCCGCCGGCTACGGTTCTGATCAAGAAGGCAGCGAAGATCGACAAGGGTTCGAGCAAGCCGCATACCGACAAGGTCGGCAAGATCACCCGCGCTCAAGCTGAAGACATCGCCAAGACCAAGATGCCCGATCTGACGGCAGCTGATCTGGACGCAGCGGTTCGTACGATCGCTGGTAGCGCCCGCTCGATGGGCATCACCGTGGAGGGCGTGTAAATGGCTAAGCTTTCAAAGCGTCTGCAAGCATTTGCAGCCAAGGTCGATCGTCAAAAGCTGTACGCAATCGATGAAGCGCTGTCGCTCGTGAAGGAATGCGCAAGCGCGAAGTTCGACGAGTCGATCGACGTTGCAGTGCAACTCGGCATCGACGCGAAGAAGTCGGACCAAGTGGTTCGTGGCTCGGTCGTTCTGCCGGCAGGTACCGGTAAGTCGGTCCGCGTCGCCGTGTTCGCACAAGGCGAAAAGGCTGAACAGGCCCGTGCAGCCGGCGCGGAAGTCGTCGGTATGGAAGACCTGGCTGAACAAGTCAAGGCTGGCAAGCTGGACTTCGACATCGTGATCGCTTCGCCGGATACGATGCGCGTCGTCGGTACGCTCGGTCAGATCCTCGGCCCGCGCGGCTTGATGCCGAACCCGAAGGTCGGTACGGTTACGCCGGACGTCGCGACCGCGGTCAAGAACGCCAAGGCTGGTCAGGTGCAATTCCGTGTCGACAAGGCCGGTATCATCCACGCCACTATCGGCCGTGCTTCGTTCGAGCCGACGGCTCTGCGTAGCAACCTGAACGCTCTCGTCGACGCGCTGCAAAAAGCGAAACCGGCAACGAGCAAGGGTATCTACCTGCGCAAGGTTGCGCTGTCGAGCACGATGGGTGTCGGCGTTCGCGTCGACCAGGCATCGCTGGCAACACAGTAAGAAAATTCATCGCCTCGGCGAAAGTCGGGGCGGTTTTATGGGCTTTGGGCGGTTGTGAAATGGCAGTTTGCATGGCACAGCCGGTTGTCAAAGACCGTTGGCGGGCACGCAGCAGGTGGGCGAGTCCTTAATGCAAAGCCAACGCAGATGGCGAACCCGAAAAGGTTTTGTAGTGATGAAGCCGGTCGATCTCCGCAGCAATGCGGGTGTCGGGCGGTCGAAATACTCCTGACTGGTCGGACGCCGTTATTGAACGCGATACACAAGGCGCACGCCGCGTGTATCGAATCTGGAGGTTAACCGTGCCACTCAACAAAGAAAGCAAGCAGGCCGTCGTCGCTGAGGTTGCCGCGCAAGTCGCGAAAGCCCAGACCGTGGTTCTGGCTGAGTATCGTGGAATCGCGGTTGGCGATCTGACCAAGCTGCGCGCGAAAGCGCGTGAGCAACAGGTTTACCTTCGCGTGTTGAAAAACACGTTGGCGCGTCGCGCTGTCGAAGGTACCCCGTTTGCTCCGCTGGCAGAGCAGATGACTGGTCCCCTGATCTACGGCATCTCGGAAGATGCAATTGCTGCTGCTAAGGTCGTCAACGACTTCGGCAAAACCAATGACAAGTTGATCATCAAGGCTGGTTCCTACGAAGGCAAGGTGATGGACAAGGCTGGCGTGCAAGCGCTGGCAAACATCCCGAGCCGCGAAGAACTGCTCTCCAAGCTGTTGTACGTTATGCAGGCACCTGTTTCCGGCTTTGCGCGCGCTCTGGCCGCGCTGGCAGAAAAGAAACAAGGCGAAGAAACCGCTGCGTAATGCACTTCAGTCGAGCGTGATTGATCGCTGGCTGTATCCGAATTCAATTTAGGAGTATTTCAAATGGCAATCGCAAAAGAAGACATCCTCGAGGCAGTAAGCTCGATGTCGGTTCTGGAACTGAACGAACTGGTCAAGGCGTTCGAAGAAAAGTTTGGCGTGTCGGCAGCTGCTGTTGCAGTGGCAGGCCCGGCAGGCGGCGGCGCTGCTGCTGCTGCTGAAGAGCAAACCGAATTCACGGTCAACCTGACGGAAGTCGGCGCGAACAAGGTTTCGGTCATTAAGGCTGTTCGTGAACTGACGGGTCTTGGCCTGAAGGAAGCGAAAGACCTGGTCGACGGCGCACCGAAGCCTGTTAAGGAATCGGTACCGAAGGCTGCTGCTGAAGAAGCCAAGAAGAAGCTGGAAGAAGCCGGCGCGAAGGCTGAAATCAAGTAAGTTTCAGCGCGCTGTGCGAAGGCTGGCGGTTTTCCACCGCCGGCCTTTTTGTGCTTTGTGGGGACTACGTTTTTGTCAGCTAATTTCGGCAAGAACAGACGCCCCAGAAGCCAAAGAAAACCGCCTTTCGGCAACATTGACCGGCGTTTCTCTTTGTCTTCTGAAGCGACTGCAGAAGGCAAGTTTGGTCGGGTAGCGGGCAACATAGGCATCCGCTGCCGTCAGCCAGCGGTTGGTAGCGGCCAACCACCAAGCTTCTAGGCTCGTTCAAGCCATCGGACGGCCATCGGGTCTCAGTCGGTGAACACTCGGGTTGTCTCATCAAGGTATCCTGCCTCGACAACAATGCCCGCCGTGATTCGGAGATCGTATGCAATATTCCTTCACCGAGAAGAAGCGTATTCGCAAGAGTTTTGCGAAGCGCCCCATCGTTCACCAAGTACCTTTCCTGCTGGCTACCCAGCTTGAATCATTCAGCACGTTTCTGCAAGCAGACACGTCGTCCACGCAACGCAAGCCGGAAGGCCTGCAAGCTGCGTTTACCTCCGTTTTTCCGATTGTTTCGCATAACGGGTTCGCTCGTCTAGAGTTCGTCAGCTACATGCTGTCGCCGCCGGCATTCAACATCAAGGAATGTCAGCAGCGCGGTTTGACGTACTGCTCGGCCCTGCGCGCGAAAGTGCGTCTGGTGCTGCTCGACAAGGAATCGCCGAGCAAGCCGGTCGTCAAGGAAGTGAAGGAACAGGAAGTGTACATGGGCGAAATTCCGCTCATGACGCCGACAGGTTCGTTCGTCATCAACGGCACGGAACGTGTGATCGTTTCGCAGTTGCACCGTTCGCCGGGCGTGTTCTTCGAACACGACAAGGGCAAGACGCACAGCTCGGGCAAGCTCCTGTTCTCGGCACGTATCATTCCTTACCGCGGTTCGTGGCTCGATTTCGAGTTCGACCCGAAGGACGTGCTGTACTTCCGCGTCGACCGTCGCCGCAAGATGCCGGTCACGATCCTGCTGAAGGCAATCGGCCTCACGCCGGAACAGATCCTCGCAAACTTCTTCGTGTTCGACAATTTCACGCTGATGCCGGAAGGCGCGCAGATGGAATTCGTGCCGGAGCGTCTGCGTGGCGAAGTCGCGCGTTTCGACATCACGGACCGTGATGGCAACGTGATCGTCCAGAAGGACAAGCGGATCAACGCGAAGCACATTCGCGACCTCGACAACGCCAAGACCAAGTTCATCTCGGTCCCGGAAGACTATCTGCTCGGCCGCGTGCTGGCGAAGAACGTCGTCGACGGCGACACCGGTGAAGTCATCGCCAACGCGAACGACGAAATCACGGAAACCGTCCTCGAGAAGCTGCGCGAGTCGAAGATCAAAGACATCCAGACGCTCTACACGAACGATCTGGATCAAGGTCCGTACATTTCGTCGACGCTGCGTATCGACGAAACCGCGGACAAGATGGCCGCGCGCATCGCGATCTACCGCATGATGCGTCCGGGCGAACCGCCGACCGAAGAAGCGGTCGAGGCGCTGTTCAACCGTCTGTTCTACAGCGAAGACGCATACGACCTTTCGAAGGTGGGTCGTATGAAGTTCAATCGCCGTGTCGGCCGCGACGAAATCGTCGGCCCGATGACGCTGCAAGACGACGACATCCTCGCCACGATCAAGATCCTGGTCGAGCTGCGTAACGGCAAGGGCGAAGTGGACGACATCGACCACTTGGGCAATCGTCGTGTGCGTTGCGTCGGCGAACTGGCGGAAAACCAGTTCCGCGCAGGTCTCGTGCGTGTCGAACGTGCTGTGAAGGAACGCCTCGGCCAGGCCGAAAGCGAAAACCTGATGCCGCACGACCTGATCAACTCGAAGCCGATTTCGTCGGCGATTCGCGAGTTCTTCGGTTCGTCGCAGCTGTCGCAGTTCATGGACCAAACGAACCCGCTGTCGGAAATCACCCACAAGCGCCGTGTTTCGGCTCTTGGCCCGGGCGGTTTGACGCGTGAGCGCGCTGGCTTTGAAGTCCGCGACGTGCACCCGACTCACTACGGTCGCGTTTGCCCGATTGAAACGCCGGAAGGTCCGAACATCGGCCTGATCAACTCGCTCGCTCTGTATGCGCACCTGAACGAATACGGCTTCCTCGAAACGCCGTATCGCAAGGTCGTGGACAGCAAGGTGACCGATCAGATCGACTACCTGTCGGCGATCGAAGAAGGCCGTTACGTGATCGCTCAGGCGAACGCGGCGGTTGCTGCTGACGGCTCGCTGACCGACGAACTGGTGTCGTCGCGTGAAGCAGGCGAAACGCTGATGGTCACGCCGGACCGCATCCAGTACATGGACGTGGCGCCGTCGCAGATCGTGTCGGTGGCAGCATCGCTGATTCCGTTCCTCGAGCACGATGACGCGAACCGCGCATTGATGGGTTCGAACATGCAGCGTCAGGCTGTGCCGTGTCTGCGTCCTGAAAAGGCCGTGGTCGGTACGGGTATCGAGCGCACGGTGGCAGTCGACTCGGGTACGACGGTTCAGGCATTCCGCGGCGGTGTGGTCGATTACGTCGACGCAGGCCGTATGGTGATCCGCGTGAACGACGATGAAGCCGTTGCTGGCGACGTCGGCGTGGACATCTACAACCTGATCAAGTACACGCGTTCGAACCAGAACACGAACATCAACCAGCGCCCGATCGTGAAGGTCGGCGACATCGTGTCGCGTGGCGACGTGCTGGCTGACGGTGCATCGACCGACCTCGGCGAACTGGCTCTCGGCCAGAACATGCTGGTCGCGTTCATGCCGTGGAACGGCTACAACTTCGAAGACTCGATTTTGATCTCGGAGAAGGTGGTTGCTGACGACCGTTACACGTCGATCCACATCGAAGAACTGAACGTCGTTGCTCGCGATACGAAGCTCGGACCGGAAGAAATCACGCGCGACATCTCGAACCTGGCTGAAGTGCAGCTCGGCCGTCTCGACGAGTCGGGCATCGTCTACATCGGCGCTGAAGTCGAAGCAGGCGACGTGCTGGTCGGCAAGGTCACGCCTAAGGGCGAAACCCAGCTGACGCCGGAAGAAAAGCTGCTGCGCGCGATCTTCGGCGAGAAGGCTTCGGACGTGAAGGACACGTCGCTGCGCGTGCCGTCGGGCATGAGCGGCACGGTGATCGACGTCCAAGTGTTCACGCGTGAAGGCATTCAGCGCGACAAGCGTGCGCAACAGATCATCGACGATGAACTGAAGCGCTATCGCCTCGACCTGAACGACCAGCTGCGTATCGTGGAAGGCGACGCCTTCCAGCGTCTCGCACGTATGCTGACCGGCAAGGTCGCGAACGGCGGTCCGAAGAAGCTCGCGAAGGGCACGAAGATCGAACAGGCTTACCTGGAAGATCTGGATCACTACCACTGGTTCGACATCCGCCTCGCGGACGAAGAAGCAGCGGCCCAGCTCGAAGCTATCAAGGACTCGATCGAACAGAAACGTCACCAGTTCGATCTGGCGTTCGAAGAAAAACGCAAGAAGCTCACGCAAGGCGACGAACTGCCGCCGGGCGTGTTGAAGATGGTCAAGGTTTACCTGGCAGTCAAGCGCCGCCTGCAGCCTGGCGACAAGATGGCGGGCCGTCACGGTAACAAGGGTGTGGTGTCCAAGATCGTTCCGATCGAAGACATGCCGTACATGGCCGACGGCCGTCCGGCTGACGTCGTTCTGAACCCGCTCGGCGTGCCGTCGCGGATGAACGTGGGTCAGGTTCTCGAAGTGCATCTGGGTTGGGCCGCGAAGGGTCTCGGCTGGCGTATCGGCGAAATGCTGCAGCGTCAGGCGAAGATCGAAGAACTGCGCGAATTCCTGACCAAGATCTACAACGAGTCGGGCCGCGCCGAAGAGCTGGACAGCTTCACGGACGACGAGATCGTCGAACTGGCGAAGAACCTGCGCGAAGGCGTGCCGTTTGCCACGCCGGTGTTCGACGGTGCGACGGAAGAAGAAATGTCGCGCGCGCTGGATCTGGCATTCCCGGACGACATCGCGAAGAACCTCGGCATGACGCCGTCGAAGAATCAGGTGCGTCTGTACGACGGCCGCACGGGCGAGATGTTCGAACGTACGGTGACGGTCGGCTACATGCACTACCTGAAGCTGCACCACTTGGTCGACGACAAGATGCACGCGCGTTCCACGGGCCCGTACTCGCTCGTGACGCAGCAGCCGTTGGGCGGTAAGGCGCAGTTCGGTGGCCAGCGTTTCGGTGAAATGGAAGTGTGGGCGCTCGAAGCGTACGGCGCATCGTACGTGCTGCAGGAAATGCTGACGGTGAAGTCGGACGACGTGACAGGCCGGACCAAGGTTTATGAAAACCTGGTCAAGGGCGATCACGTGATCGACGCCGGCATGCCGGAATCCTTCAACGTGTTGGTGAAGGAAATCCGCTCGCTCGGTATCGACATCGACCTCGACCGCAACTAATCGGACTACGGAGAGAAAGCAATGAAAGCTCTGCTCGATCTATTCAAGCAAGTCCAACAGCCTGAAGTTTTTGACGCGATCAAGATCGGTCTGGCTTCGCCGGACAAGATCCGTTCGTGGTCGTTCGGTGAAGTCAAGAAGCCGGAAACCATCAACTACCGGACGTTCAAGCCGGAACGCGATGGTTTGTTCTGCGCGAAGATCTTCGGGCCGATCAAAGACTACGAATGCCTGTGCGGCAAGTACAAGCGCCTGAAGCACCGTGGCGTGATCTGCGAGAAGTGCGGCGTCGAAGTGACGCTGGCGAAGGTGCGTCGCGAACGGATGGGCCACATTGAACTGGCCTCGCCGGTTGCGCACATCTGGTTCCTGAAGTCGCTGCCGTCGCGTCTGGGCATGGTGCTCGACATGACGCTGCGCGACATCGAACGCGTGCTGTACTTCGAAGCATATGTGGTGATCGATCCGGGCATGACGCCGCTGAAAGCGCGGCAGATCATGACGGAAGAGGATTACTACAACAAGGTCGAAGAGTACGGTGACGAATTCCGCGCTGAAATGGGCGCGGAAGGCGTGCGCGAACTGCTGCGCGCGATCAACATCGACGAACAGGTCGAGATGCTGCGCACCGAACTCAAGAACACGGGTTCGGAAGCGAAGATCAAGAAGTACGCGAAGCGCCTGAAGGTGCTCGAGGCTTTCCAGCGTTCGGGCATCAAGCCTGACTGGATGGTGCTCGAAGTGTTGCCGGTGCTGCCGCCGGAACTGCGTCCGCTGGTGCCGCTGGACGGCGGCCGTTTCGCGACGTCGGACCTGAACGACCTGTATCGGCGCGTGATCAACCGTAACAACCGGTTGAAGCGTCTGCTCGAACTGAAGGCGCCTGAAATCATCGTCCGCAACGAAAAGCGGATGCTGCAGGAAGCCGTCGATTCGCTGCTCGACAACGGTCGTCGCGGTAAGGCCATGACCGGCGCGAACAAGCGTCCGCTGAAGTCGCTCGCTGACATGATCAAGGGTAAGGGCGGTCGTTTCCGTCAGAACTTGCTCGGTAAGCGCGTTGACTACTCGGGCCGTTCAGTGATCGTGGTCGGCCCGACGCTCAAGCTGCATCAGTGCGGTCTGCCGAAGCTGATGGCGCTTGAACTGTTCAAGCCGTTCATCTTCAACAAGCTGGAAGTGATGGGTGTCGCTACCACCATCAAGGCTGCGAAGAAGGAAGTCGAGAACCAGACGCCGGTGGTGTGGGACATTCTCGAAGAAGTCATTCGCGAACATCCGGTCATGCTGAACCGTGCGCCGACGCTGCACCGTCTTGGCATTCAGGCTTTCGAGCCGGTGCTGATCGAAGGTAAGGCAATCCAGCTGCACCCGCTCGTTTGCGCGGCGTTCAACGCCGACTTCGACGGTGACCAGATGGCTGTTCACGTGCCGCTGTCGCTGGAAGCGCAGATGGAAGCGCGCACGCTGATGCTGGCGTCGAACAACGTCCTGTTCCCGGCCAACGGCGATCCGTCGATCGTGCCGTCGCAGGATATCGTGCTCGGTTTGTACTACGCGACTCGTGAAGCAGTGAACGGCAAGGGCGAAGGCCTGACGTTCACGGGCGTCTCGGAAGCGCTGCGTGCGTACGAGAACAAGGAAGTCGAGCTCGCCTCGCGCGTCAACGTGCGGATCACCGAAATGGTCCATAACGAAGACAAGTCGGAAGGTGCGCCGGCGTTCGTGCCGAAGATCACGCTGTACCCGACCACAGTCGGCCGCGCAATCCTGTCGGAAATCCTTCCGCCGGGCCTGCCGTTCTCGGTGCTCAACAAGCCGCTGAAGAAGAAGGAAATCTCGCGCCTCATCAACACCGCATTCCGCAAGTGCGGTCTGCGTGAAACGGTGATTTTCGCCGACCAGTTGATGCAGTCGGGTTTCCGTCTGGCAACGCGCGCTGGTATCTCGATCTGCGTCGACGACATGCTCGTGCCGCCGCAGAAGGAAACCATCGTCGGCGACGCCGCGAAGAAGGTGAAGGAATACGACCGTCAGTACATGTCGGGCCTCGTCACGTCGCAAGAGCGCTACAACAACGTGGTCGACATCTGGTCGGCAACGTCGGAAGCGGTCGGCAAGGCGATGATGGAGCAGCTGTCGACGGAACCGGTCACGGATCGCGACGGCAACGAAACGCGTCAGGAATCGTTCAACTCGATTTACATGATGGCGGACTCGGGTGCTCGTGGTTCCGCGGTTCAGATTCGTCAGCTGGCCGGTATGCGTGGCCTGATGGCGAAGCCGGACGGCTCGATCATCGAGACGCCGATTACGGCGAACTTCCGTGAAGGCCTGAACGTGTTGCAGTACTTCATCTCGACCCACGGCGCACGTAAGGGTCTGGCTGATACGGCACTGAAGACGGCAAACTCGGGTTACCTGACGCGTCGTCTCGTCGACGTGACGCAAGATTTGGTGGTGGTCGAGGACGATTGCGGTACGTCCAACGGCGTCGCCATGAAGGCGTTGGTCGAAGGCGGTGAAGTCGTCGAAGCGCTGCGTGACCGTATTCTCGGTCGCGTGACGGTGGCTGACGTCGTCAATCCGGAATCGCAGGAAACGCTGTACGAAACGGGCACGTTGCTCGACGAAGACGCGGTCGAAGAAATCGAACGCCTCGGCATCGACGAAGTGCGCGTGCGTACGCCGCTGACTTGCGAGACGCGTTACGGTCTGTGCGCAGCCTGCTACGGCCGCGACCTGGGCCGCGGCTCGTCGGTCAACGTTGGTGAAGCAGTCGGCGTGATCGCTGCGCAGTCGATCGGTGAACCGGGCACGCAGCTCACGATGCGTACGTTCCACATCGGTGGCGCGGCATCGCGTGCGGCAGTGGCTTCGTCGGTTGAAGCGAAGTCGAACGGCACGGTGCGTTTCACGGCAACGATGCGTTACGTCACCAACGCGAAGGGCGAGCAGATCGTCATCTCGCGTTCGGGCGAAGCGATGATCACCGACGACCACGGTCGCGAGCGCGAACGTCACAAGGTGCCGTACGGCGCGACGCTGTTGCAACTGGACGGCGCGCAGATCAAGGCCGGCACGCAACTGGCAACGTGGGATCCGATGACGCGTCCGATCATCACCGAGTACGGTGGCACGGTGAAGTTCGAAAACGTCGAAGAAGGCGTGACGGTTGCCAAGCAGATCGACGACGTGACGGGTCTGTCCACGCTGGTCGTGATCGACGTGAAGCGTCGTGGTTCGCAAGCGTCGAAGACGGTGCGTCCGCAGGTCAAGCTGCTCGATGCGAACGGCGAAGAAGTCAAGATCCCGAACACCGAGCACTCGGTGCAGATCGGCTTCCAGGTCGGCGCTCTGATCACCGTGAAGGACGGTCAGCAAGTGCAGGTCGGTGAAGTGCTCGCACGTATCCCGACTGAATCGCAGAAGACGCGTGACATTACCGGCGGTCTGCCACGTGTGGCGGAACTGTTCGAAGCACGTTCGCCGAAGGACGCAGGTATCCTGGCGGAAGTCACGGGTACGACGTCGTTCGGTAAGGACACGAAGGGCAAGCAGCGTCTCGTTATCACGGACCTCGAGGGCAACCAGCACGAGTTCCTGATCGCGAAGGAAAAGCAGGTTCTGGTGCACGATGGTCAAGTCGTCAACAAGGGCGAAATGATCGTCGACGGGCCGGCGGATCCGCACGACATTCTGCGTTTGCAGGGCGTCGAAGCGCTGTCGCGTTACATCGTGGACGAAGTGCAGGACGTGTACCGTCTGCAAGGCGTGAAGATCAACGACAAGCACATTGAAGTGATTGTTCGTCAGATGCTGCGCCGCGTGCAGATTACGGACAACGGCGATACGCGTTTCATCCCGGGCGAACAGGTCGAGCGGTCGGATATGCTCGACGAGAACGACCGTATGATCGCGGAAGACAAGCGTCCGGCAACGTACGAAAACGTCTTGCTCGGTATCACGAAGGCCTCGTTGTCGACCGATTCGTTCATCTCGGCGGCGTCGTTCCAGGAAACGACCCGCGTGCTGACCGAAGCGGCGATCATGGGCAAGCGCGACGACCTGCGTGGTCTGAAGGAAAACGTGATCGTCGGCCGTCTGATTCCGGCCGGTACGGGTCTCGCGTTCCACAAGGCACGCAAGAGCAAGGAACTGTCCGACCGCGAGCGTTTCGATCAGATCGCAGCGGAAGAGTCGTTCGAATTCGGTACGCCGGAAACCCCGGCCGCCGAACAGCAGCACTCAGGCGAGTAAGTCCTGGCGGCGCAAGCCGCTTGGGGCTGACCAGCCAGCGAAGCCGCTCAGTTTCAACTGAGCGGCTTTTTTTTATGCGCTTTTCTTTTTGCACTTTTTTGCGGACTAGTAGGCCAAATGGCTAACGCTGCATCAAAGCGCGGGCGCAGCACGAATGCGTTGGTAAAATTCGTGTCACCGGCATCACGCTGCTTCTCTCAAATCATGTCCCGTCCCCTCGAAATCCTCAACGAAGTCTTCGGTTACCCCGCGTTCAGAGGGCAGCAGGGCGAAATTGTCGAGCACGTCGCCGGCGGCGGCGATTGCCTCGTGTTGATGCCGACGGGCGGCGGCAAGTCCCTCTGCTATCAGATTCCGTCGCTGGTGCGCCGCGAAGGCGGTTTCGGCACGGGCATCGTCGTTTCTCCGCTGATCGCGCTGATGCAGGATCAGGTCGCCGCGCTCACCGAAGTGGGCGTACGCGCGGCGTATCTGAATTCGACGCTGTCGAGCGCCGAGGCGATGGCAACGGAGCGCGCGTTGCGCGACGGTGATATCGATCTGCTCTACGTGGCGCCGGAGAGGTTGATGACGCCCCGTTTTCAGGAACTGCTGGAACGCACGCGCATTGGCTTGTTCGCCATCGACGAGGCCCATTGCGTGTCGCAATGGGGGCACGATTTCCGGCCGGAATACATTCAGCTATCTGTGCTGCACGAGCGCTTTCCGAACGTGCCGCGAATCGCGCTCACGGCCACCGCGGATGCCATCACGCGCGATGAGATCATCCACCGCCTCGCGTTGGATGACGCGCGCATTTTCGTGTCGAGCTTCGACCGGCCGAACATCCGCTATCGCATCGTCGAAAAAGACAACGCGCGTACGCAATTGCTGGACTTCATCCGCGCCGAGCATTCGAAGCCGGACGGCACGACCGACGCCGGCGTGGTCTATTGCTTGTCGCGTCGCAAGGTCGAAGAGACGGCGGAGTGGCTGAAGGAAAAAGGCATGCGCGCGCTGCCGTACCACGCCGGGATGGAGTTCGAAATCCGCCAGAAGCATCAGGAGATGTTTCAGCGCGAGGAAGGGATCGTGATGTGCGCGACGATCGCGTTCGGCATGGGCATCGACAAACCGGACGTACGCTTCGTCGCTCACCTCGACTTGCCGAAGAGCGTCGAGGGCTATTACCAGGAAACGGGCCGCGCGGGCCGCGACGGCATGCCGGCGAACGCGTGGATGGCCTACGGTCTCGGCGACGTCGTGCAGCAGCGCAAGATGATCGACGAATCCGACGCCGACGACGCGCACAAACGCGTACAAACGGGCAAGCTGGATGCGCTGCTGGGACTGTGCGAAGCGGCGACCTGCCGGCGTGTGCGACTGCTCGCGTATTTCGGCGAATCGAGCAAACCTTGCGGCAACTGTGACAACTGCATTGAACCGCCGGACACATGGGATGCGACGCGCGAGGCGCAGATGGCGCTATCGTGCGTGTTCCGCGCCCAGCGGGCGAGCGGCTTTCATTTCGGCGCCGGCCATCTGATCGACATTCTGCGTGGCAACAGCAGCGAGAAAATCGTGCAGCGCGGTCACGAGAAACTGACTACGTTCGGCATTGGCTCGGCGCTAGGCGAGCCGGAGTGGCGCGCGGTATTTCGCCAACTGGTCGCATTCGGCTATCTAACGGTCGACCACGAAGGCTTCGGCTCACTGGTCCTGACCGAGGCAAGCAAGCCGGTCCTCAAGGGCGGGCAGAACGTCACGATGCGCCGTTATGTGAAGCCGACGCGCACGCGTCAATCGTCCGGCCGCACCAGCGAGCGCGCCGACCCGACGATCGGCATGGGCCCGCGTGAACGCGCGCGCTGGGAGCGTCTGCGCGCGTGGCGCACCGAAACGGCCAAGAGCGACGGCGTGCCGGCATATGTGATATTCCACGACGCGACCTTGGCGGAAATTGCTCGCAACGGCCCCGATTCGATCGAGGATTTGCGCGGTATTCCGGGTATGGGCGCGCGCAAACTCGACCGTTTCGGCGACGAATTGCTGGAAGTCGTCGCCGCCGACTGAGCGCTCAGCGAGTGCCTGAGCGGGTCGGCAGGGATGCGAAACATCGCAACCTGTTGACGCCCTTAGTATTTTCGGAATATTATGCTAGGTTCCGGTTCTTGGAATGCCTGCGCGCGAAGTCGATTCGTACGCCGACTACCGGTCCGGAAGTTCGATGCGCAATCGTTTCTGCTTTGCCCGGAAACAGATGCGTCGATTTTGTTCAATTTCAGGAATAAACAATGCCAACCATCAATCAACTGGTTCGCAAAGGCCGCGCGTCGGAAACGACGAAGAGCAAGAGCCCGGCTTTGCAGGACTGCCCCCAGCGTCGCGGCGTGTGCACCCGTGTGTACACCACGACGCCGAAGAAGCCGAACTCGGCACTCCGTAAGGTTGCGAAGGTGCGCCTGACGAACGGCTTCGAAGTGATTTCGTACATCGGTGGTGAAGGCCACAACCTGCAGGAACACTCGGTCGTGCTGATTCGCGGCGGCCGTGTGAAGGACTTGCCGGGTGTGCGTTACCACATGGTTCGCGGCTCGCTGGATACCCAGGGCGTCAAGGATCGTAAGCAGGCTCGCTCGAAGTACGGTGCGAAGCGTGCCAAGGCTGGCAAGTAACTAGCCGGTCAGTAGTTTCACGTCGCCTGCAAGGGCGGTAATAGCGGTGGTGCCGGAATCGCCGGCGCTGTCGAGTAAGTGGTCACCCGACCAGGCTGGTAAGTCGTTAGAGATGAATCGGGTTAGTTGGTGGCCGCGGGGCTAAAAATAGCTCCAACTGAAAAGTTAAAGGAAGAAACATGCCGCGTCGTCGCGAAGTCCCCAAGCGGGAAGTGTTGCCGGATCCGAAGTTCGGTAACGTTGATGTAGCTAAGTTCATGAACGTGCTGATGCTCTCTGGCAAGAAGTCGGTTGCCGAGCGTATCGTGTACGGCGCTTTCGAACAGATCCAGACCAAGGGTGGCAAGGACCCGCTGGAAGTGTTCACGGTAGCGCTCAACAACGTCAAGCCGGTGGTCGAAGTGAAGAGCCGCCGCGTTGGTGGTGCGAACTATCAGGTTCCGGTCGAAGTGCGCCCGTCGCGTCGTATGGCATTGGCGATGCGTTGGCTGCGTGAAGCCGCGAAGAAGCGCAGCGAGAAGTCGATGGCCCTGCGTCTGGCAGGTGAACTCTCCGAAGCGGCCGAAGGCCGTGGCGGCGCAATGAAGAAGCGCGACGAAGTTCACCGGATGGCAGAAGCCAACAAGGCGTTCTCGCACTTCCGTTTCTAAGCTTCCCGAACCCGGGTTTAGCAGAAAAAACGGAAAGAAATTCCGGGCGGGTGCGCTTACAAAGCGCCTCGCCCGTTTGTGTTACAGCGCGATGGGCATTTTCTCGCATCGCGTCATCCCAATAGAGGATCAAAGTGGCTCGCAAGACACCTATCGAGCGCTACCGTAACATCGGTATTAGCGCTCACATCGACGCCGGCAAAACGACGACGACCGAGCGCATCTTGTTCTACACCGGCGTGAACCACAAGATTGGTGAAGTTCACGACGGCGCTGCCACCATGGACTGGATGGAGCAGGAGCAGGAACGCGGCATCACGATCACGTCCGCTGCTACCACGGCGTTCTGGAAAGGCATGGCCGGCGACCGCGCTGAGCACCGCATCAACATCATCGACACCCCGGGCCACGTCGACTTCACGATTGAAGTTGAGCGCTCGATGCGCGTGCTCGACGGCGCGTGCATGGTCTACTGCGCTGTGGGCGGCGTTCAGCCCCAGTCGGAAACCGTGTGGCGTCAGGCTAACAAGTACAAGGTTCCCCGTCTCGCGTTCATCAACAAGATGGACCGTACCGGCGCGAACTTCTTCAAGGTTTACGACCAGCTCAAGCTGCGTCTGAAGGCGAACCCGGTTCCGGTCGTGGTGCCTATCGGTGCGGAAGAAAACTTCACGGGCGTCGTCGATCTGCTGAAGATGAAAGCGATCATTTGGGACGACGCGTCGCAAGGCACGAAGTTCTCGTACGAAGAGATCCCGGCGGAATTGCTCGATTCGTGCAACGAGTGGCGCGAAAAGATGGTCGAAGCGGCTGCTGAGTCGAGCGAAGACCTGATGAACAAGTACCTCGAAGAGGGCGAGCTGACGGAAGCGGAAATCGTTAAGGGTCTGCGCGACCGTACGATCGCTTGCGAAATCCAGCCGATGCTGTGCGGTACCGCGTTCAAGAACAAGGGCGTGCAACGTATGCTGGACGCCGTGCTCGACTTCCTGCCGTCGCCGGTCGACATCCCGCCGGTTACCGGCGAGCTGGAAAACGGTGAAAAGGGCGAGCGCCGCGCTGCCGACGACGAAAAGTTCTCGGCACTGGCATTCAAGATCATGACCGACCCGTTCGTCGGCCAGCTGATCTTCTTCCGCGTGTACTCGGGCGTTGTGAATTCCGGCGACACCGTGCTGAACGCGACCAAGGACAAGAAGGAACGTCTGGGTCGTATTCTGCAGATGCACGCGAACCAGCGCGAAGAAATCAAGGAAGTCCGCGCAGGCGACATCGCTGCTGCAGTCGGCCTGAAAGACGCAACGACCGGCGACACGCTGTGCGATCCGCAAAGCCCGATCGTGCTCGAACGCATGATTTTCCCGGAGCCGGTGATTTCGCAGGCTGTTGAGCCGAAGACGAAGCCTGACCAGGAAAAGATGGGTCTGGCGCTGAACCGTCTGGCACAGGAAGATCCGTCGTTCCGCGTTCAAACGGACGAAGAATCGGGCCAAACCATTATTTCGGGCATGGGCGAGCTCCACCTGGAAATTCTGGTTGATCGTATGAAGCGCGAATTCGGCGTGGAAGCGACCGTCGGCAAGCCGCAGGTTGCTTACCGCGAAACGATTCGCGGCAAGGCGGAAGACGTTGACGGCAAGTTCGTCAAGCAGTCGGGTGGTCGCGGCCAGTACGGTCACGCGGTCATCACGCTCGAGCCGAATGAGCAAGGCAAGGGCTACGAGTTCCTCGACGAGATCAAGGGCGGTGTGATTCCGCGCGAATACATCCCGGCGGTGGACAAGGGTATCCAGGAAACGCTGAAGGCAGGCGTGCTGGCAGGCTTCCCGGTCGTCGACGTCAAGGTTCACCTGACGTTCGGTTCGTACCACGACGTTGACTCGAACGAAAATGCGTTCCGCATGGCCGGTTCGATGGCGTTCAAGGAAGCAATGCGCAAGGCTCAACCGGTCATCCTCGAGCCGATGATGGCTGTGGAAGTCGAAACGCCTGAAGATTACATGGGCAACGTGATGGGCGACCTGTCGGGTCGTCGCGGTATCGTTCAGGGCATGGACGACATGGTTGGCGGCGGCAAGATCGTTCGCGCCGAAGTCCCGCTGTCGGAAATGTTCGGCTACTCGACGTCGCTGCGTTCGCTGACCCAAGGTCGTGCAACGTACACGATGGAGTTCAAGCACTACTCCGAAGCACCGCGTAACGTGTCCGAAGCGATCATCAACGCGAAGTCGAAGTAATCGCGCGGCAAGTCATTCAACGATTAACTTTTTGAAAGAAGAGAAACATGGCTAAAGGTAAATTCGAACGGACCAAGCCGCACGTGAACGTCGGCACGATCGGTCACGTTGACCACGGCAAGACCACGCTGACGGCAGCGATCACGACGGTTCTGACGCAGAAGTTTGGCGGCGAAGCGAAGGCATACGACCAGATCGACGCGGCGCCGGAAGAAAAGGCGCGTGGCATCACGATCAACACGGCACACGTCGAGTACGAAACGGCTAACCGCCACTACGCACACGTCGACTGCCCGGGCCACGCTGACTATGTGAAGAACATGATCACGGGCGCAGCGCAGATGGACGGCGCGATCCTGGTGTGCTCGGCCGCAGACGGCCCGATGCCGCAAACGCGTGAGCACATCCTGCTGGCGCGTCAGGTTGGCGTGCCGTACATCATCGTGTTCCTGAACAAGTGCGACATGGTGGACGACGCTGAGCTGCTGGAACTGGTCGAGATGGAAGTTCGCGAACTTCTGTCGAAGTACGACTTCCCGGGCGACGACACGCCGATCATCAAGGGTTCGGCCAAGCTGGCGCTGGAAGGCGACAAGGGCGAGCTGGGCGAAGTGGCGATCATGAATCTGGCCGACGCGCTGGACACGTACATCCCGACGCCGGAGCGCGCAGTTGACGGCGCGTTCCTGATGCCGGTGGAAGACGTGTTCTCGATCTCGGGTCGCGGCACGGTGGTGACGGGTCGCGTTGAGCGCGGCGTCGTGAAGGTCGGCGAGGAAATCGAAATTGTCGGTATCAAGCCGACGGTGAAGACGACCTGCACGGGCGTGGAAATGTTCCGCAAGCTGCTGGACCAGGGTCAGGCAGGCGACAACGTGGGTATCCTGCTGCGCGGCACGAAGCGTGAAGACGTGGAGCGTGGCCAGGTATTGGCGAAGCCGGGTTCGATCAACCCGCATACGCACTTCACGGCTGAAGTGTATGTGCTGAGCAAGGACGAAGGTGGTCGTCACACGCCGTTCTTCAACAACTATCGTCCGCAGTTCTACTTCCGTACGACGGACGTGACGGGCTCGATCGAGTTGCCGAAGGACAAGGAAATGGTCATGCCGGGCGACAACGTGTCGATCACGGTGAAGCTGATCAACCCGATCGCGATGGAAGAAGGTCTGCGTTTCGCAATCCGCGAAGGCGGCCGTACGGTCGGCGCAGGTGTGGTTGCCAAGATTCTCGAGTAAAATCGCGGATTGACGTATTTGCTGTAAGTGGTGCCCGGAGCCGGGCGCCGGCCCTCAGCGGGCGCCCGGCTCTACGTTCTTTTATTGTCTGGCGGTGCAATACCGCCTCGCTCTTTTCCAAGGAATTGTCATGCAGAACCAGAAAATCCGCATTCGCCTGAAGGCTTTCGACTATCGTCTGATCGATCAATCGGCAGCTGAAATCGTCGACACGGCAAAGCGGACTGGCGCAATCGTTCGTGGTCCGGTGCCCCTGCCGACCCGCATTCAACGCTTCGACATCCTGCGTTCGCCGCACGTCAACAAGACCTCGCGCGATCAGCTCGAAATCCGTACGCACCAACGTCTGATGGACATCGTCGATCCGACGGACAAGACCGTTGACGCACTGATGAAGCTCGATCTGCCGGCTGGCGTGGACGTGGAAATCAAGCTGCAATAAGGCTTCCAGCGGTTATCCGGTCCGCCGGACATCGCTAAGTCATTGATTGCTTGCGGAAAACGAAAAGCCTCGCTATAATGCAAGGCTTTTCGCGCATTGGCGCAAAAAAGTCGGTGTGCTGCAGCATGAATTCATGCCCGAAACGGCACCGGCATTTTGTAAATTAGCCCCGACCAATCGCAGTCGGGAATGGAGAAAACGATGAGCCTTGGACTCGTAGGTCGCAAGGTTGGCATGACCCGTATCTTCACGGCAGAAGGGGATTCGATTCCCGTTACCGTGCTGGACGTGTCCGACAACCGCGTGACGCAGATCAAGACTGTTGAAACCGACGGCTACACGGCCGTGCAGGTTGCATTCGGTACGCGCCGTGCATCGCGTGTGACGAAGCCGTTGGCCGGTCATCTCGCCAAAGCCGGTGTTCAAGCCGGTGAAATCCTCAAAGAATTCCAGATTGATGCTGCCAAGGCTGCCGAGTTGTCGAACGGCACCGTGGTCGGCCCCGACCTGTTCGAAGTAGGCCAGAAGGTCGACGTGCAAGGCGTGTCGATTGGTAAGGGCTACGCCGGTACCATCAAGCGTTACAACTTCGCATCTGGCCGTGCATCGCACGGTAACTCGCGCTCGCACAACGTGCCGGGCTCGATCGGTATGGCGCAGGATCCGGGTCGTGTTTTCCCGGGTAAGCGCATGACCGGTCACATGGGTGACGATACGGTAACCGTGCAAAACCTCGAAATCGCTCGTATCGACGCTGACCGCAAGCTGTTGCTGGTCAAGGGCGCCGTTCCGGGTGCGAAGGGTGGCAAGGTATTCGTTACGCCGGCCGTGAAGACGCGTGCCGTGAAAGGAGCGAAATAATGGAACTTAAGCTCCTGAATGCCAATGGTCAGGAAGGTGCAGGCGTTAGCGCGTCGGATGTCGTGTTCGGCCGCGATTACAACGAAGCCCTGATTCACCAGGTAGTGGTTGCGTACCAGGCGAATGCCCGTAGCGGCAACCGCGCGCAGAAGGATCGTGAGCAAGTCAAGCACACGACCAAGAAGCCGTGGCGCCAGAAGGGTACGGGCCGTGCCCGTGCCGGTATGTCGTCGAGCCCGTTGTGGCGCGGCGGTGGCCGGATCTTCCCGAATTCGCCGGAAGAAAACTTTTCGCACAAGGTCAACAAGAAGATGCATCGCGCAGGTCTCTGCTCGATCTTCTCGCAGCTGGCCCGCGAAGGCCGCATCTCGGTGGTCGACGAGTTGACGCTCGAAGCGCCGAAGACGAAGCTGCTGGCCGAAAAATTCAAGGCGATGGGTCTCGACTCCGTGCTGGTGATTACCGACACGGTTGACGAAAACCTGTACCTCGCGTCGCGCAACCTCGCCCATGTGGCAGTTGTCGAGCCGCGTTACGCCGACCCGCTGTCGCTGATCTACTTCAAGAAGATCCTGATCACGAAGGCTGCGGTCGCCCAGATCGAGGAGTTGCTGTCATGAGCGAGATTCGCAAGAACGATCATCGTTTGATGCAGGTCCTGCTCGCGCCGGTGATCTCCGAAAAGGCGACGCTGGTGGCCGACAAGAACGAGCAAGTCGTGTTCGAAGTCGCGCCCGATGCCACGAAGCAGGAAGTGAAAGCTGCAGTCGAGCTGCTGTTCAAGGTGGAAGTCAATTCCGTCAACGTGCTGGTCTCGAAGGGCAAAGCCAAGCGCTTTGGCCGCTTCATGGGCAAGCGCAAGGACGTGAAGAAGGCGTACGTCTGCCTGAAGCCCGGCCAGGAAATCAACTTTGAAGCGGAGGCCAAGTAATCATGGCAATCGTTAAAGTTAAGCCGACTTCGCCGGGCCGCCGTGCGATGGTCAAGGTGGTCAACAAGGATCTGCATAAGGGCAAGCCGTACGCACCGCTGCTCGACTCGCAATCCACGACCGCCGGCCGTAACAACAACGGTCACATCACCACCCGTCATAAGGGCGGTGGTCATAAGCATCACTATCGTGTCGTCGACTTCCGTCGCAACAAGGACGGCATTCCGGCAAAGGTCGAACGTCTTGAGTACGATCCGAACCGTAGCGCGAACATCGCGCTGGTTCTGTACGCAGACGGCGAGCGCAAGTACATCATCGCTCCGAAGGGTGTGACGGTTGGCCAGCAGTTGATGTCGGGTTCGGAAGCTCCGATCCGCGCAGGCAACACGCTGCCGATCCGCAACATTCCAGTCGGTACGACGATTCACTGCATCGAAATGCTGCCGGGCAAGGGCGCGCAAATGGCGCGTTCGGCTGGCACGTCGGCGATGCTGCTGGCTCGTGAAGGCATCTACGCACAGGTCCGCCTGCGCTCGGGTGAAATCCGCCGCGTTCACGTTGAATGCCGCGCGACGATTGGTGAAGTTGGCAACGAAGAGCACAGCCTCCGTCAAATCGGTAAGGCTGGCGCGAACCGCTGGCGCGGTATCCGCCCGACGGTGCGTGGCGTTGCAATGAACCCGGTCGATCACCCGCACGGTGGTGGTGAAGGCAAGACGGCTGCAGGTCGCGATCCGGTGAGCCCGTGGGGCACGCCTGCTAAGGGTTATCGCACCCGCAGCAACAAGCGCACGACGAGCATGATCGTCCAGCGCCGTCACAAGCGTTAAGGAGTAGGCAATGGCACGTTCTGTAAAAAAAGGTCCGTTCTGCGACGCCCATTTGCTGAAGAAAGTTGAGGCGGCAGCAGCTTCGCGGGATAAGAAGCCGATCAAAACCTGGTCGCGTCGCTCGACGATCCTCCCGGATTTCATCGGTCTGACGATCGCCGTTCACAACGGCCGTCAACACGTTCCGGTGTACATCTCGGAAAACATGGTCGGCCACAAGCTTGGCGAGTTCGCACTGACCCGTACGTTCAAGGGTCATGCAGCCGACAAGAAGGCTAAGAAATAAGGGGCTCATGATGGAAGTGAAAGCAATTCATCGCGGTGCCCGCATCTCGGCGCAGAAAACGCGCCTTGTGGCTGACCAGATCCGCGGTTTGCCGGTCGACAAGGCGCTGAACGTTCTGACGTTTTCGCCGAAGAAGGCTGCGGGAATCGTGAAAAAGGTCGTGCTGTCGGCGATCGCGAATGCGGAGCATAACGAAGGCGCCGATATCGATGAGCTCAAGATCACGAGCATCTACATCGACAAGGCTGCGTCGCTCAAGCGTTTTACCGCGCGCGCTAAAGGCCGCGGTAACCGCATCGAGAAGCAATCCTGTCACATCACTGTGACGGTCGGGAATTAAGGGGTCATACGATGGGACAGAAAATTCATCCGACTGGCTTCCGTTTGGCCGTCAGCCGCAATTGGGCGTCGCGTTGGTACGCGAACAACAACAATTTCGCGGCGATGTTGCAGGAAGACATCGGTGTTCGTGAATACCTGAAGAAGAAGCTGAAGAACGCTTCGGTTGGTCGCGTCGTCATCGAGCGTCCGGCAAAAAACGCGCGCATCACGATTTATAGCTCGCGTCCGGGTGTGGTCATCGGTAAGAAGGGTGAGGATATCGAGCTGCTGAAGTCGGAACTGCAACGCCGCATGGGCGTTCCGGTCCACGTCAACATCGAAGAAATCCGCAAGCCGGAAACCGATGCGCAACTGATCGCGGATTCGATCACGCAACAGCTCGAGCGCCGGATTATGTTCCGCCGCGCGATGAAGCGTGCGATGCAAAACGCAATGCGTCTGGGTGCTCAAGGCATCAAGATCATGAGCGCTGGCCGCCTGAACGGTATCGAAATCGCTCGTACGGAATGGTATCGCGAAGGTCGCGTGCCGCTTCATACGCTGCGTGCTGATATCGACTACGCAACTTCGGAAGCGAAGACGACGTACGGCATCATCGGCGTGAAGGTGTGGGTCTACAAGGGCGATACGCTCGGCCGCAACGACGCACCGGTGGTTGAAGAAGTCGCCGAAGAAAAGCGTCCGCGCCGCAACGCACGTCCGGGTGGCGATCGCCGTCCGCGTCGCGATGGTGAAGGTGGTGGCCCGGCAGGTGCACGCCGTGGCGCTCCTCGTCGTGCTGGCGGTGCCGGCGACGGCGGGAAGACTGGAGAATAACGATGCTGCAACCGAAACGCAGAAAGTATCGCAAAGAGCAGAAGGGTCGTAACACCGGTATCGCTACCCGCGGCAACGCGGTGTCGTTCGGTGAGTTCGGCCTGAAGGCTATCGGTCGTGGTCGCTTGACCGCGCGCCAGATTGAAGCGGCACGTCGTGCAATGACGCGTCACATCAAGCGTGGTGGCCGCATCTGGATCCGCATCTTCCCGGACAAGCCGATCTCGCACAAGCCGGCTGAAGTACGTATGGGTAACGGTAAAGGTAACCCTGAGTACTACGTCGCAGAGATTCAACCGGGCAAGATGCTGTACGAAATGGACGGCGTAACCGAAGAGCTGGCACGCGAAGCGTTCCGTCTGGCTGCAGCTAAGCTGCCGCTCAAGACGACGTTTATCGTGCGTCAGCTCGGCGCCTAAGGAGCAAATGATGAAGGCTTCCGAACTTCACCAGAAAGATCAGGCCGCGCTCAACAAGGAGCTGTCGGACCTGTTGAAGGCGCAATTCGGCCTGCGCATGCAACTCGCGACCCAGCAGCTCACGAACACGAGCCAGCTGAAGAAGGTTCGTCGCGACATCGCACGTGTGCGGACCGTCCTGACTGAGAAGGCGAACCAGAAATGAACGATAGCGTAAAAACCTCGCTCAAGCGGACGCTGGTCGGCAAGGTCGTCAGCAACAAGATGGACAAGACGGTCACCGTGCTGGTTGAGCACCGCGTGAAGCACCCGATCTACGGCAAGTACGTTGTGCGTTCGAAGAAGTACCATGCGCACGACGATGCGAACACGTACAACGAGGGTGACCTCGTTGAAATCCAGGAAACGCGTCCGATTTCGAAGACGAAAGCTTGGGTTGTGGCTCGCTTGGTCGAGGCTGCTCGCGTCATCTGACGCCGCAAAGTTGTAGAAGTAATTGAAATCGCAGTAAGTTTCGCTTGCAAGGCCGGGATTATTTGTTATAATCTCGGTCTTCCCTCTTTTATGGGAGCCCCGTCGCGGGCGAAGTTGGTGGGGGAAGCGGTTCAGGCGCCAGTCTGTTCCGAAGGATTCACCGGATTGCGATGGCGGGTTTCGTTTGCCGTCGCTGCTGTTCATACCCAAGCAGCCGATTGGCTGACGGGACCAAGACTGACCGGGTACGCCATGGTGGTGTGGCCGGATTAAGTTGGGAAAGATAAACCATGATCCAGACCGAAACTCGGCTTGAAGTGGCCGACAACACGGGTGCGCGTGAAGTCATGTGCATCAAGGTGCTCGGCGGCTCGAAGCGTCGTTATGCCAGCATTGGCGACATCATCAAGGTGACCGTCAAAGAAGCAACGCCGCGCGGGCGCGTGAAGAAAGGCGAAATTTACAACGCCGTGGTGGTTCGCACCGCCAAGGGCGTGCGCCGTCAGGACGGCTCGCTGATCAAGTTCGATGGCAACGCCGCTGTGTTGTTGAATGCCAAGCTCGAACCTATTGGCACCCGTATTTTCGGGCCTGTCACGCGCGAGTTGCGCAGCGAACGATTCATGAAGATCGTTTCGTTGGCACCTGAAGTGCTGTAAGGAGTCGCGATGAACAAGATTCGCAAGGGTGACGAAGTTATCGTCATCACCGGCAAAGATAAAGGCAAGCGCGGCGTCGTGCTGTCCGTTGGCGAAGGCAAAGTGATTGTCGAGGGTATCAACCTCGTCAAGAAACACGTCAAGCCGAACCCGATGAAGGGTACGACGGGCGGTGTGGAAGCCAAGACGATGCCGCTGCAAATTTCGAACGTCGCATTGGTCGACGCGAATGGCAAGGCGTCGCGTGTAGGCATCAAGGTCGAAGGAGACAAGAAAGTCCGTTTCCTTAAGACGACCGGTGCCGAGCTGAGCGCCTGACGCTGCGGAGTAAAAAAATGGCTCGTTTGCAAGAGTTTTACAAAGAGAAGGTTGTACCCGGCCTCATCGAGAAGTTCGGTTACAAGTCCGTGATGGAAGTGCCGCGCATCACCAAGATCACCCTGAACATGGGCCTTGGCGAAGCGGTTGCTGACAAGAAGATCATCGAAAACGCCGTTGGCGACCTGACGAAGATCGCAGGCCAGAAGCCGGTGATCACGAAGGCACGCAAGGCAATCGCTGGCTTCAAGATCCGTCAAGGCTATCCGATCGGTGCAATGGTCACGTTGCGTGGTCAGGCAATGTACGAATTTCTGGACCGTTTCGTGACGGTCGCGCTCCCCCGTGTGCGTGACTTCCGTGGCGTGTCGGGTCGTGCGTTCGATGGTCGCGGCAACTACAACATCGGTGTGAAAGAGCAGATCATTTTCCCCGAAATCGACTACGACAAGATCGACGCACTGCGTGGGCTGAACATCAGCATCACGACGACTGCGAAGACCGACGACGAAGCAAAGGCTCTGCTCGCCAGCTTCAAGTTCCCGTTCAGAAACTGAGGTTACCGTGGCTAAACTGGCACTGATCGAACGTGAAAAGAAGCGTGCTCGCCTGGCCGCTAAGTACGCGCCCAAGCGTGCTGAGCTGAAAGCGATTATCGGCGATATGAGCAAGTCGGACGAAGAGCACTACGCAGCACGTCTCGAACTGCAACAACTGCCGCGCAACTCTAACCCGACCCGTAAGCGCAACCGCTGCGCAATTACCGGTCGCCCGCGTGGCACGTTCCGTAAATTCGGGCTGGCGCGTAACAAGATTCGCGAAATCGCGTTCCGCGGCGAGATCCCTGGCCTGACCAAGGCGAGCTGGTAATAGGAGAAACGTAAATGAGCATGAGTGATCCTATCGCCGATATGCTGACTCGCATCCGCAATGCGCAGATGGTTGAGAAAGTCTCGGTGACTATGCCCTCGTCGAAAGTCAAGGTTGCGATTGCGCAGGTCCTGAAGGACGAAGGCTATATCGATGATTTCGCAGTGAAGTCCGAAGGTGCGAAGTCTGAATTGAACATCGTGTTGAAGTACTACGCTGGCCGCCCGGTCATCGAGCGCATTGAACGCGTTTCGAAGCCTGGTCTGCGTGTGTACCGCGGCCGTAACGACATCCCTGTGGTCATGAATGGCCTCGGCGTGGCAATCGTGTCGACGCCGAAGGGCGTGATGACGGACCGCAAGGCGCGCGCAACGGGCGTTGGCGGCGAAGTCATCTGCTACGTCGCTTAAGGCCGAAAGGAGAGAAACATGTCTCGAGTAGGTAAAAGCCCGGTCGCGCTGCAAGGCGCCGAAGTGGCCCTGAGCGACGATCGCATTACCGTCAAGGGCCCGCTGGGTACGATTTCGCAGGCTGCTAACAGCCTCGTGAAGGTGGTGAACGACAACGGCACGCTGAAGTTCGAGCCGGTTGACGAAAGCCGCGAAGCGAATGCGATGTCGGGCACGATGCGCGCACTGGTTGCGAACATGGTGAACGGCGTGACGAAGGGTTTCGAGCGCAAGCTGACGCTGGTTGGCGTCGGTTACCGCGCACAAGCGCAAGGCGACAAGCTGAATCTGTCGCTGGGTTTCTCGCACCCCGTGGTGCACCAGATGCCGGAAGGCGTCAAGGCTGAAACCCCGACGCAAACCGAAATCGTGATCAAGGGGATCAATAAGCAACAAGTTGGCCAGGTCGCTGCAGAAGTGCGCGGCTATCGCCCGCCGGAGCCCTACAAGGGCAAGGGTGTGCGTTACGCCAACGAGGTTGTGATCCTCAAAGAAACGAAGAAGAAGTAAGGGTGCGCAATCATGGATAAGACTCAATCTCGCCTGCGCCGCGCTCGTCAGACGCGTATCAAGATCGCTGAGCTGCAGGTCGCGCGTCTCGCCGTGCATCGCACGAACACGCACATCTATGCGCAAGTGTTCTCGCCGTGCGGCACCAAGGTGCTCGCCAGCGCGTCGACGCTCGAGGCCGAAGTGCGTGCGCAACTGGCTGATCAAACGGGCAAGGGCGGCAACGTCGCCGCTGCTACGCTGATCGGTAAGCGCATCGCAGAAAAGGCTAAGGCTGCCGGCATCGAATCCGTCGCCTTCGACCGTTCGGGTTTCCGTTACCACGGCCGCGTGAAAGCGCTGGCTGATGCGGCGCGCGAAGCCGGACTCAAGTTCTAAGGGAAGAATTCGTCATGGCAAAGATGCAAGCGAAAGTTCAGGCTGACGAACGCGACGACGGCCTTCGTGAAAAAATGATTTCGGTCAACCGCGTGACCAAGGTCGTGAAGGGTGGCCGGATTCTCGGTTTCGCCGCACTGACCGTGGTTGGCGACGGTGATGGCCGCGTCGGTATGGGCAAGGGCAAGGCGAAGGAAGTGCCGGTCGCTGTTCAGAAGGCGATGGAACAGGCTCGCCGCAACATGTTCAAGGTGCCGCTCAAGAACGGTACCCTGCAACACGAAGTGCACGGTAAGCACGGCGCATCGATGGTCCTCCTGGCCCCGGCCAAGGACGGTACCGGTGTGATCGCTGGCGGCCCGATGCGCGCAGTGTTCGACGTGATGGGCGTGCAGAACGTTGTGGCCAAGAGCCACGGTTCGACGAACCCGTACAACCTCGTTCGTGCAACGCTCGACGGTCTGCGCAAGCAGTCCACGCCGGGCGACATCGCGGCGAAGCGCGGCAAGTCCGTCGAAGATATTCTGGGCTAAGGTGGACACCATGTCTGATAAAACTGTCAAGGTCCAGCTCGTCAAGAGCCTGATCGGCACCCGTGAAACGCACCGTGCAACGGTGCGTGGCTTGGGCCTGCGCCGACTCAACTCGGTTAGCGAGTTGCAGGACACGCCGGCTGTGCGCGGCATGATCAACAAGGTTTCGTACCTCGTTAAGGTCATCAGCTAAGCGGCTGACCAGGACTCAAGGAGTTGATAATGGAATTGAATAACCTGAAGCCGGCTGAAGGCGCGAAGCACGCAAAGCGTCGCGTTGGTCGCGGCATCGGCTCCGGCCTCGGCAAAACCGCTGGCCGTGGTCACAAGGGTCAGAAGTCGCGTTCGGGCGGCTTTCACAAGGTTGGCTTCGAAGGCGGTCAAATGCCGCTGCAACGTCGCCTGCCGAAGCGTGGCTTCACCTCGCTGACGAAGGAATTCGTCGGTGAAGTGCGTCTCTCGGATCTGGAAAAGCTGCCGGTCGACGAAATCGATCTGCTGGCTCTGAAGCAAGCCGGCTTGGTCGGCGAGCTGATCAAGAGCGCCAAGATCATCGCGACGGGCGAGCTCAAGCGCAAGGTCGTTGTGAAGGGTCTGGGTGCGACGAAGGGTGCGCGCGCTGCTATTGAAGCAGCCGGCGGCTCTTTTGCCGAGTAACGCGCAAGTTATTTGCCGTCACTAGCATTTGCATCGGAGAAGGTACTTGGCTAACAGCCCGAGTCTCGCAAAACCCGGTCGCAGCGCGGCGAAGTTCGGCGATCTGCGTCGGCGAGCAGTGTTCCTGCTGCTGGCGCTGATCGTCTACCGTATCGGCGCGCATATTCCGGTGCCGGGTATTGACCCGGACCAGCTGGCAAAGTTGTTCCAAAGCCAGTCGGGCGGCATCCTTGGCATGTTCAACATGTTCTCGGGTGGCGCACTTTCGCGGTTCACGATTTTTGCGCTGGGGATCATGCCGTATATTTCGGCGTCGATCATCATGCAGTTGCTGGCGATTGTCTCGCCGCAGCTCGAAGCGCTGAAAAAAGAAGGGCAGGCAGGTCAACGGAAGATTACGCAGTACACGCGTATCTTTACGGTCCTGCTGGCAACGTTCCAGGCCTTCGGCATTGCCGTGGCGCTGGAAAATCAGCCTGGTCTCGTGATCGACCCGGGGATGGTTTTTCGGTTGACGACGGTCGTGACGCTGGTGACCGGCACGATGTTCCTGATGTGGCTAGGTGAGCAGATCACGGAACGCGGGCTTGGCAACGGTATCTCGATCATTATTTTCGGCGGGATTGCAGCGGGTTTCCCGAATGCGATCGGTGGTCTTGTTTCGCTGGTGCAAACCGGTTCGATGAGCCCGATATCCGCGATTATCGTCGTCGCGCTGATTGCTGCTGTGACGTATCTGGTGGTGTTCATCGAACGCGGCCAGCGCAAGATTCTTGTGAACTACGCGAAGCGGCAAGTCGGTAACAAGATTTACGGCGGACAGTCTTCGCATCTGCCGTTGAAGCTGAACATGTCGGGCGTGATTCCGCCGATCTTTGCATCGTCGATCATTCTCTTCCCGGCAACTATCCTGAACTGGTTTAGTTCGGGGTCGCGTACCGGCTGGTTCGCAGACACGTTGCACAACGTGGCCGAAGCCCTCAAGCCCGGTCAACCCGTGTACGTGTTGCTGTACGCGTTGGCGATCGTTTTCTTCTGTTTCTTCTACACCGCACTGGTGTTCAACAGCAGAGAGACGGCCGACAACCTGAAAAAGAGTGGCGCTTTCGTCCCAGGCATCCGCCCGGGCGATCAAACGGCGCGATATATCGACCGCATCCTCACGCGTCTGACGCTGGCCGGTGCGATCTACATCGTGTTTGTTTGTCTGCTGCCCGAGTTTTTGGTGCTGCGCTGGAACGTGCCGTTTTATTTTGGTGGAACGTCGCTGCTGATCATTGTCGTCGTCACAATGGATTTCATGGCGCAGGTGCAGTCGTACGTTATGTCGCAACAGTATGAATCGCTGCTGAAGAAAGCTAATTTCAAAGGCGGCGGCGTCCCGATGCGTTGAAAGGACTTATGGCCAAAGACGATGTTATCCAGATGCAGGGTGAAGTCATCGAAAACCTGCCTAACGCTACCTTCAGGGTGAAGCTGGAAAACGGCCATGTCGTATTGGGACACATATCCGGGAAGATGCGGATGCACTACATCCGAATCTTGCCGGGCGACAAGGTGACGGTTGAATTGACGCCTTACGATCTGTCGCGTGCGCGGATCGTGTTCCGGGCGAAGTGATTTGAAAAAAGGGTAATATCATGAAAGTGATGGCATCGGTTAAGCGCATTTGCCGCAATTGCAAGATCATCAAGCGCAAAGGCGTTGTGCGCGTGATTTGCAGCTCTGATCCGCGCCACAAACAGCGTCAAGGCTGAACGCCGCGCTTTTGCTTGCGCTTTTTGTTTGAGGAAAAACAATGGCTCGTATCGCAGGGGTTAACATCCCGAATCACCAGCATACCGAAATCGGCCTCACGGCTATTTACGGTGTCGGCCGCACGCGCTCGCGCGACATTTGCGTCGCTGCTGGTGTGGCATTTTCGAAGAAGGTCAAAGACCTGAACGACGCAGACCTCGAAAAGCTGCGTGAAGAAGTCGGCAAGTTCATCGTTGAAGGCGATCTGCGCCGTGAAACGACGATGAACATCAAGCGCCTGATGGATCTCGGCTGCTACCGTGGCGTTCGGCATCGTAAGGGCTTGCCCCTGCGCGGCCAACGTACGCGTACGAATGCCCGTACGCGCAAGGGTCCGCGTCGTGCAGCGCAATCGCTGAAGAAGTAAGCGGAACTGACAGTTACAGGAAAACGTAATGGCTAAGGCTTCGAACAACTCCGCGGCGCAACGCGTTCGCAAGAAGGTCAAGAAGAACGTCGCCGAGGGCGTGGTTCACGTTCACGCGTCGTTCAACAACACCATCATCACGATCACCGATCGTCAAGGCAATGCACTTGCTTGGGCAACGTCGGGTGGTCAGGGCTTCAAGGGTTCGCGTAAATCGACCCCGTTTGCAGCCCAGGTGGCAGCCGAATCGGCTGGCCGCGTGGCGATGGAATACGGCGTGAAGAACCTCGAAGTGCGGATCAAGGGCCCCGGTCCTGGCCGTGAGTCGGCGGTGCGCGCGTTGCATGGTCTTGGCATCAAGATCACTGCGATCTCCGACGTGACCCCGGTCCCGCACAACGGCTGCCGTCCGCCGAAGCGTCGTCGTATCTAAGACGCTAGTATTGCTTGCGCCTGTTGCCGCCCTGCGCGGCGGCAGGCTGCTTGCGCTATTGAATTGACTAAGCCCACCGTTCGGCCCAAAGGGCTCGGACTAGCGCGAGTGCACGCATTCGCGTGATTAATCACTGAAGGAATCAACGTGGCACGTTATATCGGCCCTAAGGCCAAGCTGTCCCGCCGTGAAGGCACTGACCTTTTCCTGAAGAGCGCCCGTCGTTCGCTCGCTGACAAGTGCAAGCTTGACAGCAAGCCCGGCCAACACGGCCGCACCTCGGGCGCACGTACGTCCGACTACGGCACGCAGCTGCGCGAAAAGCAAAAAGTGAAGCGCATCTACGGTGTCCTCGAGCGTCAATTCCGTCGTTACTTCGCTGAAGCCGACCGCCTGAAGGGCAACACGGGTGAAAACCTGCTGCAGTTGCTCGAATCGCGTCTGGACAACGTCGTGTATCGCATGGGCTTCGGCTCGACGCGCGCTGAAGCACGTCAGCTCGTGAGCCACAAGGCGATCGTCGTGAACGGCGTGGTGTCGAACATCCCGTCGATGCAAGTGAAGGCAGGCGACGTCGTCGCGGTGCGCGAAACGAAGAAGAAGCAGGCGCGGATTCTCGAAGCGCTGTCGCTGGCTGAGCAAGGCGGTCTGCCGAGCTGGGTCGCTGTCGATTCGAAGAAGTTCGAAGGCACGTTCAAGCAGAAGCCGGAACGCAGCGACATCGCTGGCGATATCAACGAAAGCCTGATCGTCGAATTGTATTCGCGGTAATCGGATTAACGGCCGGGGCACCCTGATTGCGCTGAGCAAGGGGGCGCCTCGGCTGTTTATTTTCAGGTTGTTACCGGTCAGCCTTATCGGTGTAACGAGCCGAGGGTATTGAAAAGGAAAACCTATGCAAACCAGTTTGTTGAAGCCCAAGATCATCGCTGTTGAATCGCTTGGTGAGAGCCATGCGAAAGTGGTCATGGAACCGTTTGAACGCGGTTACGGCCACACCTTGGGTAACGCGCTCCGGCGTGTGCTGCTGTCGTCGATGGTGGGCTACGCGCCGACCGAAGTGACGATCGCAGGCGTCGTACATGAGTATTCGACGCTCGACGGTGTGCAAGAGGATGTGGTCAACCTGTTGTTGAACCTGAAGGGCGTGGTCTTCAAGCTGCATAACCGTGACGAAGTAACGGTTACGCTGCGCAAGGAAGGCGAAGGCGTTGTCACCGCTGGCGACATCGAACTCGCGCACGATTGCGAAGTGATCAACCCGGATCACGTGATTGCGCATCTGTCGAAGGGCGGCAAGCTCGACGTGCAGATCAAGGTCGAGAAGGGCCGCGGCTACGTGCCGGGCAACGTGCGTCGTTACGGCGAAGAGTCGGCCAAGATCATCGGCCGTATCGTGCTGGACGCGTCGTTCTCGCCGGTTCGCCGCGTGAGCTACGCCGTTGAAAGCGCTCGCGTCGAACAGCGTACCGACCTCGACAAGCTCGTGATGAACATCGAAACCAACGGCGTGATTTCGCCGGAAGAAGCGATCCGTCAATCGGCGCGCATTCTGGTCGATCAACTGTCGGTCTTCGCTGCACTGGAAGGCACCGAAGCAACGGCTGAAGCGCCGTCGCGTGCGCCGCAGATCGATCCGATCCTGCTGCGTCCGGTCGATGATCTCGAACTGACGGTTCGTTCCGCGAACTGCCTGAAGGCCGAGAACATTTACTACATCGGCGACCTGATCCAGCGCACGGAAAACGAGCTGCTGAAGACGCCGAATCTGGGTCGCAAGTCGCTGAACGAAATCAAGGAAGTACTGGCGTCGCGTGGTTTGACGCTCGGCATGAAACTCGAAAACTGGCCGCCGGCAGGGTTGGACAAGTAAGTCGACAAGTAATCCCGGGACAGAACCCGTCGCTGCACTGGCAAAGACGCGGATTTTCCTTTAAAATCCGCGTCTTGTCTTTTTTCACTACCGGCCCGTGCACTCGCTACCATTGGGAAACCGCAGGTAGTTCGAGCGCGATAGAAGAGCTGGACCAAAACTCTGAATCGAAGGAATTAACATGCGTCACCGTCATGGTTTGCGGAAACTGAACCGCACGAGCAGCCACCGTCTGGCAATGCTCCGTAATATGTCCAATTCGCTGATCGAGCACGAAGTCATCAAGACCACGCTGCCGAAGGCGAAAGAACTCCGTAAAGTTGTCGAACCGCTGATCACGCTCGGCAAGAAGCCGTCGCTGGCAAATCGTCGTCTGGCGTTCAACCGCCTGCGCGATCGTGACTCGGTCACGAAGCTGTTCGAAGTTCTGGGCCCGCGTTACGCTACCCGTCCGGGCGGCTATCTGCGCGTTCTGAAGTTCGGCTTCCGCGTCGGCGACAACGCTCCGATGGCACTGGTCGAACTGCTCGACCGTCCGGAAGTTGAAGAAGTTGAAGTGCAAGAAGCTGAGTAAGCTTCCTCGCATCTAAAAAAGCCAGGCGCCAAGCCTGGCTTTTTTGTTTATAGCGCCAGAACGCAATGGTTGCGGCCATTTGCCGAGTGGCCGCTGCAGAGCCCTCAGCGGTCGGACAAGGCTAGGTGATACGATATCGGCACCTGAATCGTGCCTTTGCCGGAGCCATCTGTGAGCGTGAATGTGACCTTGATTCTGACAACGGTACCGGATGCGGCCGTGGCTCAGAAGCTTGCCGCAGATGCCTTGGCCGCGCGGCTATGTGCCTGTGTCACGCAGTTAGGCACCGTGCAGTCCAGCTATCACTGGCAGGGCGCGATCGAAACAGCGCAGGAAATCCAGTTGCTGTTCAAGACCAGCGCGGCACGCGCGCTCGAACTCGAGCAGTACATTCAGGCTCACCATCCCTACGACACGCCGGAAATCCTCTCATGGCAAGCGACGGCATCGGCCGCGTACGGCCAGTGGATCACTGCTGAAACCCAACGTCCTCTTCATGTTTAACGGCCTCGATCGGCGCGTGCGCAATGCACTGCGCACCGTATTCTTCCTGCTTGGTTGCCTGATCTTCGCGCAGTTCGGCACGCTCGCCCGCGCGGCGGACGATTTTCTCGATCCTGCGGTGGCGTTCAAATTCAGCGCGTCGGAGAAACCCGGCGAAGTCGACGTAACCTACAAAATCGCGGATGGCTACTACATGTATCGTGAGCGCTTCGCCTTCGCGACGCGCAACGGCACGACCACGATCGGCGAGCCGCAATTGCCGGCTGGCCACGTCAAGTTCGATCAGACCTTTAACAAGAACGTCGAGACGTATCGGAACGAACTGACGATCCGGATTCCCGTTAAACAGGCGGTCGGACCGTTCGACCTGGCGGTGACGTCGCAGGGCTGTGCTGATGCCGGCATCTGCTATCCGCCGATGGAGCGCGTGTATCACGTGAGCGGCGCGGCTCTGCAGTCGGCCGGCAGCGCGGCTGACGCCGGCGCCGAAGTTGCGCAGAAATCCGCTGCCGCGGCCACCTCGTGGTACGACCGCGCCACCAGCGCAGACTACGCGCAGTCGCTGCTGCAAGGCGGTGGTTTCTTCGCGATCGTCGGACTCTATTTCGTCGCCGGCGCCGTGCTCAGTCTGCTCCCGTGTTCGTATCCAATGATTCCGATTCTCTCGGCGATCATCATCGGCGAAGGCGCGCGCGTGACGCGTGCACGTGGATTCGCACTGTCGTTGGCCTATGTGATCGGCATGGCGCTCGTGTACACGGCGCTCGGCATCGCTGCCGCGCTGGTCGGGCAGAGTCTCGGCGCGTGGCTGCAAAACCCTTGGGTGCTTGGCGCTTTTGGCGTCCTGTTGGCCATTTTCGCGCTGACCCTGATTGCAGGGTTCGACATCGCGCTGCCGCAGCGTTGGCAGGACGGCGTCTCGCGTGCATCGACCGGGCGCTCCGGGGGCAAGTTTGCGGCCGTTGCGGTGATGGGCGCTCTGTCCGCGTTGGTGGTCGGCGCCTGCATGACCGCACCGCTCTTCGCGGTGCTGGCGTTCATCGCGCATACAGGCGACGCGGTGCTCGGCGGTGCGGCGCTGTTTTCGATGGGATTGGGATTGGGCGTGCCGCTGCTGATCCTCGGTCTAGGCGCGGGCACACTGCTGCCGCGCGCCGGCGCATGGATGGACAGCGTTAAGGTGTTCTTCGGCGTCGTGCTGCTTGCGGCCGCCCTGTGGATCGTCTGGCCGGTGCTTGGCGCGACTGCGACGATGCTACTGAGCGCGCTCTGGCTGCTGATCGCCGCGGCCTCCCTCGGCTTGTTCTCGGCACCCACAGCGGAGGCTTCCGTGTGGCGCCGGCTCGGTCGAGGCATCGGTGCGGCGTTTGCCATCTGGGCTGCGGTCCTGCTGGTCGGGCTGGCGGCGGGCTCATCCGATCCGCTGCGCCCGCTTGCGGTGTTGGCGGCGCGTGGCGGAGAAGTGGGCGTCGCGAACACTTCGAATAAGCCGGACAGCGAGCCGCAGAGCGATTTGACGTTCGCCCCGGTGCGTTCATCGAATGAACTTGACCAGGCCGTCAAAACGGCTGCGCAGCCCGCCATGCTCGATTTTTACGCGGACTGGTGTGTCAGCTGCAAAGAGATGGAGAAATTCACCTTCAGCGATCCGCGTGTTCAAGCGAAATTGAAGCAGATGAATCTGTTGCGCGCCGACGTGACCGCCAACAATGTCGACGATCAGATGCTGCTCAAGCGCTTCAGTTTGTTCGGGCCACCGGGGATCATCTTTTTCGATCAGAGTGGCAAGGAGGTGCTGCGCGTCGTCGGCTACGAGTCCGCGGATAAATTTTTGCGCAGTCTGGATCGGGTGAACGCGCCGGGTGCGTAACGCAAACCGGCGGTTCGTCACGGCGCCGGGCGGCGCGTCGCCTTACTTCTGCGAGCGCAAAATCCGCGCGGCATCCAACGCGAAATAGGTCAGCACGCCGTCCGCGCCCGCCCGCTTGAACGCCAGCAGCGATTCCATCATCGCCTTGTCGTGATCGAGCCAGCCGTTCTGCGCGGCCGCCTTCAGCATCGCGTACTCGCCACTCACCTGATACACATAGGTCGGGAACTGGAACTCGTCCTTCACGCGACGCACGATATCGAGATACGGCATGCCGGGCTTGACCATCACCATGTCCGCGCCTTCGTTGATGTCCGCTTGCACTTCGCGCAGCGCCTCATTCGAATTGGCCGGATCCATCTGGTAAGTCATCTTGTTGCTCTTGCCGAGGTTCGTCGCGGAACCGACGGCGTCGCGGAACGGGCCGTAAAACGCCGACGCGAACTTGGCCGCATAAGCCATGATCCGCGTATGGATATGGTCTTCGCTCTCGAGCATTTCGCGGATCGCGCCAATGCGGCCGTCCATCATGTCCGAAGGCGCAACGATGTCGACGCCGGCTTCAGCCTGCGCGCGCGCCTGTTCGACCAGAATCTCGACGGTCTCGTCGTTGATCACATAGCCGGTTTCGTCGAGCACGCCGTCCTGACCGTGGCTCGTGTAGGGATCGAGCGCCACGTCGGTGAGCACGCCCAGCCCGGGGAAGTTCTTTTTGAGTTCGCGAACCGCGCGCGGAATCAAACCGGCCGGGTTGGTCGCTTCGCGGCCATCGGGCGTTTTCAGCGACGGCTCGATCGCCGGGAACAGCGACAGCACGGGCACGCCCAGTTCGACGCATTGTTCAGCCACGCCCATCAGCAGGTCGACCGACACGCGCTCGACGCCCGGCATCGACGGCACGGCTTGCCGCACGTTGGTGCCTTCGACGATAAAGACGGGATAAATCAGATCGTTGGTGGTGAGGATGTTTTCCCGCATCAGACGGCGCGAGAAGTCGTCGCGGCGCATGCGGCGCGGACGGTAGTGCGGATAGAAGCTCATAGCGAATCGAAGAAACGTGGATGTGTGGAGTGGACAAGTAACGCCTGCCTCCGCTGCCGGAAACTTTTCGAGACAATGGTATATCATACCGATCGAGCAAGGCGCCTTGCGCTGACCTCCCCGCTTCTCCTCCCTGAGCGGGTGCCTGTCGTTTTTCGATTAGGCTGTTTGACCCGCCGTTAAAGCGGCGGGTTTTTTTATGGGCGGCCGGAATGGCGTTTTTGCCTTGTCCGGCGGTGTTCGCCTCGCTTACTGAGCGGCGTCCGTTTCACCCTTCGCCTCGGGGATCAGCCAGCTTTCGATCAGCTCGTGCGCTTCGTCGATGCCGACGCGTTTGAGCGCCGAGAACAGCTGGGCGGTTAGTTCGCCCTGGTAGCCGGCGGTGCGATATTCAGCCAGACCTTTCTGGGTCGCGCGCAACGCGTTCACGCTTTCCTGACGCGTCAATTTGTCGCATTTGGTCAGGAGCGTGTGGATCGGCTTGCCGGTCGGCGCGAACCACTCGATCATGCGGCGGTCCAGATCGGTCAGCGGGCGGCGTGAATCCATCATCAGGATCATGCCGCGCAATTGCGAGCGCGATTGCAGGTAGGTGGACAGCAGCGCTTCCCAGTGTGCCTTGGCCGCGCCCGGCACTTCCGCATAGCCGTAACCCGGCAGATCGACCAGGTGCGCGGTCGGCTCGTCCGCCTTGCCCACCGAAAAGTAATTGATATGCTGCGTGCGTCCCGGCGTCTTACTGGCGAAGGCCAATCGCTTCTGATTGCACAGAATATTAATGGCCGTCGACTTGCCTGCGTTCGAGCGTCCCGCAAAGGCGATCTCGGGTTGCGAAGTGGCCGGCAGATCACGCAAGTGATTGACGGTCGTGAAAAAGCGGGATTGGTGGAGCAGGAAGGACATGATCAGGCCAGGATTCGAGACGCCGGGGAACCCGGAGTGGGGACGGGTCAAGCCCGACTGGCGTCTTAGCGATTAGCGAGTTATTGTACAATACGATGGTTTACTGAAAACCTGAGGGGGCCAGCCCACGTGCCTTGGCGGCTCCTGGCGGTCACTCGGTCGCCGTCGTATTTTGCAAAACCTTCAAGAAAAACGCCGGGCCTGGCGCGAAGCGGCAGGTTTGGGGGCGCTCTAAAAATCCCACAAGACGAGACAGGGTGTGCGAATGAATCGACTGAGCAAGACTCTGATGGTGCTTCATGTAGCGGCAGGTCTTTCAGGTTTGGCAATTCAGGCACGAGCAGCAGAACCGGCAAAGCCGGACGTCAATCGGGGGCAGGCAATCGCGGTGCAGGTGTGCGCGTCGTGTCACGGGGCAGACGGCAACAGTGCCGGCGGCGCGTATCCGAAGCTGGCGGGCCAGCACCCTGAGTATCTCGTCAAGCAACTCAAGGACTTCAAGACCCAGCCGGGCGCCAAGCAGCCAGCGCGCAACAATGCGATCATGGCGGGCATGGCGGCGGCACTGTCTGATCAGGATATGGTCAACGTCGCAGCTTATTTCGCGGCGCAGACCCCGAAGCCGGGCTACGCGCACAACAAGGACACCGTGCCGCTCGGCCAGAAGATTTATCGCGGCGGCATTGCCGACAAGGGCGTGCCGGCGTGCGCAAGCTGCCACGGGCCGACCGGGCAAGGGATTCCGTCGCAGTATCCACGGCTGTCGGGGCAGTGGGCGGAATACACGGTGGCGCAGTTGACCGCGTTCACGCAAGGTCCTGGCGCACGTAACAACAACGAGGCGATGCATGCTATTGCAACGCGTCTGTCGGACAGCGAGATCAAGGCTGTAGCCGATTACATCGCGGGCTTGCACTAGGAAGCCCGCACGCAAGTGCAACCGGCCCGGCGAGGCCGGTACAAAACAAGAAAAGGGTGAGGGCGTCGTGCCTACGACAGCCCTTCACCCTTTTTTGCTGTTCAGTCGGAGTATGAATGAGCGTCACCACGTCGGGTTTGCAGTCGAAGTCGGGCAATCGCGTCATGCGCAGCGTCGTCGAAGTCTTGAGTTCGATGCGTTTTGCCATTTCGTTGCTCGTGATTCTGTCGATCGCCAGCATCATCGGCACCGTCCTCACGCAGGACGATCCGTATCCCAACTACGTCAATCAGTTCGGCCCGTTCTGGGCGGACATCTTCCGCTCGTTGAGCCTGTACACGGTGTACAGCTCGTGGTGGTTCATGCTGATTCTCGGTTTCCTGATGGTGTCGGTGTCGCTGTGCGTGATCCGCAATGCGCCGAAAATGGTCGCCGACGCGAAGAGCTGGAAGGACAGGGTTCGCGAAGGCAGCCTGCGCGCGTTCCATCACAAGGGCGAATTCGCGGTGCATGCCTCCCGCGCGCAGACCTCGACGTTGCTCGCCAAGCTCTCGGCGAAGCTCGGCTACAAGTTCGTCACGCGAGAGTCCGAAGGCGCGACCTTGATCGCCGCCAAGCGCGGCGCCTTGACCAAGTTCGGCTACATCTCTGCTCACATTGCGATCGTGGTGATCTGTCTCGGCGGCCTGCTGGACAGCAATCTGCCGATCAAGCTGCAAATGTGGCTGTTCGACAAGTCGCCGATCCGCGCCAACACGGTGATCAACGACATCACGCCGGACCATCGCCTGTCACAGTCCAATCCGACGTTCCGCGGCTACGCGTGGGTGCCGGAAGGCCAGCACGTGTCCACGGCGATCCTCAACCAGCCGGACGGCTCGCTGATTCAGGACCTGCCGTTTTCGATCGAACTGAACAAGTTCATCGTCGATTACTACTCGACGGGCATGCCGAAGCTGTTCGCGAGCGACATCGTGGTGGTGGATCACAAGACCGGCGCGCGCGTTCCGGCGCGAGTCGAAGTGAACAAGCCGTTCACCTACGACGGCGTATCGATTTATCAGTCGAGCTTCCAGGACGGCGGCTCGCAGATGCAGATGACGGCCTACCCGATGAGCGGTGCAAGCGCGAAGACCGCACCGTTCGGCGGCACGATCGGCGGCAATGCGCCGTTGGGCACGGCCACGCCGCTCGCCGACGGCCAGACGGTCGAATTCACCGATTTCCGCGCGATCAACGTCGAAAACATCCAGAACGGCAGCGGCCAGACCGACGCCCGCGGCGTCGCGGCGCAGCGTACGCTGAAGGAAGCGTTCGACGAGCGCCTCGGCTCCGGCGCGAAGACCTCGAAGCCGCTCGATCTGCACAACGTCGGCCCATCGGTGCAATACAAGGTGCGCGACAAGGACGGCCAGGCGCGCGAGTACAACAACTACATGCTGCCGGTCGACGTATCCGGCGAAAAGATGTTCCTCGCCGGCATGCGCGTGAATCCGGACGATCCGTTCCGCTACCTGCGCATTCCCGCTGACAACGGCGCCACCGTCAAGGAATGGATGAACCTGCGCGCCACGCTCGAGGATCCGGCCATGCGCGCCTCGGCGGCTCACCGTTTCGCGCTGCGCTCGGTGCCCGGTTCGAACGCGGAATTGCAACAGCATCTCGAAGAAAGCGCGCTGCGGGTGCTGACCCTTTTTGCGGGTGCGGACAACGGCATCAAGATGCCGAACGGCCAGACGGTCGGCGGCTTCCAGGCTATTGCCGGTTTTATCGACCATTCGGTGCCGAAGGGCGAGCAGGAAAAGGCCGCCGGCCTGCTGTTGCGCATGCTGGAAGGCGCGACGTGGGACCTGTATCAACTGTCCCGCCAGCAACTCGGCGAGCCCGAGGCGCCGGCCAATCCGGACGCCAGCCGCTTCATCCAAAGCTCGATCAACGCGATATCCGACAGCTTTTTGTATGGATCGCCGGTCTATTTACAGCTTGACTCATTCAAGCAGGTGCAAGCTTCGGTATTTCAGTTGACGCGCGCGCCGGGCAAAAAAGTCGTGTATCTTGGCAGCCTGCTCCTCGTGTTGGGCATCTTTTCGATGTTCTACATCCGTGAACGGCGCCTCTGGTTCTGGCTTAAAGACACCGAGCACGGCACGAACGTCGTGATGGCGATGTCGAGCGCGCGCAAGACGCTCGACTTCGAGAAAGAGTTCGTCCAGACGCGCGACGCAGTAGGCGCCGCGTTGGGCGCCAAACTCGTTGAAGCACCCGACGCCGCCGGCGCCTCCGATAAATCCGGCAACGCCGGCGCGCCGTCCGCAAGCTCACAAGATTCGACCCGGTAAGATCATGGACTTGACTCAGGTTTCCCAATCTCCCTCTTCGCGGCCCCAAAAGGCGCTGGCAGGCGAGTCACTCAACATCGGCGAGTACGACGAACGGCCGTTCCTGAAGCGGCTCGGCGTTGTCGACTGGCTGTTTGCCGTCGCGATGGTCGCGGGCGCCGGGTTCGCGCTGTCGCGCTATCACCCGTTCATGAATTACTACGACAAGCTGGTGCTCTGCTGCGCGGTGCCGGTTTTCGTGGTGCTCGGCTGGCGCTGGAAACCGGTGCGTCCGCTGATGGTGGGCATCGCTGCGCTGTCGCTGCTGGCCATCCAGATCTATCACGGCGATCTCAGCCGCGCGGATAACGCCTTCTTCCTCAAGTATTTCCTGTCGAGCCAGTCCGCGATTCTGTGGATGAGCGCGCTCTTCGTGTTCGCCACCGTGTTCTACTGGATCGGCCTGCTGTCGCGCTCGCCGACCGGCGCCGCGATTGGCTCGAAAATGACGTGGGCGGCAGTGGTGATGGGCTTCGTCGGGCTGATGGTGCGCTGGTACGAGTCGTACCTGATCGGCGCGGACGTCGGCCATATTCCTATCTCGAACCTGTACGAAGTGTTCGTGCTGTTCAGCCTGATCACCGCGCTTTTCTATCTGTACTACGAGCAGCACTACAACACCCGTGCGCTCGGCGCGTTCGTGCTGCTGGTGATCAGCGCCGCGGTTGGTTTCCTGATGTGGTACTCGGTGGCGCGCGACGCGCAGCAGATCCAGCCGCTGGTTCCGGCGCTGCAAAGCTGGTGGATGAAGATTCACGTGCCCGCGAACTTCATCGGCTATGGCAGCTTCGCGTTGTCGGCCATGGTGGCTGTCGCGTACCTGTCGAAGGAGCGCGGCGTGCTGGCCGATCGCCTGCCGGCGCTCGAAGTGCTCGACGACGTGATGTACAAGTCGATCGCCGTCGGTTTCGCTTTCTTCACGATCGCGACGATTCTCGGCGCGCTGTGGGCTGCTGAAGCCTGGGGCGGCTACTGGAGCTGGGACCCGAAGGAAACGTGGGCGCTGATCGTCTGGCTGAACTATGCGGCGTGGCTGCACATGCGTCTGATGAAGGGGCTGCGTGGCGCGGTCGCGGCATGGTGGGCGCTGACTGGCCTGCTGGTGACGACCTTCGCCTTCCTCGGCGTCAACATGTTCCTGTCGGGCCTGCATAGTTACGGCAAGCTGTAAGATCTGCTGTTCTGAACTGACTCAAAACCGCCGTGTGCTTCGCACCGGCGGTTTTTTTACGGCCAATGGAATATTGGCTGCCTCCAGAGTGTTCGCCCTGACAGTACCCGTGGATGGCTGAAAGACGGACGCCCGGACGAGCGATCATCAATATGGCCCCTTAAGATGCATAGACCGATGGGCCGGCAAGGAGCAGCACGATGTGGATCAAGCGTAGCGACAGAATTCAACTCACTGGCGACGACATTGCGCGCAGCGAAATCACGCCGCAGCGCGTTTTCCAGAACCGGCGGCGCGTGTTGCAGGCGGCCGGGGCGGTGGCGCTCGGCAGTCTGATCGGGGTGAACGGCGAGGCGCTGGCGGCTTACACGTCGCCGGACCCGAAAGCGCAAAAGCTGGCGGCGAAGACCAACGCCAAATTCGTCGCGCTCGACAAGATCACGCCGTACAAGGACATCACCACGTACAACAACTTCTACGAGTTCGGTACGGACAAGGCCGATCCCGTGCACCATGCCGGGACGCTGCGGCCGCACCCGTGGAAGGTGAGCGTCGAGGGTGAGATCAAGAATCCGAAGGTCTACGATATCGACGAATTGCTCAAGCTCGCGCCGCTCGAGGAGCGCGTGTACAGGATGCGTTGCGTCGAAGGCTGGTCGATGGTGATTCCGTGGATCGGCGTGCCGCTCTCGGAGTTGATCAAGCGCGTGCAGCCGACGGGCAATGCCAAATACGTGCAGTTCATCACGCTGGCCGATCCGTCGCAAATGCCCGGACTGTCGACGCCCGTGCTCGATTGGCCGTACTCCGAAGGTTTGCGCATGGACGAAGCGATGAATCCGCTGACGTTTCTGACGATGGGCCTCTACGGCCAGGTGCTGCCCAATCAGAACGGCGCGCCGGTGCGCGTCGTGGTGCCGTGGAAGTATGGCTTCAAGAGCGCGAAGTCGTTGGTGAAGATCCGCTTCCTCGACAAGCAGCCGCCGACCAGCTGGAATACGTACGCGTCGAACGAATATGGGTTTTATTCGAACGTGAATCCGAACGTCGATCATCCGCGCTGGAGTCAGGCGACCGAGCGACGCATCGGCGAAGACGGTTTCTTCACGCCCAAGCGCAAGACGTTGATGTTCAACGGCTACGGCGATCAGGTCGCGTCGCTTTATCAGGGCATGGACCTGAAGAAGAATTTTTGAGCGGCGCGAACATGGCTTCCGATACGCAATCCGCTACCCAGGCCGAACGAAAAACGCCGCGCGCACAAGCGTCCGCGTCGGTGGCGGCGAAGCGCCCCGCAGCCGGCGCGCGTTGGATCGTGCCGGCCAAGATCGCGGTGTTTATCGCGGCGTGGTATCCACTCGCGCGCATCGTGCTATTTGGCTTGACCGACCGGCTCGGCGCGAATCCGATCGAGTTCATCACGCGCTCGACGGGTCTCTGGACGCTCGTCTTTCTCTGCATCACGCTGGCCGTGACGCCGTTGCGCCGACTCACCGGCGTCGTCGCGTTCGTACGTTTTCGGCGGATGCTCGGACTCTATGCGTTCTTCTACGCGACGCTGCATTTCACCACTTACCTGTGGTTCGACAAATGGTTCGATGTCGCTGACATCATCAAGGACATCGGCAAGCGACCGTTTATCACGGTGGGGTTCGCGGCGTTCGTGTTGCTGATCGCATTAGCCGTGACGTCGCCGCGCGCGATGGTGCGCAAGCTCGGGCGTCGCTGGCAGATGTTGCATCGGTCCATCTATGTAATCGGCGCGCTGGCGATCCTGCACTTCTGGTGGATGAAGGCCGGCAAACACGATCTGATCCTGCCGAAGATTTACGGCGCGATCATGTTGGCGTTGCTGGGCTGGCGCTTGATCGTTTGGGCGCGTGACAGGATGTCGAAGACGCGTTGATCGGCGCTGCGCTGACGTAGATCGCGCACAACGGCGACGTAAACACAAAAAGGCGATGCTGCGGTGGCATCGCCTTCTTGATGTTGGGGCAGTTGTTAAAGGTTACGCCGGCAAAACCGTTTCGCCCGCAAACAACTGCTTCACCTCTTCGCGTGCGCGAACCACATGCACCTGTGTACCATCAACCATCACCTCCGCCGCGCGCGGACGTGTGTTGTAGTTCGAGCTCATCACGAAGCCGTATGCGCCGGCCGAGCGGATCGCCAGCAGATCGCCCGGTTCAACCGCCAGCAGGCGTTCACGTCCGAGCCAATCGCCGCTCTCGCAAACCGGACCGACCACATCGTATACGTGGGCCGGCACGTCGCGCTCCGCGACCGGGTCGATCGCGTGATACGCCTCGTACATGGCGGGGCGCGCGAGATCGGTCATGGCCGCGTCGACGATAGCGAAATTCTTTTCCGCGCCCGGCTTCAGAAACTCGACGCGCGTGAGCAGCACGCCCGCGTTGCCGACCAGCGAACGGCCCGGCTCGAAATACACTTCGCGATGGCCGTGACCGCGCGCTTCGATGCGATCGAGCACGGTGCGCACGAACTCGCCGATTTCCGGCGGCGTTTCATCGTCGTACGTGATGCCGAGACCGCCGCCCACGTCGATGTGACGAATCTTCACGCCGTCCTGCTCGATCTGCTCGACCAGCTCCAGAACCTTGTCGACCGCGTCGAGATACGGCGCGACTTCGGTGATCTGCGAGCCGATATGGCAGTCGATGCCGACCACTTCGAGATTCGCCATGGCCGCAGCCGCCTGGTACGTGGCGCGCGCGTCCTCGAATGCGACGCCGAATTTGTTCGACTTCAGGCCGGTGGAAATATACGGATGCGTCTTCGCGTCGACGTCAGGATTCACGCGCAGCGAAACGGGCGCTTTCTTGCCCATTTCCGCGGCAACCGCATTCAGGCGATCGAGCTCGGGAATCGATTCGACGTTGAAGCATTTCACGCCGGCCGCGAGCGCGTCGCGCATTTCGTCCGCGTTCTTGCCGACGCCGGAAAACACGGTGTTTTCCGCTTTGCCGCCGGCAGCCAACACACGCGCCAGTTCGCCGCCCGACACGATGTCGAAGCCGGCGCCCAGGCGCGCGAACACGTTCAGCACAGCGAGGTTGCTATTGGCCTTCACGGCGACATGCACACTCGCGCGACGCCCGGCGCAAGCACCCGCGTAGGCGTTCCACGCCTCGGTGAGCGCGGCGCGCGAATACACGTACAGCGGCGTGCCGAACTGCTCGGCGAGGGAGACGGCGGACACGCCTTCGGCGTGCAGCACGCCGTCGACGTAGTCAAATGCGGATCGAGTCATGCGAAAGTCTTATTGAACAGGTGTGGCGGCGGAAGCAGGCAGCGGAGCCGCCGTAGCTGATGCAGCGGAGGCGGGCGGCGTGGCGAGTTCGTTTTCCGGCGCCAACGAAAGCGGTGTGCCGGAGGTATCCGGGACGGTGCTCATGTCGGTGGATGTTGCCGAGGCGGGTTGCGCAACGTTCGGCGGCGTTTGCGTGCGATCGATCGGCTTGGCCGGTAGCGGCGGCACGGTGGGCAAATAGAGCGAACCGCGTTGTCCGCAGCCGGCAAGTGCACAACCTGCGAGAATGGCTAAAACCGCTACAATCGCGCGGCCGGGCGCCGCCGCGCGCATCCGAGATACGACTCGCATGACTGTCCCTGAATAAATAATCGATGGAGTTTAGCATGTCCGATAGTGAATACCTGACCCGCGCGGAAGCCGCGCTAGCCGCCATCGAACGCGCGCTCGACGACACCGATGCCGACATCGAACTGGAGCGCAGCGGCAACGTCCTGACCCTCGAATTCGAGAACCGCTCGAAGATCATCGTCAACCTGCAGCCACCTATGAGCGAGATCTGGATCGCCGCGAAAGCGGGTGGTTTCCACTTCCGTTTCGTCGACGGCGAATGGCGCGACACGCGCAGCGGCACGGAGTTTTTTGCCGCGCTGTCGGAGTACGCCACGCAGCAGGCGGGTGAGCCGGTTCACTTCGAAGCGTAAGACCCGCCGGTCGGCTGAGTGCCGCCAACGCGGCTGAGTTGATTACCCGAACCGCACAAAAAACGGCCGCGCATTCAGCGCGGCCGTTTTGCTTTCTGCGGGACTTCGGGCGGAGCGTCAGTGTCCGCGGAACAGATTCATGATGTCCTGCTTCTCCTGCTCGCCGACCTGCTCGGGCGCTGCGGCCGACGCGCCGCTCGCCTCGGCGTCCAGCGCCGCCTGACTGATGCCGACCGTAGCGATGAAGCCATGCCCCGGCGTGAAGTCGTCGAAATAAAGCTCCGAGCCGACTTCAGTCACGTCGTCGGGCATCGGCATCTTGTACTCCGGCACGCCCTTGAGCGCACGACCCATGTATTCGACCCACACGGGTAGCGCGAGGCCGCCGCCGGTTTCCTTGTCGCCGAGACTGCGCGGGTTGTCGTAGCCGATCCACGCAATGGCCGTGAGCGTGTGCTGATAACCGGCGAACCACGCGTCGCGCGAATCGTTGGTCGTGCCCGTCTTGCCGGCGAGGTCAGTGCGTTTCAGTACGTTGGTCTTCGCACCCGTGCCGCGTTGCGCCACGCTTTGCAGCAGGCTGTTCATCACGTACGCATTGCGCGGCTCGATCGCGTGCGGCGCGCTTTGCGCGGCCACGAGCGGTTGTGCGTGCGCGACCACCATGCCGCGCTGATCGGTGACTTCAGCGATCAGATACGGATTGATCCGATAGCCGCCGTTGGCGAATACCGAGAACGCGCCCGCCATCTGCAACGGCGTGACGAGACCGGCGCCCAGCGCCATCGGCAGATAGGCCGGATGGCGATCCGCGTCGAAGCCAAAACGCGTGATGTACTGCTGCGCGTACTTCGTGCCGATCTGGTTCAGGATACGAATCGACACCAGGTTCTTCGAGCGTTGCAACGCGGTGCGCATGGTCATCGGGCCGTCGAAGCCTCCGCCGTAGTTCTTCGGTTCCCACGCCTGGCCGCCTGTTTCAGCCGCGCTGAAGAAGAGCGGCGCGTCGTTGATCACGGTTGCCGGCCCAAGCCCCTTTTCGAGCGACGCCGAATAGATAAACGGCTTGAAGCTCGATCCCGGCTGACGCCACGCCTGAGTCACGTGATTGAACTTGTTCTTGTTGAAGTCGAAACCGCCGACCAGTGCGCGAATCGCGCCATCTTGCGGGATGACCGAAACGAACGCGCCTTCCACTTGCGGTAATTGCGTGATCGACCAGTTGCCGTCGTCGTTCTTGACGAGCCGGATGATCGCGCCGGGCCGCACGCGTTGATTCGGCTGCGCGCGCGGACCGAGCGCAAACTGCGCGAAGCGCAGGCCGTCGCCCTGGATCGTCGCGACATTGCCGTCGATGAAAGCGGCCTGCACCTGCTTCGGACTCGCCGAGGTGACCACGGCGGCAATGATCTCGCCGTTGTCCGGGTGTTCGAGCAGCGCGTCGTCGATGGCCTGCTCGCGATCATCGGCGTCGGTCGGCAGATCGATGAACGCCTCCGGACCACGATAACCGTGGCGCCGTTCGTAGTCCATCAGACCTTTGCGCAGCGCCCGGTATGCGACGTCCTGATCCGCCGAATCGATCGTGGTCACCACGTTCAGACCGCGCGTATAGGCTTCTTCGCGGTACTGCGCGTACATCATCTGACGCACCATTTCCGCGACGTATTCCGCGTGCACGCTGAATTCCTTGCCCGCGCCCTTGACCACGAGCGGCTGTTTGCTCGCTTCGTCGTATTGTTCCTGGGTGATGTAGTGCAACTCGTACATGCGTTGCAGGATGTACTCCTGACGCACCTTCGCACGCTTCGGATTGACGACCGGGTTATACGCGGACGGCGCCTTCGGCAAGCCGGCCAGCATGGCGGATTCCGCCAGCGTCAGATCCTTCAGATCCTTGCCGAAGTACACCCGCGCCGCGCTCGCGAAACCGTAGGCGCGCTGGCCGAGATAGATCTGATTCATATACACCTCAAGAATCTGATCTTTGGACAGCTTTGACTCGATCTTGTACGCCAGCAGCATCTCGTAGATCTTGCGCGTGTAGGTCTTCTCGCTGGAAAGGAAGAAGTTGCGCGCCACCTGCATGGTGATCGTGCTTGCGCCCTGCGTGGCGTGGCCATTGGTCAGCGCGACGAAGCCCGCGCGCGCGATGCCCGTGAGGTCGACGCCGCCGTGATCGTAGAAGCGCGCGTCTTCGATGGCGAGAATCGCCTTCTTCAGATGATCGGGCACGTCCTGGATATGGACGATGTCGCGCCGTTCTTCGCCGAATTCGCCGATCAGCACATGGTCGGCCGTATAGATGCGCAGCGGCACCTTCGGCCGGTAGTCGGTCAACGCATCGAGCGACGGCAGATTGGGCGTGGCGACGACAAGCGCATAGCCGAGCACCAGCAGCACGCACAGAATGCCTGCGACGATCAGACCCACGAAGCCCAGGATGAGCTTCAGCCACAGCGGGCGTTTGCGCTTCTGCGGCGCGGGCGGCGGGGACGTAGGAGACGTGGATTGCATATAGGCACCAAAAAACAGTCCCGCGATTATAGCCGCCTCGCTTTTCAGCTTTCGGCATGCTTACTGACACTTATTGGCAAGTCTGCGCGCCGCGCGGGAATGACTTCACTGTAGCCGCTTTGATGGCATACAGGACGTGCGTTGCTCAACGTTAGCCATTTGGCTGAGTGTCGCGCGGCGGCGCGGCTACGCACAATTCTTCCTCATCACTCGCGTTCGAATGGTTCGTCGCGTGAGTCAGAGGGAGGGCGTCATGGCGTTGAAAAGATCTTGGCTTCAGGCAGTGCAACCCGGTGCGCAGCGTTTTGCTGCGGGGATCGATGTCGGCTCGCAGACCGTGCGTCTGATCGTGCTGAGTCAGCGCGTGCGCTCACCCGGCGCGTTGCATATCGAATACGTGAGCACCGTCCCGCTTGCCGCCGGTGCTATGGCTGGCAGTGAGATCGCCGACCGGCACGCGGTGGCGCGTGCGTTGCGCGAGGCGTTCGCCGGTCTGCCGCACGCGTGCGCGACACATGCCTTGCGATGCGCGATGGCGCTGCCCGCGTCGGCCACCATGACCACCACGGTGCCGCTCACGCGGCTTGCCGCGCAGAGCGGTTGCGGGGAAGACGGCGGGCATCAACTGGCCGAACTGGAGCCGGCGGTGATGAGCGAGGTCGAGCGCATTGCCGGCCTCGAGCGGCATGCTCTCGCCGTCGACTGGTATCTCGACGAAACGTATTCGCCGGTCCGCTCCGTGACCATTGCCGCTACCGCGCGGCAACATCTCGAAGCGCGAATCGAATGCGCGGCGATTGCGGGTATCTCGCTCACCGTCATCGACGGCGAGCCGCATGCGGCGCTGCGCGCCATGCGCTACGCGGCGAGTTACGAGCTCGATCCGCACGAGCCGTATGTCGCGTTGTGGATCGGTACGGACGGCGTGTATGGCTGGCGGATCGTCGACGACGTCATCTGCTGCGAAATGCGCTATCCGGCACCGGAACACGCCGATCTCGCCGATGCGTTGCGCGACCTGGCCCAAGGCCCGGAACTCGACTGCGCGTTGTTGAGCGGCGAGGTCGATCTGCTCGACGGTGTGGGTTTCTCGAGCGCGGATATCGCCGACGTGTTGAGCTGCGCAGTGCTGCCGTTCGAATGCGCGGTGCTGGGTGGTCTCGTCCGGCCGTTGGACGATTCGCTGTTGCACGAGCCGTCCGGCGCGGTCGCGTTCGGGCTTGCGTTGCGCGGGGTGCTCGAATGACGGGCGGCCTGTTGCACGCAACGGCCTCTAACATCCGTGCGCCGGTACGCGGCACGCGCTTCGCGCGGTCGTGGCTCGGCGGTTTCAATCTGCTCCCGTACCGGCAAACCAACGCGCGGCTCGCGCGCCGACGGCGCGTGCTCGAATGGGTTGCCGCGGTCTGCGCCGGTTGCGCCGCCGTTTTCGCATTGGGCGGTTGGCAGGTAATCGCGAGAGCGCGGCTCGATGCGCAGCGCGTGTCGATCGAACACACGCTCACGCAACTGTCGGCACCGCTCGCGGAGCACGCGGCGTTGCTGCGCGCGCGAGACGAACAGCGCCGCGACGTCGCACGCGCAAAGAGCGTGTCTGAGCCGCTCACGCATCTGCGCGATCTGCTCGACGCGCTGAGTTTCGAACCGGGCGACGGCGTGGTGCTGCAGCAGTTGCGCCACCGCGAGGACGAGACCGAGTTGCTGGCGTCATCGCGTGGACATCTCGCCTCGGCCGAGTGGCTCAAGCGGCTGAGTGCGATCCGTGGCGTGAAGGGGGCGGAGGTGAGTGATCTGCATCGTTCGGTTTCACGCGGCGGTGCGGCTGCTGCGCAGGCGAGCGTTGCCGGTCCGATCGAATTCGGTGCGCATCTGCGGTGGAACGAGCCGGCGCAGAAAGCGGCTCGCCCGGCTGGGTCCACAACGCAGCGTCCTGTGAAGCCGGAACAATCAAGAGGTGCGAAATGAGTACGATCTTTGTGGAGTTCGGCGGCGCGGCAAACGCGCGCCTTTCCCTTTCCCATTGGATGAAGCGCGTGCACTTGCCGCTCGATGCATGGAGCCGGCGTCGTCGCTGGGTGGTCGCGTTACTGATCGCGGCATTGGTGTTCGGTCTTGGCGCGCATGGCTGGGTCGTGGCCGATCTCGGTGGTGTCGAAGCGAGCCGCACTGCGTTGGAAGCCAGTAGCTTGCATCTCGCGAACGCGCGGCGCGCGCTTGCGCAATTGCCCGCGCTGCGCCGTGATGCCGCCGCCGCGCCGGTTGCTGCTTCGACCACGAGCACATCCGCGTCGTGGAGTTCCGCCGACGACCTGCGCATCGTCTCCGAACTGGCCGCGCAAAATAACGTCGCGTTGCTGGCGGTGGAACCCGGCGTGGTCAGCGGCGCGGGCGTTGAAAGCATGCGACCGCTGCAACTGACCGCGCGTACGGACTTCGTTCACCTGATGGCATTTTTGCGCGGACTGTCCGATCTGCCGGTGCTGATCGTGCCGGTCGATGTGACCGTCAAGCGTGATGCCGCGGCGTTGTCGGTGAGCGCTACGCTGCACGTGTTCGACGCGCTGCGGCCGGCGCCATCGACAACCTCCGCGGATGCATTCGCCGACGACAGCCTCGACTCCGACGACGATGAAGACATCGTTTTCTTCGATCCGTTTTCGCAGCCGCAGATGCAGGCTGCCGGCGATCTGCCCGATGCCTCGCAACTACGTCTGGTCGGATTGCTGAGCGATCGTACGCGTGGGCTGGCCTTGCTCGATACACCGGACGGCGTGGCAACCGTCGAGTCCGGAGAGCGGATCGGCGCCGAGCGAGTCACGAAGCTGGACGCGTCCGGCATTACGCTCGCTAAGGACGGTGCGACACGCATGCTGGCGATGACGGAGGCTTCCTGATGAGACTGGTGAAGCCCTTTCCCTTTGCATTGTCGAGAGTTGATCCGCGTGCGTCGCCTCGCCTCATTGTGTGTCTCGGCCTGTATCTCAGCGCGACGCTGGGCGCCAGCGTCACGCAGGCGTCGACTCCACCACTGCCGCCGTTGCCTGCCTACATGCCGCTCGACGACGCGGTATCGCCGCGCGACGCTCCGTACAGCGGCACACCGCCACTACCACACGACGTTTCGGCCGATGTGCCCAACCCGTTTCGTCAGGATTCAGCAGACGATCCAGAGGCATCGCGCGGGAGCACTGCGGCGGCCAACGCCGGCACGGACGAGCGTGCCGACGCCGCTGCAACGCAATCCGCGGCTCCGGATCTCGGCGATGCCGACGCCGACGGCTCCGTCCCGCTGCGAAGGCAATCCGCCGCTCCGGCTCGCACCGAAGCCGCCGGCACCGCCGCGCTCGAAGGTCCGCCGGTGCCGCTGCCACCGCTCGCCCGTCTGAGCAACGCGCCACGCAGCGCCGCCGACGCAGCCCTCGCGCCCGACGACAAACCGATCTCGCTGAATTTCCAGCGTGCCGAACTCGGCGCCGTCCTCAATGCGTTCGCCAAGTTCACCGGGCTGAACATCGTCGCGAGCGAAAGAGTGCGCGGCGCGGTCTCACTGAAGCTCGACAAAGTGCCGTGGCGCACTGCCTTCGACACCTTGCTCGACGTCAACGGCCTGGCGATGGAGCGCCACGGCAACGTGATCTGGGTCGCGCCGATTGCGGATCTGGCGGCGCGCGAGCGGCAGCGCTTCGAAGCGCACGCCCGAGCCGCCGATCTCGAGCCGCTCGCGAGCCGCACGTTCGAGCTGCACTACGCGCATGCCGAAGACGTCAGACGGCTGTTGACCGGTTCGGGCGCGCAACGCGTCTTGTCTAAGCGCGGTGCCGCGACGGCCGATCCGCGCACCAATCTGCTGTTCGTGACCGATCTCGAAGGGCGCCTCGCGCAGATTGCGGCGCTGCTCGCTTCCGTCGACCGGCCAACGCGCCAGGTGTTGATCGAAGCGCGTATCGTCGAAGGCGAACATGGTTTTTCGCGCAATCTCGGCGTGAAGCTCTCCATGGCGGCCACGAACGCTGATGGCACCGCGAAAGGCTTGACCGGCGCCGGCTACGATCTGTCGGCCCGCCCGATTTCCGGCTTCGACGCCGCGACCGCCGGCCTGACCCTGTTCGCCGCCGGCGCGACGCGGCTGCTGAACATCGAGCTGAGCGCGCTCGAAGCGCAGGGCCGCGGCGAAATCGTCTCGAGTCCGCGCGTGGTCACGGCCGACCGGATGAAGGCGGTGGTCGAGCAGGGCACCGAGTTGCCGTATCAGGCGAAAGTGGGGCAGGGCGTGTCGGCCGTGCAGTTTCGCCGCGCCACGCTCAAACTGGAGGTCGAGCCGCAGATCATGCCGGACGGCCGTGTGGTGCTGGACCTCGACGTCGCCAAGGACAGCGTCGGCGAACAGACCGACGCCGGGCCCGCGATCAACACCAAGCACGTGCAAACGCGCGTCGAGGTCGAGGATGGTGGTACGGTGTCGATCGGCGGAATTTATGCGACCGACGACCGGGACGATGTGACGCGGGTCCCGGTCCTGGGCAAAATACCGGTTTTAGGTGCGCTTTTCCGCCATCGGGCTCATCGCGACCAGCGCAGCGAACTGGCTGTTTTCATCACGCCGCGCGTCGTTCAGACAAATTAGGGGCATGCTGCCGCCGCTTGCGAGCGGGGGCGCGCAGGCTCGACAAGGCAGCCGCTTTGCCAGTAAGCTGCGGCACGAACCATACCGGATTAGCCAGAGGACACCGTTGCAAGCGCGGGACGCACACGCCAATGTATTTTTTGTAGGGCTCATGGGGGCAGGGAAAACCACCGTGGGCCGGGCCATTGCGCGCCGTCTCGATCGCCCGTTCTTCGATTCCGACCATGAAATCGAGGCGCGCACGGGCGCGCGCATCCCGGTGATCTTCGAGCTGGAGGGCGAAGCGGGCTTCCGCGAGCGCGAAGCCAGCGTGATTTCCGACCTCACGGGGCGCGACAATATCGTGCTCGCGACCGGCGGCGGCGCGATACTGCGGCCGGAAAATCGCGAAGCACTGCAGAATCGCGGAGTGGTCATCTACCTGCGCGCCAATCCGCACGACCTTTGGCTGCGCACGCGGCGCGACAAGAATCGCCCGCTTTTGCAGACCGAAGACCCCAAAGCGCGTCTCGAAGCACTCTATGAAGTGCGCGACCCGTTGTACCGGGAATGCGCGCATTTCGTGATCGAAACCGGCCGGCCTTCGGTCAACGGACTCGTCAACATGGTTCTGATGCAGCTCGAGATGGCCGGCGTCGCCAAACATCCTGCGTCATAATGGACCGTATGATTACCGTCAACGTCGAACTGGGCGAACGCGCCTACCCCATCCATATCGGTGCCGATCTGATTGGCCAGACGGCGCTGTTCGCGCCGCATATCGCCGGCAGCTCGGTCACCGTCGTCACCAACGCCACCGTCGAGCCGCTGTATGGCGACAAGCTGCGCGCCGCGCTGGCGCCGCTCGGCAAGCAGGTATCCACGGTCGTGTTGCCGGACGGCGAGGCGTACAAGAACCTCGAAACCCTGAACCTGATTTTCGACGCGCTGCTCGGCGGCCGCGCCGATCGCAAGACCACGTTGATCGCATTGGGCGGCGGCGTGATCGGCGACATGACGGGTTTTGCGGCCGCCTGCTACATGCGCGGCGTGCCGTTCATTCAGGTGCCGACCACGTTGCTGTCGCAGGTCGATTCTTCGGTGGGCGGCAAGACGGGCATCAATCACCCGCTTGGCAAGAACATGATCGGCGCGTTCTACCAGCCGCAGGCCGTGATCGCCGACATCGGCGCGCTGCGCACGCTGCCGGCGCGAGAACTCGCGGCGGGCGTCGCCGAAGTGATCAAGACGGGCGCCATCGCCGACGCGGGTTTCTTTAGCTGGATCGAAGCCAATATCGAAGCATTGAACCGCTGCGAACCCGAAGCGCTAGCTGAGGCGGTCAAGCGGTCTTGCGAAATCAAGGCGTCGGTGGTCGCGCAGGACGAACGCGAAGGCGGACTGCGCGCCATTCTCAATTTCGGTCACACCTTCGGCCATGCGATCGAAGCCGGCCTCGGCTACGGCGAATGGCTGCACGGCGAGGCGGTCGGCTGCGGAATGGTGATGGCGGCGGATCTGTCCGTGCGCTTGGGCTATCTCGACGAGGCCGCACGCAAGCGCTTGGTCGACGTGATCGTCGCCGCGCATTTGCCGACGCGGGCGCCCGCTCTTGGCGACTCGCGCTATGTCGAACTCATGCGGGTCGACAAGAAGGCGGAAGCCGGCGCGATCAAATTCATTCTGCTGAAGCGTTTCGGTGAGACGCTGATCACCCAGGCGCCCGACGCCGAGGTGCACGCCACGCTGGCCGCCGCCGTCTGAGTCTCGCGGGGCATCCAGCAACGCAACACGCACCAGCGTCACGAGGCGCCGCCCATGTTTCGGAGAACCCGGTGACTGACAGGCGCAGCGACGATGTAAAGCATGACCCGGCGGCAGGCGCGTCGACGATCGGCGTGCGTTCGCAGGAAGCACTCGAAGCGCACCTCGCGCCGTACGCGGCGCACTCCGCGCAATCGCGCGGCCGCCGCTATCCGGAAGCCGCGCCCAGCGCGCGCACCGAATTTCAGCGGGACCGCGACCGCATCGTCCATTCGACGGCATTCCGTCGGCTCGAGTACAAAACTCAGGTGTTCGTGAACCACGAGGGCGACCTGTTTCGCACGCGTCTGACGCACAGCCTGGAAGTCGCGCAGATCGCGCGGTCGGTCGCGCGCAATCTGCGGGTGAACGAAGATCTCGTCGAAGCCATTTCGCTCGCCCATGATTTAGGCCATACGCCTTTCGGGCATGCCGGGCAGGACGCGCTCAACGAATGCATGCGCGAGCACGGCGGCTTCGAGCACAATCTGCAGAGCCTGGCGGTGGTCGACGATCTGGAGGAGCACTACGGCGCGTTCAACGGCTTGAACCTTTGCTTCGAAACGCGTGAGGGGATTCTCAAGCACTGCTCGCGCGAGAACGCGCGGCGGCTCGGTGCATTGGGCGAGCGCTTTCTGGAAGGGCGGCAGCCGTCCATCGAGGCACAGATCGCGAATGTCGCCGATGAGATCGCGTACAACAATCACGACGTCGACGACGGCCTGCGTTCGGGCCTGCTCACCGTCGAGCAACTCGCCGAAGTGGAGTTGTGGCAAGTGCACTATGAGGCGGCGCGCCGCGATTTTCCGCAGATCGAAGGGCGCCGGCTGATTCACGAAACGGTGCGCCGCATCATCAATACGTTGATCGTCGATCTGATCGACACGACCAAGCTGAACCTGGACCGGCACGCGCCGGCGTCGCTGGATGCCGTGCGCTTGTCGCCCGCGCTCGTCGCGCACAGCGACACGATTGCCGCGCAGGCCGCGGCGCTCAAGCGCTTTCTGTTCAAGAACCTGTACCGCCATTACCGCGTGATGCGCATGGCCAACAAGGCACGCCGCGTCGTCGCGGGTCTGTTCGACGCGTTCACGGACGATCCGCGGCTGCTGCCGCCGAGCTACCAGTCGACCGACGCGACGCAGCAACCGCGCCTGATCGCCCACTACATCGCGGGCATGACGGATCGCTACGCGGTCAAGGAATACCAGCGGCTGTTCGTGATCGACGACAACTGAGCAGCGCGGCGCGAGGCTGCGCCGGCACGGACGGCCCGCGAGCCGGCACCAGTGCACGGCGCCGGTTCAGCGCACCTGCAACAACCGCCAGGCCGAGGGCGCGCCCCGCGCTGTAGCCGTCTTAACGCAGCCGCGACGCGAACAACGCGCCCGCAATCAACGCGACGCCGCCGACGATCGCGATCGTCTGCCACGGATTCTCATGCACGTAATCGTCGGCATCGGCGATCGCCACTTCGGCGCGTTCGCGCACGGCTTCGCGCGTGTCGTTCAAGCGGGCGCGCGCGACCTCGAGTTGTTTGCGAAGTTTGCTGCGCAACGCCACCGCGTCGGCCTGGGTGCCGTCCGCCAGCGTGGATTCGAGTTCCGACATTAGCGTGCGCAGTTCGCCTGCGATATCTTCGGCCGCGTGGCGGCTGTGGCGAGCGATACGCCGCGCACGGCGGCTGGTGCTGGTCCAGGATTCGCCGAGGGCGTCTCGCGTATTCGGAAGTGCAGTCATGGTCGCTCCGTCGATGAGGTGAAAAGGGTCCCGCGCGTTGTCACGAAGACGCAGATTCACGTCGCGACGCGGGAAACACCATGCGAACGCAACTTCGATGCCAAACCCGAGAGGCCCCACCTGCCGTGGCCTGGACGCTGATTCGTCAGCACATATTGCACTGGCTGACGCGAATCCGGGTCAAATTTACAACGCTGACAGCCGGTCGGCGCGTGGCTTCCACGAGCGCCGAACCGGCAGCCATGAAGCGCCCACAAAAATAAAAACGCCGCCATTGGATGTATGACGGCGTTGTCCAAGCCACGAAAATTCGACTACCCTAACTCTACGGCCCCTAATTTTCTCGAAGCGTTAGAAACGGTAACCGATGTTGACGTAGGTAACGATCGGGTTCAGCTTGATCTTGGTTTCAGATTGCACGTTCAGCGTGCCGACCGGCGTGTTCGCCGCGGTGTTCAGCTTGGCAGTCGTGCTGAGCGGCAGGTAGGAAACGGAAAAGCCGGCGAACCAGTGCTGGTTGAAGGCGTAAGTGAAGCCGGCATTAAACACCGGCTCCCACGAACTATCCGTAGTGACGCTGGTCGGACCATGCAGTACGTTTGCCTCGAATGCGCTGTTGGTGATCTTTTCGTCGGTGAACCAGATGCGGCTCACGCCAACGCCGAGATACGGGCGGAAAGCGGCAGTCGGGGCGTTGAAGTAGTACTTGAACAGCAGAGTCGGGCTCCACTGTTTTGCCTGGCCCAGCTTGCCGAATTGGGCGAGGCTGCCCGAGCCTTCCAGGTCGAACGAAGGCGGGACGCCAATCACGAACTCGGCTGCGATGTGATCGGTGACGAAGTAGCCGGCAGTGAAGCCGATGGTGTCGGCGGAACTGAGTGTTGCACCGGTGTTGGCTTCGGTGATGTTGGTCGGGCTGCCGCCGATGCTTGTCACCTTCAACGGTTCGCTGCTCGATTGAGGCGCTAGATGGAACCAGCCTGATGTGACGAAAAAGCTACCGGCCGATTGCGCATGCGCTGCCGTTGTCATGCAGGCTAGCGCCGCGATCCCCGTTACGGCCTGTTTTAATTTCATATGTGCTCCTCCAAAAAAGGCCCGCTCATTATGACTACAACGTTTGAAACAAACCATACGCGGCGGTTAGAGCTTTCTCCCTAAGCTCCGCGCGGTTTCTGGCTTTGCCGCGCCGCGCCGAACCTTTGGCGCATGCGGTTCTTCGGACCTTCGGGTATGTACCAACGCGACTATCGGATACTCCAGCATGGCACGGCTTGCACGTCTCTATGTCCCTGACCAGCCGCAGCACGTCATCCTCCGCGGGCTCGATCAGCAGCCCGCATTCGTCGACGACCAGGACTACGAGCTCTTCATCGATTGTTTGAAAGCGGCTTCTCGCGACCATCACTTATCCATCCACGCCTATGCGTTGATGCCGGGCGCGGTGCAACTGCTCGTTACGCCCACCGAGGAGTCGAGTCTGCCCAAGGCGATGCAGGCGGTTGGGCGCCGCTACGTGGCGCACTTCAACCGGCGTTACGCGCGCCGCGGCACCTTGTGGGAAGGCCGCTACCGCGCCACGGTGATCGAAGGCGAGCGCTACTTCCTGCTGGCGAGCCGCGTCGTCGAGATGTGCCCGGTGCGCGCGGGGCTCGTGAGCGCGCCGGAAGACTACCGCTGGTCGAGCTACCGCCATCACATCGGCCTCACGCTCGACAGCCTGATTACCGACCATCCGCTGTACTGGTCGCTCGGCAATACGCCGTTCGAACGACAGCGTGCGTACCGCGAACTGTGCGAGCAGCCGCTCGACGAACGCGAAGCCAGCCAGCTTCAACAAGCCACGCTGAAGGGCTGGGTTTTGGGGAGTGATACATACCGTGAATGGGCGGCGCGGGCAGCCAACCGGCGTGTGTCGCCGCTGCCACGCGGACGGCCGCGCAAGGTGCGCGAGACGCCGCAGCAGCAATAAAGCGTTTCGCATCAAAGGGCTGCATCGAAACGGCATCTTCGTATGCCGTTTTCTTTTGCACGATTTAGATGTGGCACCAATAAAAATAAGGTGCAATGCACCAACTTGATAATTGGGGTTCGATGATCACGTTTTATTTGCTATTCCATTGATTCGTCGCGTATATTCCGAATTCCGGCGCTTTTTGACGCGCGTAGCATCGAGCGTTGAGCGCGCCGTCGCGGTTGTGAATCGCACTGCGGCAATAGAAAAAATGGTTTAACGGCCTGTCCGGCCCCTCACAGACGGTGTCCCCATGAACGACCACCAGCAACCGACTCATCCGGTTCCCGCCGCACAAGGTCTGTACGACCCGCAAAACGAGCACGACGCCTGTGGCGTCGGCTTTGTCGCACACATCAAGGGCAAGAAAAGCCACGAGATCATCGAGCAGGGCCTGAAGATTCTCGAGAACCTTGACCACCGGGGCGCCGTCGGCGCCGATCCGCTGATGGGCGACGGCGCGGGCATCCTGATTCAGATTCCGGACGGCTTCTATCGCGAGGAAATGGCCAAGCAGGGCGTAGTGCTGCCGCCGCACGGCGAGTACGGCGTCGGCATGGTCTTCCTGCCGAAGGAACACGCGTCGCGTCTGGCTTGCGAACAGGAGCTGGAACGCACGGTGAAGGCCGAGGGCCAGGTCGTGCTGGGCTGGCGCGACGTGCCGGTCGACCACACCATGCCGATCTCGCCCACCGTCAAGGCGAGCGAGCCGCTGATCCGCCAGATCTTCATCGGCCGCGGCAAGGACATCATGGTGACGGACGCGCTCGAGCGGAAGCTGTATGTGATCCGCAAGACCGCGAGCCATCGCATCCAGGCGCTCAAGCTCAAGCACGGCAAGGAATACTTCGTGCCGTCGTGCTCGGCGCGCACGGTCGTCTACAAGGGCCTGCTGCTGGCCGGCCAGGTCGGCGTGTATTACCGCGACCTGCAGGACGAGCGCACGGTGTCGGCGCTGGCGCTGGTGCACCAACGCTTCTCGACCAACACGTTCCCGGCGTGGGAACTGGCTCACCCGTACCGCATGATCGCCCACAACGGCGAAATCAACACGGTGAAGGGCAACGTCAACTGGCTGAACGCGCGTACCGGCGCAATCGCGTCGCACGTGCTCGGCGACGATCTGCCGAAGCTCTGGCCGCTGATCTATCCGGGCCAATCGGACACCGCCTCGTTCGACAATTGTCTCGAACTGCTGGTGATGGCCGGCTACCCGCTCGTCCACGCGATGATGATGATGATCCCGGAAGCCTGGGAGCAGCACACGCTGATGGACGACAACCGCCGCGCGTTCTACGAATACCACGCCGCGATGATGGAGCCGTGGGACGGCCCCGCTGCGATCGCCTTCACCGACGGCCGCCAGATCGGCGCCACGCTCGACCGTAACGGCCTGCGTCCGGCGCGCTACATCGTCACGGACGACGACCTGGTCATCATGGCGTCGGAAGCCGGCACGCTGCCTATCCCCGAGTCGAAGATCGTCAAGAAGTGGCGTCTTCAGCCGGGCAAGATGTTCCTGATCGACATGGAACACGGCCGCATCATCGACGACAAGGAACTGAAGGACAACCTCGCGAACGCCAAGCCGTACAAGAGCTGGATCGACGCCGTGCGCATCAAGCTCGACGAAATCGAGCCGAAGGCCGAAGACGTCGTGACGGAGCGCCGCGAAGCCGCTGCTTTGCTGGATCGTCAGCAGGCGTTCGGCTACACGCAGGAAGACCTCAAGTTCCTGATGGCGCCGATGGCGCAAGCCGGCGAAGAAGCCGTCGGCTCGATGGGCAATGACTCGCCGCTGGCGGTCATGTCCAACAAGAACAAGACGCTCTACCACTACTTCAAGCAGCTGTTCGCGCAAGTGACGAACCCGCCAATCGACCCGATCCGCGAAAACATGGTGATGTCGCTGGTGTCGTTTGTCGGTCCGAAGCCGAACCTGCTGGACACGAACAACATCAACCCGCCGATGCGTCTCGAAGTGTCGCAGCCGGTGCTCGACTTCAAGGACATCGCCAAGATCCGCGCGATCGATCAGTACACGGGCGGCAAGTTCAGCTCGTACGAACTGAACATCTGCTATCCGGTGGCGTGGGGCAAGGAAGGCATTGAAGCGCGCCTCGCCTCGCTGTGCGCGGAAGCCGTCGATGCGGTCAAGTCCGGCTACAACATGCTGATCGTGTCGGACCGTAAGACCGACCGCGACAACGTCGCGATTCCGGCGCTGCTCGCCACTGCCGCAATCCACACGCATCTCGTGCAGCATGGTCTGCGCACGAGCGCGGGCCTGGTCGTGGAAACCGGCTCGGCGCGTGAAACGCACCACTTCGCGTTGCTCGCGGGCTACGGCGCCGAAGCCGTGCACCCGTACCTCGCGATGGAAACGCTTGGCCAGCTCGCAGCCGGCCTGAAGGGCGACCTATCGGCGGAGAAGGCGGTCTACAACTTCACCAAGGCAGTCGGCAAGGGCCTGCAGAAGGTCATGTCCAAGATGGGCATTTCGACCTACATGTCGTACACCGGTGCGCAGATTTTCGAAGCCGTCGGTCTCGCTGAAGATCTGGTGCAGAAGTACTTCAAGGGCACGTCGTCGAAGGTCGGCGGCATTGGCCTGTTCGACGTCGCGGAAGAAGCGATCCGTCTGCATCGCGAGGCGTTCGGCGACAACCCGGTCCTCGCGAACATGCTCGACGCGGGCGGCGAATACGCTTACCGCGTGCGCGGCGAAGAACACATGTGGACGCCGGATGCGATCGCCAAGCTGCAACATTCGGCACGCAGCAACTCATATCAGACGTACAAGGAATACGCGCATCTGATCAACGATCAGACCAAGCGTCACATGACGTTCCGCGGCCTGTTCGAGTTCAAGTTCGACCCGACCAAGGCCATCCCGCTCGACGAAGTCGAATCGGCGAAAGACATCGTCAAGCGTTTCGCCACCGGCGCGATGTCGCTGGGTTCGATCAGCACGGAAGCGCACGCCACGCTGGCAGTCGCGATGAACCGCATCGGCGGCAAGTCGAACACCGGCGAAGGCGGCGAGGACGTGAACCGTTATCGCAACGAACTGCGCGGCATTCCGATCAAGAACGGCGACACCATGAAGTCGGTGATCGGCGACGAAGTGATCGTCGACATTCCGTTGAAGGAAGGCGATTCGCTGCGCTCGAAGATCAAGCAGGTGGCGTCGGGCCGTTTCGGCGTGACCGCGGAATACCTCGCGTCCGCTGACCAGATCCAGATCAAGATGGCGCAGGGCGCGAAGCCGGGCGAAGGCGGCCAGTTGCCGGGCCACAAGGTGTCCGACTACATCGGCAAGCTGCGTTACTCGGTGCCGGGCGTCGGCCTGATTTCGCCGCCGCCGCACCACGACATCTACTCGATTGAAGACTTGGCGCAGCTGATCCACGATCTGAAGAACGCCAACTCGGCGGCAAGCATCTCGGTGAAGCTGGTGTCGGAATCGGGCGTCGGTACGGTTGCCGCAGGTGTCGCCAAGGCGAAGGCCGATCACGTCGTGATCGCCGGCCATGATGGCGGCACGGGCGCGTCGCCGCTGTCGTCGGTGAAGCATGCCGGCACGCCGTGGGAACTCGGTCTCGCCGAAACGCAGCAAACGCTGGTGCTGAACCAGTTGCGCGGCCGTATCCGCGTGCAGGCCGACGGTCAGATGAAGACCGGCCGCGACGTCGTGATCGGCGCGCTGCTCGGCGCGGACGAGTTCGGTTTCGCGACGGCGCCGCTCGTCGTCGAAGGCTGCATCATGATGCGCAAGTGCCATCTGAACACCTGCCCGGTCGGCGTCGCGACGCAAGATCCGGTGCTGCGTGCGAAGTTCCAGGGCCAGCCGGAACACGTCGTGAACTTCTTCTTCTTCGTTGCGGAAGAAGCGCGCGAAATCATGGCGCAACTGGGCATCCGCAAGTTCGACGACCTGATCGGCCATGCCGAACTGCTCGATATGAAGAAGGGCATCGAGCACTGGAAGGCGAAGGGCCTCGACTTCTCGCGCGTGTTCTATCTGCCGCAAGTGTCGGCCGAAGTGGCGCGCAAGCATGTGGACGTGCAGGACCACGGTCTGGACAAGGCACTCGATCACACGCTGATCGAGAAGGCGAAGGCGGCGATCGAGAAGGGCGAGCACGTCTCGTTCATCCAGCCGGTGCGTAACGTGAACCGTACGGTCGGCGCGATGCTGTCCGGCACGATCGCGAAGAAGTACGGCCACGACGGCCTGCCCGACGACTCGATCCACATCCAGTTGAAGGGCACCGCGGGCCAGAGCTTCGGCGCGTTCCTCGCCAAGGGCATCACGCTGGACCTGGTTGGCGACGGCAACGATTACGTCGGCAAGGGCCTGTCGGGCGGCCGCATCATCATCCGTCCGACCAACGATTTCCGCGGCAAGTCGGAAGAGAACATCATTTGCGGCAACACGGTCATGTACGGCGCGATCGAAGGTGAATCGTTCTTCCGCGGCGTCGCGGGCGAGCGCTTCTGCGTGCGTAACTCGGGCGCGACGGCGGTTGTCGAAGGCACGGGCGACCACGGTTGCGAATACATGACGGGCGGCACGGTGGTCGTGCTCGGCGAAACGGGCCGTAACTTCGCGGCCGGCATGTCGGGCGGCGTCGCCTATGTGTACGACCCGGACAGCACGTTCGCAGGCAAGTGCAACAAGTCGATGGTCGCGCTCGATCCGGTCCTGCAAACGGCCGAACAGGAACGCACGGTTGACAAGGGCCTGTGGCACACCGGCACGACCGACGAAGCGCTGCTCAAGGGACTCATCGAGCGTCACTTCCAGTTCACGGGTTCGCCGCGCGCCAAGGCGCTGCTCGAAAACTGGGACGCGTCGCGCCGTCAATTCGTGAAGGTGTTCCCGACCGAATACAAGCGCGCGCTGGGCGAAATGGCCGCGAAGAAGGCGAACAAGGAAGTGCTCGCCGCCTGATTCGCAACGCTGTTCAACAGCAAGACGTCACCTTTAGCCGTACCCGCCGCGCGCGACCGTTCAACGGTGCGACGCGACGGGTCCAGATCACCCCTAGATACAGATAGAGAAGAGAACCACATGGGCAAGGCAACCGGTTTTCTCGAGTTCGAACGCCGCCACGAGGCGTACGAAGCTCCGCTCACGCGTGTGAAGCACTACAAGGAATTCGTCGCCGCACTGACCGACGACGAAGCGAAGATTCAAGGCGCGCGCTGCATGGACTGCGGCATTCCGTTCTGCAACAACGGCTGCCCGGTGAACAACATCATCCCGGACTTCAACGACCTGGTGTTCCATCAGGACTGGAAGAACGCGATCGAAGTGCTGCACTCGACGAACAACTTCCCCGAGTTCACGGGCCGCATCTGCCCGGCGCCGTGCGAGGCGGCGTGCACGCTCGGCATCAATGACGACCCGGTCGGCATCAAGTCGATCGAACACGCGATCATCGACAAGGCATGGGCCGAAGGCTGGGTTGCGCCGCAGCCGCCGAAGCACAAGACCGGCAAGAAGGTCGCCGTGGTCGGTTCCGGCCCCGCCGGTTTGGCCGTCGCGCAGCAACTCGGGCGCGCGGGGCACGATGTCACCGTGTTCGAAAAGAACGACCGCATCGGTGGTTTGCTGCGTTATGGCATTCCCGACTTCAAGCTGGAGAAGTGGTTGATCGATCGCCGCATGCGCCAGATGGAAGCCGAAGGCGTGACGTTCCGCGCGGGCGTGTTCATCGGCAAGGCAGATTCGCTGCCGGCGCACATCGGCAGCACGGCGAAGGAAACCATCACGCCGGATCAGCTGAAGGAAGAATTCGACGCCGTGGTGATCGCTGGCGGTTCGGAAACGCCGCGCGATCTGCCGGTGCCGGGCCGCGAGCTGGAAGGCATCCACTACGCGATGGAATTCCTGCCGCAACAGAACAAGGTCAATGCCGGCGACAAGGTCGCGAACCAGCTGCTCGCGAAGGGCAAGCATGTCGTCGTGATCGGCGGCGGCGATACGGGTTCGGACTGTGTGGGCACGTCGAATCGTCACGGCGCGAAGAGCGTCACGCAGTTCGAACTGCTGCCGCAACCGCCGGAAGAAGAGAACAAGCCGCTCGTGTGGCCGTACTGGCCGATCAAGCTGCGCACTTCGTCGTCGCATGACGAAGGCTGCTCGCGTGATTGGGCGGTCGCGACCAAGCGCCTCGAAGGCAAGAACGGCAAGGTCGAGAAGCTGATCGCCGCGCGCGTCGAATGGAAGGACGGCAAGATGCAGGAAGTGCCGGGCTCCGAATTCGAAATGAAGGCCGATCTGGTGCTGCTCGCCATGGGTTTCACGCAGCCGGTGTCGCCGGTGCTGGAAGCGTTCGGCGTCGACAAGGATGCGCGCGGCAACGTGCGTGCGTCGACCGAAGGCGACAAGGCGTATTACACATCGGTGGACAAGGTGTTCACCGCGGGCGACATGCGCCGTGGTCAATCGCTGGTGGTGTGGGCGATTCGTGAAGGCCGTCAGTGCGCGCGTTCGGTCGATGCGTTCCTGATGGGTCATTCGGAACTGCCGCGGTAAACGTCTCCGTCGGTTTTTCACGCTCTGACTGTGGCGTGGAAACCGGCTACTGCTTGCAGGAAGAGGTGGAGACGACAATGTGCGCCGTCAGCGGCACATCGAGCGGTAAAAAATGAAGCCGGGCACCTGAGAGGGTGACCCGGCTTTTTAATGTCTGCGCGGCGCGGCGCTATGTGTGTGTCTACCCGCGAGGCTTGCGATACCGCGCCAAGGTCAGTCCATCGAGATCGATCTCCGGCTTGCGGTGCGTGATCAGATCCGCGACCACGCGCCCTGAACCCATCGACATCGCCCAGCCCGTCGAGCCGTGCCCGAGGTTCAACCACAGTTTCTCCACGCCGGACGGGCCGAGCAGCGGCGCGCCATCGGGTGTCATCGGACGGCGGCCTACCCAGAAATGCGCGGACGTGGGATTGGCCGCGTGCGGGAACCAGTCGCTGAGCACTTTCATCAGCGTTTGCAGCGCCTGTTCGCGCAAGGTGGTCTGCCGATTACCGAGTTCCGCAGTGCCGGCCACTCGCAGATTGTTGCCGAAGCGAGTGATCGCCGTTTTCAGCGATTCGTCCATCAGCGCGGCGCGCGGGGCTTTTTCTTCGTCGGTGACGGGCAGCGTCGCCGAATAGCCTTTCACCGGATAAAGCGGCACCTTCACGCCGAGCCGCGCCAGCAGTGCTGCGCTATCGACGCCTAGCGCTACCACCACGGCATCCGCGTGCAGCATTTCGGCGCCGCGCTCGCTCTCGATACCCACCGTGCGCAACGCACCGCCTTGCACATCGAGCGACGTGACGCGCGTGTCGAAACGAAAGCGCACTCCGTTGCGCTCGCAGATCGCGCGCAGTTCGCGGGTGAAGCGGGCGCAGTCGCCGGCTTCGTCGTCGGGCAGATAGAGGCCCGAGAGCGGCGCCTGGCGCGCCCAGCGCAAACCAGGCTCGATCTCGACGCATTGCGCCGCGCTAACCTCACGATGCGCGATGCCCGCATCGCGCAACACGGCGAGCGCCGGCTGCGCAAGCTCGACGTCGTACTCGCTGCGGAACAACTGCAGATAGCCCTGGCTGCGGCCGTAGTCGAAGGGATAGCAGGCGCGGAATTCGTGCAGGCACTCGCGGCTGTAATAAGCAATGCGCTGCATGCGCTGCTTGTTGACGCGAAACCGTTCGAGGTCGCATTCACGCAGCCAGCGCGCGATCCAGCGCCATTGAGCCGGATCGAAGGTCGGGCGGAAGATCAGGGGTGAGGCCGGTTTGAACAGGTATTTGAGAATCTTCGTCGGCATGCCGGGCGCGGCCCAAGGCGTCACATAGCCCGGCGCGATCACGCCCGCGTTGCCGAAACTGGTGGAGAGCGCGACGTCCGGCTCGCGCTCGATCACGGTGACTTCGCAGCCCTGCTGGCGCAGGTAAAAAGCCGTGGCGACGCCGATGACGCCGCCGCCCAGAACAATCGTTTTCATGTGTGTGTACTGCGGATTCAGGCGGCGGTGCGAGTCGCGCCGAGTACCTTGCCCTTGGTTTCAGGCAGACACAACGCGGCGACGATCACGAGCAGATAGCCCGAGCCGGCCACGATGCCCATCGCCTTCACCAGCGTCATGGTTTGCGACAGTGTACCTACCAGAATCGGAAAGAACGAGCCGAGTCCGCGTCCGAGGTTGTAGCAGAACCCTTGACCCGAACCGCGTATCGCGTTCGGATAAAGCTCCGACAGGTAAGCGCCCACGCCCGCGAAAATCCCTTGCACCACGATGCCGAGCGGAAAGCCGAGCGCGAGCATCATGCCGTCGGTGATCGGCAGCATGGTGTAGAACATGCCGAGTACGAAAGAGCCGATCGCGAACAGCACGAACGACGCGCGCCGGCCGATCTTGTCGCACAGAATCGCGCCGACGATATACCCGGTGAACGAACCGACGATCAGCACGATCAGATAGCCACTGGTGTTGAACACCGACAGATGGCGCACGGTCTTCAGATAGGTCGGCAGCCAGGTGGTGATCGCGTAATAGCCGCCGAGCATGCCGGTGCACAGCGCACTGCCGAGCAAAGTGGTTTTGAGGTGATCGCCCGAGAAGATCTGCAGGAAATGCGAGGTGTCGAAACCGCTCTCACGAGCGCGGCGCGTTTCGAGAAAAATATCCGGATCGCTCACGTTGCGGCGAATGTAGATGATCCACGCCGCGGGCAGCAGGCCAATCCAGAAGCAGGCGCGCCATGCGTATTGCTCCGGCAGCAGCGCGAAGAACGCCCAGTAAATGATGGCCGCAGCCGCCCAGCCGAACGACCAGCTGCTCTGCACGGTGCCCACGGCTTTCGCGCGATGCTGAGGCGAGCGAATGGTCTCGGCCATCATGATCGTCACGACCGACCATTCACCGCCGAAGCCGATGCCTTGCAACGTGCGCGTGGTGAGCAACTGCCAGAACGAATGCGTGAAGCCGGACAGAAAGGTGAAGAGCGCGAAGGTGGCGATGGTCCACTGCAGCACGCGGATACGGCCGTAGCGGTCAGCGAGAATGCCGGCGAGCCAGCCGCCCACCGCCGACGAGATCAGCGAACTGGTGGCGATCATGCCGGCTTCGCTTTTGGTCATGCCCCATGTCGCGATCAGCGTCGGAATGAGGAAGGAGTAAATCATGAAGTCGAAGGCGTCGACCGCGTAACCGCCGAAGCCGGCGTACAGAGTGCGGCGTTCTCGTTGTGTCAGTTCGGTGAACCATTGGAGAGAAGGCATGTTTTGTTGTGGTCTCCAGTGCTTGTTGGCCTGCCGTTGGCGTGAATGTGGGGTGTTTGTATTCTACGGGGATGGGGCGTCGTGGGGCCAGTTGTGGTCAAAAATGGCAGGGAAGGGTAAGAAACCGATAACAGATGAAATGCCGGAGAAATCAGGCCGAGGAAAGGCCAGACCCACAGCCAGGCTGGCGATCACGCTGTTCGGGCGATACGCGCGAAGATCTTTTTCCTTACCAACTACTACCGTGTAACCCAAACATTATTTGCCGTGGTTAAACTGCGCTCGCAGCGCCGATGCTGCGACTAATCCACTCACGCCCGCGACAGCCACGCCGAATGCCCGCTACCGCAAAAACCTGCTCGCCATCCCGTCGCTCCGCGAGCACGTTCCCGCGGGCAAGCCAGATCTCAGACGAGGCGCCGCTGGCCTCGCGCCGCACTTTTCTGAAGCGCTCAGCCAGTGTGCTGCTGGTTTCCGGCATGGGCAGTTCGCTGCTGTCCGCGTGCGGCGGCGGCAACCTCGACGCCGATCAGCCGGCCACGCCGCGCCTTGCGTCGGTCGACAACTTCCGCGATCTGGCGGGAGCGGCCGCGGGTTATCCGACCGTCGACGGCAAGCAGATGCGCCGAGGCGCGTTCTATCGCGCGAACGCATTGACGCTCAACGCCACCGACCAGGCCACGATAGACCGGCTCGGCATTGCCTCGGTCTACGATCTGCGCACGCCCGGTGAAATCGCGCGCACCGCCGATGTCTTGCCGGGCGGTGCGACTAGCCAGACGCTCAACGTGCTCGGCATCACGGACTTCGTGGCGCAGCCCTTCGATACGGCGGGTGCCGCCGTCGCGTTCATGGAGGCGCAGGCGCGCGGCTATGTCACCGGCGCCGCCCAGCGCGCCGCTTACGGTGCGCTGCTGACGAGGCTCGCCGACGGACCCGGCGCGCAACTCTTTCACTCCAACGCGGGCAAGGACCGCGCTGGCTGGGTCGCGGCGCTTCTGCTCAGCATCGCGAACGTTCCGCTCGACGTCATCATGCAGGACTATCTGCTGAGCAACGTCTATCTGGTGCCGTCGATCAAGGCGCAAACCGACAGGTTGCGCGCGCAGGACGGCGACGCCGTCGCATCGGCCGAAGCGCCTTTGATGAATGTTCAGGAAAATTATCTGCAGGCCGGGTTCGACCAGGTGCAGGCGAGCTACGGCACGATGGTGAGCTATCTGACGCAAGGCCTCGGCGTCGCGCAGACGACCATCGACACTTTGCACAGCCGCTTGGTGGTCTGAGCCGTCCACGCCGCGCGCTCAAAGCAGGCAAAAAAAAGTCCGCCCCAAGTGACTGGGCGGACAGAGAAGGGCGGCATCGAGGTTGCCGGGGGCGACTATAAAGCCGCCGCGCCTGTGATGGTTCATCCAGTAAGGGCGCGTAAGCGCCCGCCCAACTCTCTCTTACGTCAACGCCGGCACCACCGGCAATTCGATCCGCACTTCCAGTCCGCCCTGCGCGTGATTGCGTACGTGACACCGTCCGCCGCGATCGTGCGCGAGCCGAGCGACGATCGCGAGGCCGAGGCCGCAATGGCCTTCGCCGCCACGCGCGGCGTCGAGCCGGACGAACGGCTTCATCGCGGCGGCGATGCGGTCGTCGGGGATGCCGGGACCGTGGTCGCGCACGCTGATCACCCAATGGCCGTCAGTGCGGGCGGTGACGATATCCACCGGCGGCGCACCGTGTTCGAGCGCGTTATCGACGAGGTTCGTGACCAGCCGGTCCAGCAACGTGCGCGGCAGCTTGAACGCCGAACCGGCGCGCAGATCGAGCGTGAAGAGCGGCGTTTCGGTGCTGTCGCTGGCGGAGAACTGTTCCTGCAAAAAGTCGTCGACTTCGACCGGCGGCCCGGTGTCGGCGGACTGGCCCGCGAATTCGAGAAACTGCTGGACGATATTGGTGAGCGAGTCGACATCGCGAATCAGACCGGCACGTTCGCTTTCGGCGACCAGCACGCTCGCGCGCAACTTCAGGCGTGTGAGCGGCGCCTTCAGATCGTGCGCGACGCCGGCCAGCATCACGGCCTGGTCGTCGCCCGCTTCGTTCAGGCGCCGCATCATGTCGTTGAACGAACCGATGAGATCGCGCAATTCGCGTGGGCCTTGCACCGTCACGGGTTCCGGACGGCCGCCCGAGCCGAATGCGCGCGCGGCGTCGGCGACGCGCGAGAGCGGCCGCTGCATCTGCCAGACCGCGAACAGCGAGAGGATCAGCGCGGCGAGCAGCATCGAGATCGCCTCGATCAGGAAGCGCGGGCGCGGCGGCACGTCGACCGGCACCACGACCCAGTTCGACTTGCCGGGAAACAGCACCCATAACTGCGGCGGGCGCAGGTCGTCGACGGCGATCTGCGTGCCGGGCGGCAGGTTCTCGCGCAGATGCCGGCTCAGTTCTTCCAGCGGACGCTGGGTCGGCTGGTGCAGATGCACGCTCGCCGGCATGTTCCAGGTGGGCACGAGATGCACGCGCATGGCGGGCGCGAGCGCGGCGCCTTTCATCGGCTCGCCGTTGATGGCTTGCAGCACCAGCAGGATGCCGCGCGCGAAGCCGTCGATTTCATGACGCGGCGGCTGCATCACCACCAGCACGAACCAGCCGGCCTGAATTGCGAACAACACCGCCGCCGAGAGTAACGCCATTCTGCCGAACAGCGTGTTCAGCGGGTTTTTCATGCGCTTGCGGCGGCCTCGTCGGCGAAGGGCGTGCCGTCGGCGTCGGGCACGAAGACGTAGCCTTTGCCGCGCACCGTCTGCACGTAGCAGGGATTCGACGGGTCGTCTTCGATCACGCGGCGCAGGCGCCAGATCGGCACGTCGAGGCTGCGGTCGCGGAAGGCGAGATTGTCGCGATGCACGAGATCGTGAATCAGCACGCGCGACAGCACCTTGTACGGATTGTTGACGAAGATCTTCAGGAGCGCGAACTCACTGTCGCGCAGCGCCAGCTTCGAGTTGTCGCGGCACAGCGAACGCGTGGCGAAGTCGAGTTCGAACGGCCCAAAGCGATACGGCTTGCGGGCTTCCGGCGCGCTCGTGGTGGACGGCCCGCGCCGGCGCAGCACCGTGTGGATGCGGGCCAGCAATTCGCGCGGATCGAACGGCTTGGTCAGGTAGTCGTCTGCGCCGAGCGAGAGCCCGACGATGCGGTCGGCCACGGTGCCGCGCGCCGTCACGAAGATCACCGGAATGTCGTCGCCGGCGGCGCGCAGCGCGGTGAGCGCGCGCAAGCCGTCGGTGTTCGGCATCATGATGTCGAGCACGACGACGGACGGCCGTTCGCGTTCGAGCCGGCGTTGGAGATGCGTGCCGTCGTGGAGCACGGACGCGTCGAAGCCGTTCGATTGCAGAAACTTGCAAAGTAGATCGCGTACGACCGGATCGTCGTCGACGATGAGGACCTGTGGATTCATGGCGAAATTTTAGACTGGCGCGCGCGACGCGCGGCCGACTGTTTTCTTACCAATGCTTACGGCATGCCGCGCCGCTTCGCGGCGGCTCGCTTGTCAGGCCTGCCACGCAAGGCTCGCGGCATATTTCAGCGGCGCCATATCTGGCGACACGCGCAGTGGTGCTGAATTCGTTTCGCATCGCCAACATCCCTCCGAAGAAAGAATTTGCGCGCATCTGGAACCGGTCGAAACAGGTCGCAACGGGTAGGAACAGGTCGTAAGAACCGGTGGAAAGCGCGCTTTCCTTCGTGCATCGGCACTGCGTGGTCGGCGAGATGATTCGTCGTGCAGTACGTTGCGCCGCATGCTGAGAACAGCCTAACGCCTTGGGCCCACGGCAAGCGGCGTGAAATCGAAACCTAGCGCCACGCGAGGCTCACCATGACCGTTCCAAGCAATCTCACTTCAACCCGCTTTTCTTCCTTGGCGCCGATGCCGCCGGCCGAAAGGCCCGCAGCCGCCAACAACCCGGGCGCCGCCGGGCAAGCCAGGGAGTCCGCCACCCAGCCGCAGCCGTCGCTGCCCGCTGGGCTGGTCGGGCACCACGTCAATACGACAGCCTGACGTACCGAGGCCCATGTGTCGACCCCGAGAATTCTTCACCGCTTCATGCGTGTCGTTGCGTGGTTGACGCTCGGCGCGGCGCTGCTGCCCCTGGGTGGCTGCGCCGTTGCCGCGCTGCCGTGCCGGCTGACTTCGGCCACGCTGAAAATCATCCCGGTCGTCGGCCATGCCGCGGCCTCGCCGTTCGACATGTGTTCATCCGCCATCGACTGAATCATGACACTCAAACGGATTGTCTGGGCGCTGGCGTTGCTGGGCGGCGTGCTGTCGTCGAGCGCTGAAGCGCAACCGCCCGCGCGCGACGCGAGTGCGGCGAGCACCGCGTCGAGAGAGCCTTCCGTCGATGCACGGCGGCGCCCGCAAGACGCGCCGTTCGCGTTTCGTGGCATCGCGCTCGGCATCACGCTCGACGAATTCCGCGCGGGCTCGAGCGTGCGGGCGACGCCGCTCGGCAGCGTGCCGGTCTGCGAGACGGACGTGCAGGCGGGCGCGCTCGGCATGCGGCTCAAGTCGCACGACAGTCTGACGGTGGCATGCCGCTGGGCGCATCGCGCGGACAACGGCTGGGCGGTGTCGCAGGCGGTGGTCGATGGCGCACCTGCGTTAGAGCACGTGCTGCGCTTCGCGCGCGTGGACGGGCAAAGCGCGCTGCATCTGTACGAGATTTCTTTCGTGATCGACGAGATCACCGCCGAGGACTTGCGCGACGCGCTCGCGGACCGCTACGGGCCGCCGCGTCTCGCGACGCAGAACGTGTCGGCGTCCGGCGCGATGCCCACCTATGTCTGGGAAAACGCGGTGAGTTCGATCACGTTGTGCTTTCTGCCGGGCACGCGCAACGGCACGCTCACTTATCTGCTGAAGGGCTCGGACGCGTGGGTGAAGTCGGTCGTGCGGCAATGGCAGGCGAGCGGCACGGAGGCGGGTTGATGCGCGGCACGAGTGTGGCCAATGAGTGGGCCAATGAGTATGGCCATCAGGCCCTTTTCGAACAAGGAGCATGCATGACTGCGCTACGTCTGACTGTCGCGCTGGGCGCGGCGGCTTGCCTTGCGGCTTGCGCGAGCCACCAGCAAAACTCGATCGTCGATACGCCGATGGCGCCGCCGCTCGCCTCGGCGCCGCTGAACGTCAACACGCAAGGCGCGATCTATCAGGCTGGCACGCCGTTGCTGCTGTACGAAACGCCGCGCGCCCAGCATATCGGCGACGTGCTGACGATCCGTCTAGCGGAATCGTATAGCGGCAACAACAGCGCGACCGCGGCGGCGAGCCGTTCGAGCAGCATTACCGCCGACGCCGCCGACCAGTCCACCAATGCCGCCGCGCGGCTCGCGCGCCTGTTCAACATCGGCTCGGCGAGCACTGAATACAAAGGGCAGGGCAATATCACCGACATCAGCGGCATGAGCGGCACGCTCGCCGTCACTGTGATCGGCACGATGTCGACCGGTAATCTCGTGGTGTCGGGCGAGAAGGTGATTGCGATGAGCGGCAACCGCGACCGGCTGCGACTGTCGGGCATCGTCAATCCTAAGGATATCGAAGCGGGCAACTACGTGGCGTCGAGCAAGGTCGCGAACGCGCGCATCGAACAGGCGGGCGTGGGCATGGTGTCCGACTCCACGACGATGGGTTGGCTGCAGCGAATGTTCATGAGCGTGCTGACGTTCTGAGCCGGCGACGACGCGTTGGATACCTGAAACGCAAGAGATGCATGAAGTGGGATGTCCGTCGCACTTCATGCATGCGTCAGGCGCTGCGTTCGGCCGCGCCGATTTCACCGTCCGGCACGAATACGTAGCCGCGTCCCCACACGGTTTGCACATAGCGCGGCTCGGACGGATCCACTTCGATCAGCCGGCGCAAACGCCAGATCGAGACGTCCAGGCTGCGATTCCGATGCAACTCGCTATTGCCGTGCAGTTTCTCCAGCAACTGCGCGCGCGTGAGCACGGTCATAGCGTGGCTGACGAATACCTTCAGCATGGCGAATTCGCTCGAACGCAGCGTGATGCGCTCGCCATCGCGGCGTAATTCGCGCGCCGGGAAATTCACTTCAAAACGGCCGAAACGGTACGGCGCGCGCTGCTCCGGCGCGCTCGGCGCAATACTGCCACGACGGCGCAGCACGGTGCGAATCCGCGCGACCAGTTCGCTCGGTTCGAAGGGCTTGCCGAGATAGTCGTCCGCGCCGAGTTCGAGGCCGATCACGCGATCGATCGGATCGGAGCGCGCGGTCAGCAGAATCACGGGAATGTCGTCGCCGGCCACGCGCAAGGCGCGCAGCGCGCTGATGCCGTCGAGCTCCGGCATCATGATGTCGAGCACGATCAAGGCGGGACGCTCGTCCTGCAAGCGACGCTGCAGCGCCATGCCATGCTCGAGCGTGTCCACCTTGAAGCCGCGCCCTTGCAGATAGCCGCTGACGAGCTCACGTACGACGGGGTCGTCGTCGACGACCAGAATGGATTGGTTCATTCAGGTCATCTTAGAGAACGGCGCGGGCGGAGCAAAGCGCGTAACGCTTTCGAATCCTTTCCCGTGTAAGAGAAAGCAAGAGCCCGCGTGCCTAGTTCGCCTGGGAGGTCTGAATGGTCTGCAGCGGCTGCCGCGCGAAGTCGGTTCGATCGACCACCATTCGCTCGATCAGGCCGTTGAGCTTGGTCGACGCCGAGGAAAAGCGATCGGTGTTCAGGCCGCCGGTCTGATAACGGGCCGTGACGAGAATGCGGCCGTTCTGAATCAGCGTCAGGTCGATGATCGACAGATACTGGATCGTTTCGTCGCTGAACGAGCGGCGACCGTAGTCGATCGCGGCGTTGTAGACAAGGCGCGCCTCACACCCGGCGGGCGAGGTGCCCGGATTGTAGACGTCCGAACGAATCCCGCGCCGGTCGAGTGCGAGTTGCAGCGCCGGCACGAAATCGCCGACCGACACGTTCTGATTCACTTCGATGCAGACGTTACTCACCTCGGCCGGCCGGCCGTTGACGAAGGTCGGCGACGAATAGTTCGCTGCGATCGCGTAGCCCGCCTGAATCACGGAGCCGGTGGCATCGGCGGCCTGGATCAGCGTCCAGGCGCAGCCGTTCAGACCAACCGCCAGTGTGGCGGAAACGGCGAGCCACGCGCAGGGACGCCGCAACGTGACCCACGCGGCGCGAGAGGCTCGCGTGAAAGCATAAGCGCGCATGCTCGGCATGAAGGTCATGAGGCGGTGCCTGGTGGCGGTCAGTGGATGCGGTGAATCACAGCGAATCACCGCGGATAGCTGCGCTCTGGATCGAGCTTCAGCGCGTGACGCGCAGGCGCAGTTCGTTTTGACCTTGCACGCTTGCCGTGACGCTGACGCGCCGCTCGGCAGTGGTGACGATGAAATGCTGGCGCGTGGGTGTGTTGACGTCGTGCACGACGTTCGGGAAGCAGGCAGCGATATCGGCGCCGAACTCTTCAAGCGGATCGGTGACGACGCCGTCGGCTTGCCAGTGCGCGCGCCAGTGGCAATCGTAGGCGTGCGTGTTGGCGCGGCAGTCGTCGGCGCTCGACGTGCCCGGCAGTTGCGCGGCGGCTTGGGTTTGCAACTGCCGGAAATCGGCGGCGTCGACGATGTGCTTGAGCGCGGGGCAAACGTCGGCCGGCTCGTTGGCCAGATTTGCCTGAGTCGCCTGGGCTGCGTGCGCGGCGCTCGTGACGAGCAGCGCGGCGCCGAGAGCCAGCGCGAGACGCTGGGTCAAAGGATGGGAGCGGCGATCGAATGACATGGGCGGAGAATCCAGTAGCGATGAATGACGTGGGGCAGGACGTGGTACGGCCCGCACGACTATCGTCGCCGCTGGGGGGCATTTCCAAAGCGCGGAACAGCTTGCCCGCTTCGCAAATGCTTTCGAACTCTTCTCGCGTGTTTCGGGATGTTGCGGGGTATTGCCTGGGATCGCGAAGGGATGCGGCGGTGGCCGCTGCGATCTGGCGTGGCTGGGTGAAGCGGTCAGGCGGTGCGGCGTGAGCGAGCGTTGCGGCTGAGTGGCCGCGCGTGTGGCTCCTACGGTCGGCGTGGCGCGGTTCGCCCGTCACTCACCCGAGCGTGAGACCACCGTCTACATGAATCACCTGGCCGGTGATATGACGCGCTTCGTCAGAGAGCAGGAACGCGATCAACGCGGCGACATCCGCCGGTTCGGCGACATGCCCGAGCGGCGTCGCTTCGGCAGCCCGAGTCCACACCGATGCATTATCGGCACTCGGCCCGCGATCTTTACGGGTATAGCCGGGCGCCACGCAATTGACCGTCACGCCGTGCGGTGCCAGTTCGGCGGCTGCGGTTTTCGCCAGCGACTCGAGCGCTGCTTTCGCGGCGGCGGTCGCGGCAAACGGCGCGTCCGCGCGATAGCGGTGCGCAACGAACGAACTGAGCGCGATCACGCGGCCGCGCTTCGAGGTTTCCAGTGCGGGTGTCGCGCGTTTGACGAGCGCCGCGAAGGCGGCGGGCATCGCCGCAAAGGCTGCGCCGAGCGCGTCGGGATCGAGCGCATTCAGCGTTTGGCGCTGCGCGTGTCCCGCGTTGGCGACGAGTTGATCGAGTGCGCCGAAGCTCGCCAGCGTTTGGTGGACCACATGTTCCGCGGCCCCGCGTTCGGCGAGGTCGCCGAACACCGTCGCGCAGCGCGCGCCGTTCGCGCTGCAATCGGCGGCGACTTGCGTGAGCCGTTCACGCGCGTCGTGATCGACGCCGCGTGCGTGCAACATCAAGGCCGAGCGTGGCGCGGCGATGCGCCGGGCCAACGCCGCGCCGATGCCGGAACCCGCGCCGGTGATCAGCACGACGCGTTCGAATCCGGCGCTGCCGGCGTCGTTCAGGTCACTCACGCGGCTCATGGTGGTCATGCCGCGACCGCTTCGCCCGAGCGCTCGACTTCGAGCGTCTCGTCATGGAATGCAGCCAGCGACTCGCGATGCGCAACGCTGACAATCGCCGCCTTCGGCAGTCGCTCCGTGAACAGGCGATACAGACGCGCTTCGTTTTCCGCGTCGAGCGCGCTGGTCGCTTCGTCGAGGAACAGATAGTCCGGCTTGTGCAGCAGCACGCGCGCGGCGGCGAGGCGCTGTTGCTCGCCGGGCGAGAGAATGCGGGTCCAGTGTCCCGACTCCTGCAGACGGTCCGCGTATTCCGACAGATGGCACACGACGAGCGCTTCGCGGCATTCGTCGTCCGTGTAGGTGTCGACGGCGGACGGATAGGCGAGCGCCGCTTTGAGCGTGCCGATCGGCATGTAGCTCACCTGCGGGATGAACATCATGCGCGCGTTGACCGGGGCGTCGATCGAGCCGTCGCCGAACGGCCACAAGCCGGCGAGCGCGCGCATCAGCGTGCTCTTGCCCGAGCCCGACGGGCCGCGCACCAGCCAGCGCGAGCCCGGCTGAATCGCGACATCGCGAATGCGCGACAACGGGTTGCCGTTGGGCAGGGCGAGCTTGAGGCCGTCGGTGGTGAGCTTGTCCTCATCGACGAAATGCAGATTGATGCCGCCATGCGCGGTAGCCGGCGAGACCGATTCTTTCAGATGCGGCGCGTGCACGACGCGCTTGAATTCACGCAACCGGTTCACCGTGGCGCGCCATTCGACCAAAGTGCCGTAACTGTTGATGAACCACGAGAACGAATCGCTGACGGTGCCGAATGCGCTGGAGATCTGCATCAGCACGCCGAACGTGAAGGCGCCGGCGAAGTAGCGCGGCGCGGCGACCACCAGCGGGAAGATGATCGCGATCTGACCATAGAAGCTCAGTACGAACGTGAGCCGCTTGGTGTACTTCATCACCTGCCACCAGTTGTCGCGGATGCGGCCGAACAGCGAGTGCGCGTTCGTCTTCTCGGTGTCCATGCCGTTGTAGAAGGCGATCTGTTCGGCGTTTTCACGCAGACGGATCAGGCCGAAACGGAAATCCGCCTCGACTTTCTGCGCCTGGTAGTTGATCGGCACGAGCGGATGGCCGACCTTCTGGATGATCAGCGAACCGACCACGGCGTAAAGCGCCGCGGCCCACACCATGTAGCCGGGAATCTCGATCGGCATGCCGCCGAGCGAAATGGTCAGAGCGCCGGCGAGTGACCACAGGATCGTGATGAACGACACCAGCGTGACGACGGTGGACAGCAGGTCGAGCGTCAGCGAGAGCGTGCTGGTGGCGAATGACTGCAGGTCGTCGCTGATCCGCTGGTCGGGGTTGTCGGCGAGGCGGTCGCGTTCGATCCGGTAGAACGCGCTGTCCTTCAGCCACTCGTTCAGATAGCGCGTGGTCAGCCACTGGCGCCAGCGGAAGCCGAGCATCTGGCGCAGGTAGCGGCCGTACACCGCTAGAATGATGAAGCCGAACGCGAGCCCCGAGAACACCATCAGCAGATGCGGGAAGTCGTGCACGTTCTTGGTTTGCAGCGCGTTGTAGAAGTCGGCGCTCCAGCGGTTCAGGCGCACGTTGATCCACACCACGAGCAGATTCATCACGATGATCGCGATGAGCAGGCCCCATGCCGTTTTTCGTTCTTCGGAAACCCAGTAGGGCTTGATCAGGCTCCAGGCGGAGACTTTTTCGTCCGGCGGCAGCACGGGGGTGGCAGAGGTATTCGGTGTCATGAGCATCCTGAAGTAGTGCTGGCCCATTCGGGGCTGACCCATCGGGGCAGGCCCGTCTGCGGGCTGCCCTGCGGCGGGTTTGCGGTACATGCCCGGGCGTCGTGCTCGACGAACGCACGCCCGGGTGAGCGTCAGATTCTGGCGTGAAGCCCTTAAGCGAAAATTAATTTGCGCCGCGAGGCCCCGCGCCGGTGCCGCTGCGAACATGGCGGGACGGCGTGCCGCCCGCGCCGCGTTCGTGCGGCATCCTGTGCTGGCATTGTGCCAGAGCGCTGCCTTCGACCGTATTGATAACGTGAAAGATGGTGCCGGATCAAATTGCGCGCGACGCGGCCAGCCGCTGGTTTGCGGGCGCCGCGCCTTTTATGGTCTAATGACCTTCGACGAAACAGGGGTGCTTCGCGCACAGGCGGCATGGTTTTCATGGCGCAGCGGCGAGGCTGAGAGACACCCTTTGCACCCGATCCGGGTAATACCGGCGCGGGAAGTTTCCGGAAGCAGCCAGTCTTCCATTCCCCGCCGGGCAGCGTCCGTCATTGGATCGCGCATTGCCCGGCCGGCCTCACCCGCCGGTTTCGTCCTGGGTACGTGCGTTTTTTTGCCGTACGGAAAGGACTCGATGACCGCCTATTCTTCAGATATGTGTTTTGCTCTTCGTCACGCCGCCGTCGGCGCGCCGTGCTTCAGCTTTGCTTGCCGTCCTGAAACGGAGTGTGCGCGATGACGCGTCCTGCACAACCCGATTTCGCGGTGCTCGGCGGCGGCCTGTGCGGGCGGCTGGTGGCGTGGCGTCTCGCCGGGCAGGGGCATCGCGTGGCGCTCTATGAGCGTGGCGACGCCGCTGGTACACAATCGGCCGCGTGGGTCGCCGCGGCCATGCTGGCGCCGCTCGCGGAAGCCGCCAGCGCCGAGTTGCTGATCACGCGCTTAGGCGCGAGTTCGCTCGAAACCTGGCCGCAAGTGCTGGCCGAACTTCCTGAGCCAGTGTTCTTTCAACGCAATGGCACGCTGGTCGTCTGGCATCACGCCGACCGTACCGAAGCACCGCTGTTCGAGCGCCGGGTGCGCTCGAATGCCCCGGCTGAGTTGCTGGACGGCGGCTTCGTCACGCTCGCGGGCGCGCAACTTGGCGCCGCCGAGCCTGCTTTGGCGGGACGCTTCAATCAGGGCTGGCTGTTGCCGCGTGAAGGGCAACTGGATAACCGTCAGGTGCTGACCGCGCTGGCTGCGGGCCTCGCGCAACGTGGTGTCGACACGCACTGGAATACGCCCGTCGACGATCGCGCGCTGCCTCCCGCCCGCATCACGATCGACTGCCGCGGCCTCGGCGCGAAGCCCGTGCTGCCTACGTTGCGCGGCATTCGCGGCGAAGTGGCGCGCGTGCATGCGCCCGGTATCAAACTGACGCGGCCGGTGCGGCTGCTGCATCCACGCTACCCGCTCTACATCGCGCCGAAGCAGGACGACCTCTACGTGATCGGCGCGACCGAAGTGGAAGGCGAGGACATGTCGCCGGTCAGCGTGCGTTCCGCGCTCGAACTGCTGAGCGCGGCGTTTTCCGTGCATCCCGGCTTCGGCGAGGCACGCATTCTCGAACTGAATTCGCAGTGCCGCCCAACTTTGCCGGACCACCGTCCGGCCTTGCTGTGGGACGGTGCGCAGACACTGCGCGTGAACGGCCTGTACCGGCACGGCTACATGATCGTGCCCGAAGTCGCCGACGAAGCCGTGCGCTTCGCCGCGGCGCTGCTCGACGGCCGCATCGGCGACGCCGATGCCTTCGCCGACTGGCAGCGCGATGCGCGCTGGAGCGAGCTTTTTCAACTGGACTCCGCGCGGGAGCCGGCATGAGCGTTGCGCGACTGGTCTTTACCCAAACGAGCGCTCCACGCCACGCCGCTTTCGCCATCGACTGAAACGTATTCGAACGCCATGGACATTCATATCAATCAGAAGCCGTTGTCGCTGCCCGAAGGCGCGACTGTCGCCGACGCGCTCACCGCGTTCGGCGCGCGTCCGCCGTTCGCGGTCGCGCTGAACGGCGACTTCGTGGCGCGCACCCAGCATGCGGCGCGCGCGCTGCGCACGGGCGACAAGCTCGATGTCGTGCAACCCGTGGCCGGCGGTTGAGCGCCCGCCACGCATTGCCGGAACGCCGATAGCCGGAGACAAACAGGATTATGCAAATGACTTCCCCCCAAACCGCCGATGCGCTCACGCTCTACGGCCAGACCTTCGCGAGCCGCGTGCTGCTCGGCACTTCGCGCTATCCGTCGCTGCAATCGCTGTCCGATTCGATCGACGCGGCGCGGCCCGGCATGGTGACCGTCGCGTTGCGCCGGCAGATGAACGAAGGCGGCGCCGAAGCCGGCTTCTTCGACCTGCTCAAGCGCCACGGCGTGCCGCTCCTGCCGAACACGGCCGGCTGCCTGACGGTCGGCGAGGCGGTGACGACCGCGCACATGGCGCGCGAAATCTTCGAGACCGAGTGGATCAAGCTCGAACTGATCGGCGACGACTACACGCTGCAGCCCGACCCGGTCGGCCTGATCGAAGCGGCCGCGCAACTGGTCAAGGACGGCTTCAAGGTGCTGCCGTATTGCACCGAAGACCTGGTGATCGGCCGTCGTCTGCTGGACGCCGGTTGTGAGGCGCTGATGCCGTGGGGCGCGCCGATCGGCACCGGCAAGGGCGTGATCAATCCGTATGGCTTGCGCGTGTTGCGTGAGCGGCTGCCGGACGTGCCGCTGATCGTCGACGCCGGCCTCGGCGTACCGTCGCATGCTGCGCAGGTCATGGAATGGGGTTTCGACGGCGTGTTGCTGAACACGGCGGTTTCGCAGGCGACGCACCCCGACGCGATGGCGCGCGCCTTCGCGCTGGGCGTCGAAGCGGGCCGCCAGGCTTTTCTGGCGGGGCCGATGGCCGAGCGCGAAAGCGCGCACGCGAGCACGCCGGTGGTCGGCATGCCGTTCTGGCATCAAGACGGGAGCGCCGCATGACACAGACGTTGACATTGAAAGACCGCGACCTGTTCTGGCCGCCCGCCGACGAACTCACCGAAGCCACCGAGCGGATCCGCGCCCGGCTGGGCGACTGGCCGCCGACGCATGCGCCGTGGCGCATCTGCCTGACCGCGCCGGACGAACCGAACGGCGGCGATCTGATCGTCATCGCCGACGCGCAGCAGCATGGCGAGCAGGTGGCGCGCTGGCTGGTGCGGGGCGCCGGCGTGATCGAAGCCGCTGAAGACAAAGCGACGCTGCATCTTGGCGGCGAAAAATACCGCCTCGAAGGCCATCTGGCGGAAGACTGGATTGCCGCGCTGGCGGCTTTCCTCGACTGCGGCTTCGACCCGCATGACGCGCTGGTGCTCGCGCTGGCCTGGCGCGACGGCGATGAAACCCGCGCCGACGACGCCTTTCCCGCCGATCTCAGCCATTTCCCGCGTCTCGCCGGCTTGCCCGACGCGCCGGCCCAGGCGTTCGCGCGCTGCCCGGACCGGCTCGGCCTTTATCCGGTGCTGCCGACGGCGGAATGGGTCGAACGCGTGGTGGGCTTCGGCGTGAAGACCGTGCAGTTGCGCCGCAAATCGGCCGAACCCGCCGATGAACTGAAGCGCGAAATCGCCCGCTGCGTGACCGTCGGCCGCCAGCACGACGCCCAGGTGTTCATCAACGACCATTGGCTGGCCGCGCTCGAAGCCGGCGCGTACGGCGTCCATCTCGGTCAGGAAGACGTGCATACGGCTGACCTCGCCGCGCTCGCGGCGGGAGGCATTCGGCTCGGGCTGTCGACCCACGGTTTCTACGAGATTCTGAAAGCGCTGCATTTCCGGCCGAGCTACATTGCACTGGGCGCGGTGTTTCCGACCACCACCAAGGTCATGCCGACCGCGCCGCAGGGCCTCAAGCGTCTAGCCCGCTACGTGCGGCTGCTCGACGGCGTGGTGCCGCTGGTGGCGATCGGCGGGATCGATCTGCAGGTGCTGCCCGACGTGCTGGCGACGGGCGTCGGTTGCGCGGCTGTGGTGCGGGCAGTAACGGAAGCAGCGGATCCTGCCGCCGCCGTTTATGCACTGCAACAAGCGTTTGCGCAATAATCGTCACGTTTAGTCAAGGGACGGGGCAGCCTCAGGGCAACTTTTGCACGATGGCCCTATAATTCGCCTTCCGTGTAAAAGGACTGTCCGTTTCGTGTCTTCCTCTCCCGAGACCTTACTCGAGCTGCGCGACGTCGACTTCGGTTATGGCGACCGGCTCGTCCTGTCGAACCTGAATCTGCGCTTCAAGCGCGGCCAGGTAGTCGCGGTCATGGGCGGGTCGGGCTGCGGCAAGACCACGGTGCTGCGCCTGATCGGCGGCCTGGTGCGCGCGCAGCGCGGCCAGATCCTGTTCCAGGGCCAGGACGTCGGCCGGCAAACGCGCGACGGCCTGTACGCGATGCGCCGCAAGATGGGCATGCTGTTCCAGTTTGGCGCTCTGTTCACCGACATGTCCGTGTTCGAAAACGTCGCCTTCGCGCTGCGTGAGCACACCGACCTCCCCGAAGAACTGATCCGCGACCTCGTGCTGATGAAGCTCAACGCGGTCGGTCTGCGGGGCGCGCGCGACCTGGCGCCGTCGGAGATTTCGGGCGGCATGGCGCGGCGTGTCGCGCTGGCCCGCGCCATCGCGCTCGATCCCGAACTGATGATGTACGACGAGCCGTTCGCCGGCCTCGATCCGATCTCACTCGGCATCACCGCGAACCTGATTCGCGCGCTCAATCAGGCGCTCGGCGCCACCTCGATTCTCGTCACGCACGACGTGCCGGAATCGTTCGCGATCGCCGATTACGTCTACTTCCTCGCCAACGGCGGGGTTCACGCCGAAGGCACGCCCGCCGAACTGCGCGCGTCGACCGATGCCACCGTGCGTCAGTTCATCGACGGCGCGCCGGACGGCCCCTTCAAATTTCACTATCCCAGCAAGACGCCGCTCGCGGCGGACTTCGGCATCGGCGGAGGTCAGTCATGATCAGTGCGATCGGCCGCTCGGTGATCGACGGGCTGGGCACGGCCGGCTACGCCACGCGGTTTTTCTTCCGGCTGCTGCTCGAATTTTTCCCGTTGTTGCGCCGTCCGCGTCTTGTCACGAAGCAGATCCACTTCGTAGGTAACTATTCGCTGGTGATCATTGCCGTGTCGGGCCTGTTCGTCGGCTTCGTGCTCGGCCTGCAGGGCTATTACACGCTGAACCGGTACGGCTCCGAGCAGGCGCTCGGCCTGCTGGTCGCGCTGTCGCTCGTGCGCGAACTCGGTCCGGTGGTCACGGCGCTGCTGTTCGCCGGGCGCGCCGGGACGTCGCTCACCGCCGAGATCGGCTTGATGAAGGCCGGCGAGCAACTGACCGCGATGGAAATGATGGCGGTCGACCCGGTCAAGGTCGTGGTCGCGCCGCGCCTGTGGGCGGGCATTATTTCGATGCCGATCCTCGCCGCGATCTTCAGCGCGGTCGGCGTGTTCGGTGGTTATGTGGTGGGCGTGCTGCTGATCGGCGTCGATGCCGGCGCGTTCTGGTCGCAGATGCAAGGCGGCGTCGATGTCTGGCGCGATGTCGGCGCCGGGGTCGTCAAGAGCGTGGTGTTCGGGCTCGCGGTGACGTTCGTTGCGCTGTTTCAAGGCTATGAAGCCAAGCCGACGCCGGAAGGCGTGTCGCGCGCCACGACCAAGACGGTCGTGTACGCGTCGCTTGCGGTGCTCGGCCTCGATTTTCTGCTGACCGCACTGATGTTCAGCTAAGACTGCGCTGCGCGTTTTCCGCCGGCGACGCGTCACTGGGCGCGCGCGGCGGGGAGTATCGGCGGCGTGGCGGATTCACTTTGGGATGACGATGAAAAAGACTGCTGCTCTCGACTTCTGGGTCGGCCTGTTCGTGGTGCTGGGTTTCGTGGCGTTGCTGTTTCTCGCGCTGAAGGCCGGCAACATGAGCTCGTTGTCGTTCCAGGCAACGTATCCGGTCAAGCTCAAGTTCGACAATATCGGCGGATTGAAGGCGCGCGCGCCCGTGAAAAGCGCCGGCGTGACGGTTGGCCGCGTCGATTCGATCGGCTTCGACAGCAACGCGTACCAGGCCGTCGTCACGATCGACCTCGACAAGCAGTACCAGTTTCCGAAAGACACCTCGGCGAAGATCCTGACCTCGGGTCTGCTCGGCGAGCAATACATCGGGCTCGAACCCGGCGGCGACACCGAAATGCTCAAGGCGGGCGACACCATCTCCATGACGCAGTCGGCGATCGTGCTGGAAAACCTCATCGGCCAATTTCTGTACAGCAAGGCCGCGGATTCGGGCGCGTCCAAACCTGGCGCGGCGACGGGCACGCCCGCGCCTGCGGTGGCGCCGGCGGCGCCGAGCTTGCCCGCCTCCGGCGCGGCCGCTCAATAAGGAGAACAAGAATGCAGACCACACGCATCAGCGGCGCGCGCGCCTTCCAGGCCGGTAAGCTGGCGGTAGCCGCAGCGCTGCTCGCCGGCTGTTCGACGGTGCAGACGCCGACCAAGGGCGACCCGCTCGAAGGCTTGAACCGCACCATCTTCACGGTCAACGACAAGCTCGATCAGTACGCGCTCAAGCCGGTCGCGAAGGGCTACGTGTTCATCACGCCGCAGCCGGTGCGCGACAGCGTGACGAACTTCTTCTCGAACATCGGCGACGTCTACATTGCGGCAAACAACCTGCTGCAGTTGAAGATCACCGACGGTGTCGAAGACATCATGCGGATCGTGATCAACACCGTGTTCGGCGTGGGCGGCCTGTTCGACGTGGCGACGCTCGCCAAGCTGCCCAAGCACGACAACGACCTCGGCCTCACGCTGGGCCACTACGGCGTGCCGGCGGGCCCGTATCTCGTGCTGCCGCTGTTCGGGCCGAGCACCGTGCGCGACGCGGTCGGCTCGATCGGCAACTACTATGTGAATCCGCTCAGCTACATTCATCCGGATGGTCTGAGCTGGGCGCTCTACGGCTTGAACATCGTCAACACGCGCGCGAATCTGTTGAACGCGAGCGATGTGCTGGAAGGCGCCGCGCTCGACAAATATTCGTTCGTGCGTAACGCGTATTTGCAACGCCGTCAGTATCTGCTGTCGGATGGCAAGCAGTCGGCGGCGCTGCCCAACTACGGCGACGAAGCGCCGCTGCCGAAGTACGACGACGTCGACAGCGGCGCGGCGGCTGGTGCGGCGGGCACGCAGGGTGCTGCTGCCGCGAAGGCGGCTTCGGGTGCGACCGCGGCAACGCCGCCGCAAGCGGCATCGGCCACCGCTGCCGCGCCAGAGGCCGCTTCGGGTAGCTCGGAATCACCGCCGCTGGACCTGAACGGCGGCCCTGAGACGACGCAGATCCCGGCCGGTCAACTGGTCCCGCCCACGCGTTTCAACTTTCCGTCATTCAAATTGCGTTGATCGTGCGCCCGTAACAGATCGATACGACTCTCGCAGTTTGCGCATGGATTGCTGCTGAACTCGCGTGCTAATGTCGGTTCAAACGGTTGCACTATTTTTAAGGCAAGGCTCCAAATGAAAAAATTCTTCCTGATTCCGCTGTTCGCCGCGCTGTTCTCGTTTGCTAGTGCCGGTGCATCGGCACAAACGGTCGACACCAATTCGCCCGACGGCATGGTCAAGACGGTCACCCAGCAGGTGATCGACGCAATTCGTGCAGACAAGTCGATCCAGCAAGGCGATATCTCGCACATCACCAGGCTGGTCAACGAAAAGATCCTGCCTTACACGGATTTCCGCCGCACCACACAACTGGCGATGGGCCGCAACTGGCGCACCGCTACGCCGGAGCAGCAAAACGCGGTGGTCGAGCAGTTCAAGATGCTGCTGATCCGTACGTACTCGGGCGCATTGGCTCAGGTGCGCGATCAGGAGATCCAGTACAAGCCGTTCCGCATGAACCCGGACGACACCGACACGGTGGTGCGCTCGGTTGTGATGAACAACGGCTCGCCGATCGAACTCGACTACCGTCTGTACAAGACGCCGCAAGGCTGGCGTGTGTATGACATCAACGTGCTCGGCGCATGGCTGATCCAGGCGTACCAGCAGCAGTTCAACGAGCAGATCCAGCAGAAGGGCGTGGACGGACTGATCCAGTTCCTCACGCAGCGCAACCAGCAACTCGCCGCGGGCAAGCAGTCGTGAGCGAAGTGCTGAGCCCCGTCGTCAGCCGCTTCGAGAGCGGCGCGACGCTGACCCACGCGAGCGCGAATGCCGCGCTCGCGGCGGGTTTGCAACGTATCGCGGCGGGCGCGACGGGCGTGGACTGCGCACCGCTTGCGCAGTTCGATTCGTCCGCGCTGGCCGTCCTCCTCGCGTGGCAGCGTGCCGCCCAGGCACGCGGTGCCGCGTTCGAGATCGTCAATCTGCCGGCTGGTCTCGCCAGTCTCGCGCAAGCCTACGGCGTCGATACCCTCATCGCCTCGCGACATTGACGCTCTAACGCGTCACATCCAAACACCTCCTGCTGAGATAGGGCTACAGATTTTTGCCCTATAATCAAACGTTTTTTGGGGCACATAACCGGCCCCAATTCCGTTCCTTCCAGCATTTGTGCGCCCTCCCAGGGCTCCTTTAGGCGCCGCGACGCACGCGGCCCACAGTCATGTCAGCCATAGAAATTCGTAACGTCAAGAAGCGCTACAAGGATTTGCAGGCGCTCAAGGGCGTCAGCCTCACAGTTGAAGAAGGCGAGTTCTTCGGACTGCTCGGTCCGAACGGCGCGGGCAAGACGACGCTCATCAGCATCCTCGCCGGGCTCGCGCGCGCCGACGAAGGCAGCATTGCCGTGCGCGGCCACGACGTCGTCAGCGATTTTCGCGACGCACGCCGCGCGCTCGGCGTGGTGCCGCAAGAACTGGTGTTCGATCCGTTCTTCACGGTCCGCGAAACCTTGCGCATCCAGTCCGGCTACTACGGGCTGCGCAACAACGACGCGTGGATCGACGAGATCATGGCCAATCTCGACCTCACCGACAAAGCCGATGCCAACATGCGCGCGCTGTCGGGCGGCATGAAGCGCCGCGTGCTGGTCGCGCAGGCGCTGGTGCATCGGCCGCCCGTGATCGTGCTCGACGAGCCGACCGCGGGCGTCGACGTCGAATTGCGGCAAACGCTGTGGAAATTCATTTCGCGTCTGAACCGCGAAGGCCACACCATCGTGCTGACCACGCATTACCTGGAAGAAGCCGAATCGCTGTGCGACCGCATCGCGATGCTGCGGCGCGGCGAAGTCGTCGCGCTCGAGCGCACCAGCGCGCTGTTGCAACGCTTCGCCGGCATGCAGCTGTTCCTGCGTTTCTCGCAAGGCGTCTTGCCGGTCGATCTGCGTCCGCTCGAAGTGGAAAGCGGCACGGGCAACGGCAATGGCCGTCAGCATCTGCTGCGTCTGGCGAGCTACGACGACGTCGAAACAATTCTCGCGCAGTGCCGCGCAGCGGGCTGCATATTCGAAGAAATCGAGGTTCGCAAAGCCGACCTCGAAGATGTGTTCGTTCAGGTGATGAACGGTCCGGAAGTGATCGAGGGGCTTGCATGAGCGGTTTCCGTACGCTGTTTTACAAAGAGCTCCTGCGTTTCTGGAAGGTGGCGTTCCAGACCGTGCTGGCGCCGGTCATCACCGCGCTCCTGTATCTGACGATTTTCGGCCACGCGTTGCGCGGTCATGTGCAGGTCTATCCGGGCGTCGAATACACGAGTTTCCTGATTCCGGGTCTCGTGATGATGAGCGTGTTGCAAAATGCATTTGCAAACAGTTCGTCCTCGCTGATCCAGTCGAAGATCACCGGCAACCTGGTGTTCGTGTTGCTGCCGCCGCTGTCGCACTACGAGATGTTCGGCGCCTATGTGCTCGCGGCCGTGGCGCGCGGGCTGGCGGTCGGCTTCGGCGTATTCATCGTGACGATCTGGTTCGTGCCGGTCAGTTTCAGCGCGCCGCTCTACATCATTCTCTTCGCGACTTTCGGCGCGGCGATTCTCGGCACGCTCGGTTTGATCGCAGGTATCTGGGCCGACAAATTCGATCAGCTTGCCGCGTTTCAAAATTTTCTGATCATGCCGCTCACGTTCCTCTCGGGCGTGTTCTACTCCACTCACACGCTGCCACCGGTGTGGCGCGAAGTGTCGCGGCTGAATCCCTTTTTCTACATGATCGACGGCTTTCGCTACGGTTTCTTCGGGATGTCGGATATCAATCCGCTCGCGAGCCTCGCGATCGTTGCCGGTTTCTTTGTGGTGCTGGCCGTGGTGGCGATGCGCATGCTCGCTTCCGGCTACAAACTGCGCCACTGATCAGGAGCTTCTCTCATGTTGCCGACTCCCGAACAGGTCAAGCAATACATCGCGGCTGGGCTCGCCTGCCAGCATCTCGAAGTCGAAGGCGACGGCCAGCATTTCTTTGCGACCATCGTTTCGCCGAGCTTCGAAGGCAAGCGTCTGATCCAGCGACATCAACTCGTGTATGCGGCGCTCGGCGACCGCATGCGCGAAGAAATCCACGCGCTCAGCATGAAGACGCTGACGCCCGCCGAATGGCAGAACGCGTAATCTGGAAATTTAGTGCGAATTACTCAAGAAGGGCGTGACGCCGGTAGCGGCGCGCCGAACACAGTCAAAGCAGCCCCGGCCGAAGTCCGGGTCAATCAGGAACTGACAGGCATGGATAAACTCGTCATTGAAGGTGGCTACCCGCTGTCGGGTGAAGTCGTCGTCTCGGGTGCGAAGAATGCGGCATTGCCGATTCTGTGCGCGAGTCTGCTCAGCGCGGAGCCGGTGCATCTGGAAAACGTGCCCGACTTGCAAGACGTGCGCACGATGCTCAAGCTGCTCGGCCAGATGGGCGTGCAGATCGAAAGCGGCGACGGGCGTGTGTCGCTGAACGCGTCGAAGGTCGATAACCTCGTCGCGCCGTACGAAATGGTGAAGACCATGCGCGCGTCGATCCTCGTGCTCGGCCCGCTGGTCGCGCGCTTTGGTCACGCGCGTGTTTCGCTGCCTGGCGGCTGCGCGATCGGCGCGCGTCCGGTGGATCAGCACATCAAAGGCCTGCAGGCCATGGGCGCCGAGATCACGATCGAGCACGGCTTCATCGAAGCGCGCGCGAAGCGTCTGAAGGGGGCGCGCATCGTCACCGACATGATCACCGTGACCGGTACCGAAAACCTGCTGATGGCCGCCGTGCTGGCCGAAGGCGAAACCGTCATCGAGAACGCGGCGCGTGAGCCGGAAGTCGGCGATCTCGCGCATCTGCTGGTCGAGATGGGCGCGAAGATCGAAGGCATCGGCACGGACCGTCTCGTGATCCAGGGCGTCGACAAGCTGCATGGCGCGAAGCACACGGTGATTCCGGACCGGATCGAAGCCGGCACGTTCCTGTGCGCGGTGGCGGCAGCCGGTGGCGATGTCACGTTGCGCAAAGTGCGTCCGCTGATTCTCGAAGCGGTCACCGAAAAGCTGCGCGAAGCCGGCGTCACGATCGAAGAGGGCGACGACTGGATGCGCGTGCGCATGGACAAGCGTCCGAGCGCGGTCACGTTCCGCACCTCCGAATACCCGGCGTTCCCGACCGACATGCAGGCGCAGTTCATGGCGCTGAACACGATCGCGACGGGCACCTCGCAGGTCGTCGAAACGATCTTCGAAAACCGCTTCATGCACGTGCAGGAACTGAACCGTCTCGGCGCCAACATCACGATCGATGGCAACACCGCGCTCGTGACCGGTGTCGACCAGCTGTCCGGCGCGAAGGTGATGGCGACCGATCTGCGCGCGTCCGCGAGTCTCGTGATCGCCGCCTTGCGCGCCGACGGTGAAACGCTGATCGACCGGATCTATCACCTCGACCGCGGTTACGACCGGATGGAAACCAAACTCACCGCCATCGGCGCGAAGGTGCGCCGGGTCTCGGGGAGCCAGGCATGAGCGCCATGGCGCAAACTTCGTCGTCGCCGGCGGTGAGCGCACCGCTCACGCTGGCGTTGTCGAAAGGGCGTATCTTCGAGGAGACCTTGCCGCTGCTCGCCGCAGCCGGCATCGAGGTGGCCGAAGACCCGGAAACCTCGCGCAAGCTGATCCTGCCAACCACGGACGCGAACCTGCGCGTGATCATCGTGCGCGCCACCGACGTGCCGACCTATGTCGAATACGGCGCGGCCGACTTCGGCGTGGCGGGCAAGGACGTGCTGCTCGAACACGGCGGCAGCGGCCTGTATCAGCCGGTCGACCTGGATATTGCGCGTTGCCGCATGTCGGTCGCGGTCGCCGCCGGTTTCGATTATGCGAATGCGGTGCGCCAGGGCGCCCGTTTGCGGGTGGCGACCAAGTACGTTGAAACCGCCCGTGAGCATTTCGCCGCCAAGGGCGTGCACGTCGATCTGATCAAGCTGTATGGTTCGATGGAACTGGCACCGCTGGTCGGTCTCGCCGATGCGATCGTCGACCTGGTGAGCTCGGGCAATACCTTGCGCGCCAACAATCTGGTCGAGGTGGAGGAGATCATGCAGATTTCGTCGCGCCTCGTTGTGAATCAGGCGGCGCTGAAGCTCAAGCGCGCCGCGTTGCGGCCGATTCTCGACGCGTTCGAACGCGCGTCGAAAACCGGCGCCGCGACGGCCTGATCGTGTCAGTGTGACCACGTTCTAAAGCGCGCCTTACCGAAACGGATACCCGTATGTCTATCAAGATTCGCAAACTCGATTCCACCGCTCCCGACTTCCAGAAGTCGCTGCACGCGGTGCTCGCGTTCGAGGCGAGCGAAGACGAAGCAATCGAGCGCTCGGTCGCGCAGATTCTGAACGACGTGAAGGCGCGCGGCGACGCTGCGGTGCTCGAGTACACGAAGCGCTTCGACCGTGTCGAGGCGAAGAGCGTCGACGCGCTCGAACTGCCGATGTCGGAACTGGAAGCGGCGCTCGAAAGCCTCGAGCCGAAGCGCCGTGCGGCGCTCGAAGCGGCGGCGGCGCGGGTGCGTGGTTACCACGAGAAGCAGAAGATCGAATGCGGCAGCCATAGCTGGCAGTACACGGAAGCCGACGGCACCGTGCTCGGCCAGAAGGTCACGCCGCTGGATCGCGCGGGTATCTACGTGCCGGGCGGCAAGGCGGCGTATCCGTCGTCGGTCCTGATGAACGCGATTCCGGCGCGGGTGGCCGGCGTGCGTGAAATCGTCATGGTCGTGCCGACGCCGGACGGTGTGAAGAATCCGCTGGTGCTCGCGGCCGCGCTGCTGGGCGGCGTGGACCGCGTGTTCACGATCGGCGGCGCGCAGGCGGTCGGCGCGCTGGCCTACGGCACGGCAACCATTCCCGCGGTCGACAAGATCTGCGGTCCCGGCAACGCGTACGTCGCATCGGCCAAACGCCGGGTGTTCGGCACGGTCGGTATCGACATGATCGCCGGGCCGTCGGAAATCCTCGTGTTGTGCGACGGCACCACGGACCCGCGCTGGGTCGCGATGGACCTGTTCTCGCAAGCCGAGCACGACGAGCTCGCGCAGTCCATTCTGCTGTGCCCTGACGACGCGTTCATCGGCCGCGTGAAAGACGCGCTCGACGAACTGCTGCCCACCATGCCGCGCCGCGACGTGATCCGCGCGTCGCTGGAAGGCCGCGGCGCGCTGGTCAAGGTGCGCGATATGGAGCAAGCCTGCGCGATCGCCAACGACATCGCCCCGGAACACCTCGAAATCTCCGCGCTGGAGCCGCATCAGTGGGGCCAGCTGATCCGCCATGCCGGCGCGATCTTCCTCGGCCGCTACACCAGTGAAAGCCTCGGCGACTACTGCGCGGGGCCGAATCACGTTTTGCCTACGTCTCGTACCGCACGGTTCTCGTCTCCTTTGGGCGTCTATGATTTCTTTAAGCGTTCAAGCGTGATCGAGGTCAGCGCGGAAGGCGCGCAGACGCTCGGCGAGATCGCAGCCGAGCTCGCTTACGGCGAAGGCCTGCAGGCGCATGCCCGCAGCGCCGAATACCGGATGCGGCAAACCGGCTAAGCGCGGTTGATCCGACGCTGAAACCGCGGGCAATGCGGGCATCGAGCCGGTGCCCGCGAACGTCGGCGACGGATTGCGCGCGGTTCTCCGTTTAATAAAGACAACACAGACCAACCTGGGGCGGCCCGCAGGCCGCCGACGCCGGGCCGGCGTTCCCCCCGCGGCCCGCTCACCTGACCTATGACGACACCTCAAGACATCATCCGCCGCGACGTGCTCGCGATGACGAGCTATCCGGTCCCCGACGCCACGGGCTACATCAAGCTCGACGCGATGGAAAATCCGTTCACGCTGCCGCCGGTGCTGGCCGCGCATCTGGGCGAGCACTTGGCCGGCATCGCGCTGAATCGCTATCCGGCGCCGCGTCCGGATGCGTTGATCGAGAAGATCAAGCGTGTGATGGGCGTGCCGGCCGGCTGCGACGTGCTGCTCGGCAACGGCTCGGATGAAATCATCAGCATGGTGTCGGTCGCGTGCGCGCAGCCGGGCGCCAAGGTGCTCGCACCGGTGCCGGGCTTCGTGATGTATCAGATGTCGGCGAAGCTGGCGAATCTCGAGTTCATCGGCGTGCCGCTGCAAGCGGACTTCACGCTCGACACCGAAGCGATGCTGGCCGCCATCGCCGAGCACCAGCCGGCGATCATCTATCTTGCCTACCCGAACAACCCGACCGGCACGTTGTACGACGACGCCGACATGGAACGCATCATCGCTGCGGCAACCAGGAGCCTCGTGGTGATCGACGAGGCTTACCAGCCGTTCGCGCAGAAAAGCTGGTTACCGCGCGCCGACGCGTTCGACAACGTCGTCGTGATGCGGACGGTGTCCAAGCTCGGCCTCGCCGGGATCCGTCTGGGCTACCTGGTCGGCAAACCGGGCTGGCTGACCGAATTCGACAAAGTGCGGCCGCCGTACAACACCAACGTGCTCACGCAAGCCGCCGCCGATTTCCTGCTCGACCACGTCGACGTGCTCGACTCGCAAGCCGCGCAATTACGCGACGAACGTACGAAACTGGCGCACGCGGTGTCCCAATTACCGGGCGCCGAAGTGTTCCCGAGCGCCGGTAATTTCCTGCTGGTGCGCGTGCCCGACGCGTCGGTGCTGTTCGAAACGCTACTGACGGCGCGGGTTCTGATCAAAAACGTGAGTAAAATGCATGCATTGCTGGCCAATTGCGTGCGTTTGACCGTCGGTTCGCCGGAAGAAAACGCCCAATTGATCGCTGCACTGAAACTCGTGCTGAACTGAACGGCGTGCCGAACGGCCGCGCAAGCGTTTTCCCATATTGCGGAAAAGCGCGCGTGGCCCGCCGTTTTCCCATCCCACCTACCTATCGCTTTCTAGCTAGATTCGAGGAATTACCATGCGCCTTGCGGAAGTCGTTCGCAACACCAGCGAAACGCAGATCCGTGTGAAGATCAATCTGGACGGCACCGGTCAGCAAAAGCTGGCCACCGGTGTGCCGTTTCTGGACCACATGCTCGACCAGATCGCGCGGCATGGATTGTTCGACCTCGAAATCGAAGCGCATGGCGACCTGCATATCGACGACCATCACACGGTCGAAGACACCGGTATCACGCTCGGCCAGGCCGTCGCGAAAGCGATCGGCGACCGCAAGGGCATCCGCCGCTACGGTCATTCCTACGTGCCGCTCGACGAAGCGCTGTCGCGCGTCGTGATCGATTTTTCCGGCCGTCCGGGCCTCGAATTCCATGTGCCGTTCACGCGCGCGCGCATCGGCACGTTCGACGTCGATCTGTCCATCGAGTTTTTCCGCGGCTTCGTGAATCATGCCGGCGTCACGCTGCATATCGACAACCTGCGCGGCCTGAACGCCCACCATCAGATGGAAACGGTATTCAAGGCGTTCGGGCGTGCGTTGCGCATGGCCACCGAACTGGACGAACGCGCGGCGGGGCAGATTCCGTCGACCAAGGGCAGCCTTTAAGCGCTCACTAGCCGGCTCGTTGGCCGGCTCATTGGCCAACTCACTTACCAGGACCGGGACCAGCGCCGATGCGCTCGCGCCCGGTGTGCGATGGACATTCTGAAGTCGTTTATTTCGCTGCTGGCACTGATCAACCCGGTCGGCGCGATCCCGTTCTTCATGAGCCTGACGGCGAATCAGAGCGATGCCGAGCGGCGTAGAACCATTCGCATTGCGGCGATTTCGGTGTTCTGCGTGATCACGATCACCACGCTGCTCGGGCAGCAGATCATCAGCTTCTTCGGTATTTCGGTCGGCTCGCTCGAAGTGGGCGGCGGGATCATCATGCTGCTGATGGCGATCAACATGCTGAACGCGCAGATCGGCAACAGCCGTTCGACGCCGGAAGAGCGCCATGAAGCCGAGCAGAAGGACAACATCGCGGTCGTGCCGCTGGCGATTCCGCTGTTGACCGGTCCGGGCGCGATCAGCACCACGATCATCTACGCGGCCGGTTCGGCGCACTGGTACGACCGGATCAGCCTCGTCGCGATCGGCGCGGTGCTGGCGGCGATCTGCTTTTTTTCGCTGCGGCTCGCCGAACCGATTGCCCGCTGGGTCGGTCGCACGGGTATCAACATCGGCACGCGGCTCATGGGTTTGATGTTATCGGCGCTGGCGGTGGAATTCATCGTCGATGGATTGAAGGCATTGCTGCCTAACTTGAAATGAAAACTTCGATAGCGATTGTGGATTACGGAATGGGCAACCTGCGTTCGGTGGCCCAGGCACTGCGCAAAGCCGCGCCGGAAGCGGACGTGGCGATCGTCGACCAGCCTGAAGCGATTCGCGCGGCCGACCGCGTCGTGCTGCCCGGCCAGGGCGCGATGCCCGACTGCATGCGCAGCCTGGCCGAATCCGGCCTGCAGGAAGCGGTGATTGAAGCGTCGCGCAGCAAGCCGCTGATGGGCGTATGCGTCGGCGAGCAGATGCTGTTCGACTGGAGCGCGGAGGGCGGCACGCCCGGCTTGGGCCTCTTGCCCGGCAAAGTGCTGCGCTTCGACCTGGAAGGCCAGGTGCAGGACGACGGTTCGCGCTTCAAAGTCCCGCAAATGGGCTGGAACCGCGTGCGCCAGGCGCAGCCGCACCCACTGTGGGACGGCGTCGCGGACAACGCGTTCTTCTACTTCGTGCACAGTTATTACGTGGTGCCGGACAACGCCGCCCATACCTCGGGCGAAACGGTGTACGGTGTGCCCTTTACCTCGGCGGTGGCGCGGGATAACATCTTCGCGACCCAATTCCACCCGGAAAAGAGCGCCGAAGCGGGGCTGCGCGTGTATCGCAACTTCGTGCACTGGAACCCGTGAGCGCCTTTCTTCATCCTGTTGCCATGCGCCGTTTCGCCACAAGCGGAGCGTGTGCCGCGCGCCGCAATCGCAACATCACGATTTCGCTCACCCACGACGCCGCGCAAGGGCGTCGAAAGAGTTGTACTAAACTAGCGAAACGGCGCCCCGGCGGGCTGGACCACCAGCCGCCGCCGCCGACCTTCAACCCCTTCCCAGACAACACCCGATTGCTATGCTGCTGATTCCCGCCATCGACCTGAAAGACGGTCAGTGTGTACGCCTCAAACAGGGCGATATGGACCAGGCGACGATATTTTCCGAGGAACCGGCGGCGATGGCCCGACACTGGGTCGATCGCGGTGCCCGGCGTCTGCACCTCGTCGACCTGAATGGCGCGTTCGCCGGCAAGCCGAAGAATGAAGACGCGATTCGCGCGATCATCGAGGAAGTGGGCGGCGAGATTCCCGTGCAGCTGGGCGGCGGCATCCGCGACCTGAATACGATCGAGCGCTATCTGGACGACGGTTTGTCGTACGTGATCATCGGCACGGCGGCGGTGAAGAACCCCGGCTTCCTGCAGGATGCTTGCACGGCGTTCGGCGGCCATATCATCGTCGGGCTGGATGCGAAAGACGGCAAGGTCGCGACCGACGGCTGGAGCAAGCTGACCGGCCACGAAGTGGCCGATCTGGCGCGCAAGTTCGAGGACTACGGCTGCGAGTCGATCATCTACACCGATATCGGCCGTGACGGCATGCTTCAGGGCATCAACATCGAAGCGACGGTGCGCCTTGCGCGCGCGGTGAAGATTCCGGTGATCGCGAGCGGTGGCTTGTCCAACCTCGCCGACATCGAATCGCTGTGCGAAGTCGAAGACGAAGGCATCGAAGGCGTGATCTGCGGCCGGGCGATTTACTCGGGCGATCTCGACTTCGCGGCGGCGCAAACCCTCGCGGACCGGCTGCGCGAATCGGACGACGCTTAAAGGTCGTTCAAGCGGCGTCGCGTTTGGCTCATCATTCGCGCAGAGGCGCCTCAGGGCGCCCGGCGCGCGCGGCTCGCCGCGCCGGCACTGTGCCGTTCGTCTGAATTCAAAGCGAGCGGCCTCATCAGCGGTATTGGCAGAATTGCAAGATCATGGCTCTAGCTAAACGCATCATCCCCTGTCTCGACGTCACGGCTGGCCGCGTGGTCAAGGGCGTCAACTTCGTCGAACTACGCGATGCGGGCGACCCGGTCGAAATCGCCCGCCGTTACGACGATCAGGGCGCCGACGAACTCACCTTCCTCGATATCACCGCGACCTCGGATCAGCGCGATCTGATCCTGCCGATCATCGAAGCGGTCGCCTCGCAAGTGTTCATCCCGCTGACGGTTGGCGGCGGCGTGCGCGCTGTCGAAGACGTGCGGCGCCTGCTGAACGCGGGCGCGGACAAGATCAGCATGAACTCGTCGGCGGTGGCGAATCCGCAGCTCGTGAAAGACGCGACGGACAAATACGGCTCGCAATGCATCGTGGTCGCGATCGACGCGAAACGCGTCTCCGCGGACGGCGAGCCGCCGCGCTGGGAAGTCTTCACGCACGGCGGACGCAAGGCCACTGGCCTCGGAGCCGTCGAATGGGCGCGCAAGATGGCCGAACTCGGCGCCGGCGAAATCCTGCTCACCAGCATGGACCGCGACGGGACAAAGAGCGGTTTCGACCTTGCACTCACGCGCGCGGTGTCCGACGCGGTGCCGATTCCGGTGATCGCTTCGGGCGGCGTGGGCAATCTGCAGCATCTGGCCGACGGCATCAAGAGCGGCCACGCGGACGCAGTACTCGCCGCGAGCATCTTCCACTACGGCGAACACACCGTGGGCGAGGCCAAGCGCTTCATGGCCGATCAGGGCATTTCGGTGAGGTTGTGACGTGGTGAATCCCTCGGCAGTCAATTGGCTCGACAAGGTCAGGTGGGACGCGAACGGCCTCGTGCCGGTGATCGCGCAGGAGGCGTCGACGAACGACGTGCTGATGTTCGCGTGGATGAACCGTGAAGCCTTGGCCAAGACCATCGAAACCAACCGTGCGGTGTATTTCTCGCGCTCGCGTCAGCGTCTGTGGTTCAAGGGCGAAGAGTCCGGCCATGTGCAGCATGTGCACGAGGTGCGGCTCGATTGCGACGAAGACGTCGTGCTGCTGAAAGTGGAGCAGGTGTCGGGCATTGCCTGTCACACCGGCCGCCACTCGTGCTTTTTCCAGAAATTCGAAGGCGCGGTGGACGATGGCGACTGGGTCGCCGTCGATCCCGTGCTGAAAGACCCTGAACACATTTACAAATGACGCAATCCACGCAAACCACGTCGTCCAACCCCGCGACCACGAATGACACGCTGCTGCGCCTCGCGGCGATCATCGACAGCCGCAAGGGCGGCGATCCGGACGTGTCGTACGTGTCGCGCCTGTTCCACAAGGGCGACGACGCGGTGCTGAAGAAGATCGGCGAAGAAGCCACCGAAGTCGTGCTGGCCGCCAAGGATGCGCGCCACGGCGGCGCGCCGAAGGCGCTGGTCGGTGAAGTCGCGGACCTGTGGTTTCACTGCCTCGTGATGCTGTCGCACTTCGATCTGAGCCCGGCGGACGTGCTCGCCGAGCTGGAGCGCCGCGAAGGCATGTCGGGCATCGAGGAGAAGGCGCTACGCAAGAGCCGCGACCGCGAGCAGAACGGCGACTGATCGTCGTTGGGCCGCTCGCGTCTTGAAGTGGGGAGCACCGGCGCCCATATTGCACTGAACGCATCTGATCGCATCCTTGGGAGGACGCAAGCATGGAACAGTCGCACGAAAGCTATCCGCCGCCGGTCTATCGCAATGCTATCGAGCCAGAGCGCGAACGCAGCCTGCGCACGCTCACCCACGTTCTGTACGCGCTGTATGCGGTCCACTGGCTGACAGGCGGCCTGACGATCCTGATCGCGATCATCATCAACTACGTGAAGCGGCCCGACGTGGTGGGCACGCCGTACGAAGCCCATTTCGAGTGGCAGATCCGCTCCTTCTGGATGGCCTTGCTGGGTTATGCGATCGGCGGCGTGCTGCTGTTCGTGGTGATCGGCATTCCGGTCCTGTGGGCCGTGAGCATCTGGATGTTGTACCGTATTATCAAAGGCTGGCTGTATCTGTACGATAACAAGCCGCTCGCGAATCCGCGCGCCTGGTTCTGAGTTTCGTCCGACGGTTGCCGGGCCTGACATGAATCGCGCCGCGTACGCTTCGCGCTTCAGCCATACTGTGTCAGGAATACGATGAGCCACGACCCGAACTGCCTTTTCTGCAAAATCGCCGCCGGCGCGATCCCGTCGACCAAAGTCCACGAAGACGACGAATTCGTCGCCTTTCGCGACATTCGTCCGGCCGCCGAGACGCATGTGCTGGTCATTCCGCGCAAGCACATCGCCACGCTGTCGAATTGCACTGAAGGCGATGCGCCGCTGCTTGGTAGAATGCTAGTTTTGGCGGCACGTCTGGCCGATCAGCTGGGCGTGGCGTACACCGGCGGCGAAACGGGTTTTCGCACGGTAATCAATACCGGGCCGGGCGGCGGGCAAGAGGTGTATCACCTGCACGCACACATTCTCGCGGGGCCGCGCCCCTGGCAGCGCATGGGCTGACGCGGCTGCGCGGCGAGTTTTGGTCACGCACAATACCGCGGCCGTTGTTTTTGCCGCATTGTAACGACGCCGACGCGATCGTCTGGTCACAATGACATACCGTGTCGCGGGTTGAGTCGGAAGGGCTCGCGGTAATGTTCAGATGAAGCGTACGCGCTTCGATTCATGCCGCAAGGCGTACGAGGTTCACCGCATTACGGTGCGGTGTCGGGTTTAAGGAGAGTAGTCATGGGTTCGTTGAGTATTTGGCATTGGTTGATCGTGTTGTTGATCGTGGCGCTCGTGTTCGGCACGAAGAAGCTGCGCAATATCGGCACCGATCTGGGTGGCGCGGTGAAGGGCTTCAAGGAAGGCATGAAGGAAGCCGAAACGCCGGGCGGCGAAGCGCAGCAGCGCGAACTGCCGCGCAACGGCGCCGTGGATGTGGAAGCGAAGGAAAAGACGCCGCGTTCGGGCGATTACCGCTAAGCCGCGGCTTAACCGCGTTACTGACGGACATTCCACTTCATGCTGGACCTCGGTCTAACCAAGATGGCGCTGATCGGCGTCGTCGCGCTGGTCGTACTCGGGCCTGAGCGCCTGCCACGCGTCGCCCGCACAGCCGGCGCGCTGTTCGGCCGCGCGCAGCGGTATATCAACGACGTGAAGGCCGAAGTCACGCGCGAAATCGAACTCGACGAACTGCGTCGCATGAAAAGCGAGTTCGAAGCCGCCGCGACCAACGTCGAAACCTCCGTTAAGGATAATCTGCGCAAGCACGAGACCGAACTGAACGACGCGTGGAACAGCGGCACGTCGGTGTCGCCGAGCATTGCCGGTGGCGCGCTTGAAGACGTCGGCAATGCATCGTGGCCGAGCAGCACGCCGGCGGCGGCGCCCAAACGCAAGAACTGGCGTGTCAAGCAGACGGCCATGCCCACCTGGTACAAGCGCGCGACCACGCGCCGCACGCGCGTGCAGTCGGGTGCGGCGCGCGTGGCGCGGCATACGCCGGCCAGTATGCGTCGCCCGACGCGGTTTTTCTGATGATCAGAACGACAATCTCTAACCGAGGGCCGGTGTGAGCGACCCCCAGCATACCCAGGACGAAGGCACTGAAGAGACCTTCATTTCCCACCTCGTTGAATTGCGCGACCGTATCATTCGCGCCGGCCTTGCCGTCGTCGTGGTGTTCGTCGGGCTCGTGTACTGGGCGCCGGATATCTTCCGGTTGCTGGCGCGGCCCTTGATGCAGAACCTGCCGAAGGACGGCAAGATGATCGTCACCGACGTCACCGGCTCGTTCTTCGTGCCGATGAAGGTGACCATGCTGGTGGCCTTCGTGATCGCGCTGCCGATCGTGCTGTATCAGATCTGGGCATTCGTCGCGCCGGGTCTTTATCAGCACGAGAAGAAACTGGTCGGCCCGCTGGTGGGTAGCAGCTACACGCTGTTCCTGTGTGGCATGGCGTTCGCGTATTTCGTGGTGTTCCCAACTATCTTCCGCGTGATGGCGCACTACAACGCGCCACTCGGCGCGGAGATGACCACGGACATCGACAATTACCTGAGCTTCGTGTTGACCATGTTCATTGCATTCGGCGTGACGTTCGAAGTGCCGATCGTCGTGGTGCTGTTGGTGCGCATGAACGTGGTGACGCTCAAGAAGCTCAAGGAGATTCGTCCCTATGTGATCGTCGGCGCCTTTGTTATCTCGGCCGTGGTCACCCCGCCGGACGTGTTCTCGCAATTGATTCTGGCGATTCCGCTGATCGTGTTGTACGAAGCAGGGATCATCGCGGCGCGGTTGATTGTTGGCAAGCAGCCGGTGGTGGTTGAGGATGCGAGCGCTTCGGAGTGAGCGGCGCGGGGTTTTCCTGCGGTTCCGCATGAGTTAACAAAAAGGGCAGCTCATCACGGGCTGCCCTTTTTGTTTTCGCTCATGTTGCGGTAGGTTTGGATGCTTGCTCTTGTGGACATTCAAACGTCGAACAAAAAGCACACGTTCTTAGAATGCGAGTTGAAAAGTCTTAAGGCGTCTGATTGTTTATCGCTCTTATCGAGCGATATTATTTTTGCCTGGCCATTAGACGGGCGTTCGTATGTCAAATCAATAAATACGGAATACATGACGGGCTAAGTCGAGAAGAGATCTTCTCTCTTATCACAATTGACGAGACATGCAAGCAACTCGGTGTGGACGATTTCGCTGGTGTTGCGAGCGTCTTGCTGGGACAGCGATTCATTCCGACGCGTGGCAAGTTCTCGGGTGCGGTCAAGGGAACCTCAATCGCATCGGTTGTGTCCCGCCGTGTGTTGCCATACGAACTCAAGTAGAGGCTGCTGCCGACAGTCACATCGTTCAAAAGTCTTATTTTGCTGAGAATCAAATTTACCCGTAGTGTTGGCGCGTTCGTTGGACGCGCAATTCCGGGTGTTGGCTGGTCCTCCTCGCTTCCGATGCGTCTACAATCATTTACCGTTCGGTTATCTCGTAACGGACTTGTAAAAGCAGAGGACCGACTGTGACCGCAGATATCTGGAACAACCTTGAAGCGTTCGTTACAGAAGATGCCGGCAAACCGATTGTCGGCCGACTCCAACTCACGAGAGAAACGGACCTCTATCACGATCTTTTCATGAATCCGGATTACATCTCCGAATTCATGAAAAGATGGGCCGCCCAGTTTCACGTCGAGCTAAACGGGTTTGATCTCCATCACTACTCCCCGCTGCGAAATTGAATATCGGCTCGTTTCTCGCTACGGTGGCCAAGTCGCCATTCAGCGCGAATGCGCGCGAAACCCTTGGCGGTAGATCGCTTACGCTCGGCATGCTTGAAGAGGCTATGAAAACGGGGCAGTGGGAAGCCTAGCGGTCTTCCACGCAGCTAAACCTCAACCCCCGTCATCTTCTTGCTGATCACCACCGCCGTTGTCCTCGGCCGGTTGCTTCGGCGGAGGCGGCCGTTTGCCGATCGTGACTTCCAGATCCATCTCGCGGCTCTTGCGCACGAGATGCACCTTCGCGGCCGTGCCCGGCTTGATCTGCGCGATCACATTCAGGAGACGCGTGGTGTCGGTGATTTCCTGGCCATTCACGCTCATGAGAATGTCGCCCGGCTTGATGCCCGCGCGGTCCGCGGGACCATTCTTCAGCACGCCCGCGACAATCGCGCCCGACTTCTGATCCAACCCAAATGATTCGGCGATTTCCGGCGTGACATCCTGCGGTTCGACGCCGATCCAGCCGCGCGTGACCGAACCCGTGGTGATGATGCTCTCGAGCACGCTGCGCGCCGTCGAGACGGGAATCGCGAAGCCGATGCCGAGCGAGCCACCGGAGCGCGAATAGATCGCGGTGTTGATGCCGAGCAGATTGCCGTTCACGTCGACGAGCGCGCCACCCGAATTGCCCGGGTTGATGGCCGCGTCGGTCTGAATGAAGTTTTCGAACGTGTTGATGCCAAGGTGATTGCGCCCGAGCGCGCTGACGATGCCCATGGTCACCGTCTGGCCGACGCCGAACGGGTTGCCGATCGCCAGCACCACGTCGCCCACGCGTGTCTGATCCATGCGGCCGAGCGTGATGGTGGGCAGATTGGTCATGTTGACCTTGAGCACGGCCAGATCCGTTTCCGGATCGACGCCGATCACCTTCGCATTCGTGGTGCGGCCGTCGGCCAGCGCGATTTCGATCTGATCGGCGCCGTCCACGACGTGCTGGTTCGTTAGAATGTAACCTTCCGAACTCACTATCACGCCGGAGCCCAGATTGGACGCGGGCTGTTCCTGCTGCTTGCGGTTCTTGTCGCCGAAGAAGTAGCGGAACAGCGGATCTTTTGCGCGCGGGTCGGGTGGCAGTGAGCCATCCTTGCTGGAGAACACATTGACGACCGCGGGCATGGCCTTTTGCGCGGCGTCCGCGTACGACGCCTGAGCTGGGCCGCTGCCGATGCCTGGCGCTACTTCCCGCAGGGCGACGATCGGTTCGGCGAGTTGCTTGCCGAATTGCCCTTGACGCTGGAGCCACTGCGGTTTGAGGGTCGCAATGATGAACATGAGCGCCAACAGCACGGTCACCGCTTGGGCAAAGAACAGCCAAAAGCGTCTAAGCATCTGAAGACTAGAGGTTTATATGGATCGGATCGAACTTGAATTGTACTTGAACAATCTCCTTGAAACCGCGCGCTTCAAGGACTATTGCCCCAATGGACTGCAGGTCGAAGGGCGTCGCAAGATCAATAAGCTCGCGACCGGCGTGACCGCTTCGGCGGCCTTCCTGGAGGCTGCGCTCGATTGGGGTGCGGACGCCGTGCTGGTCCATCACGGCTACTTCTGGCGCAACGAAGCGCCGCAGATCACCGGCCGCAAACACGCGCGGCTGAAGCTGCTGATCGCCAACGACCTGAACCTGTTCGCCTATCACCTGCCGCTCGACGACCATCCCGAGTTCGGCAACAACGCGCAGATCGGCCAGAAGATGGGCTGGATCAGCGACGCGCGCTTCGGCGAGAACGATCTCGGCTGGCTTGCCACGTTTCCCATGCCGATCACGCTCGCGCACTTCACCGCGCAAGTCGAACAGACGCTCGGCCGCACGCCGCTCGTGTTCGGCGACGCGGACCGCGAACTGCGTCGCGTAGGCTGGTGCACGGGCGCCGCGCAAGGCATGTTCGACGCGGCCATCAACGCCGGCGCGGACGTTTATCTGACCGGCGAAGTGTCGGAGTCGGTGATGCACACATCGGCGGAAAGCGGTGTGGCTTTTCTCGCGGCGGGCCACCATGCCACCGAGCGCTTCGGCGTGCAGGCGGTGGGCAAGCATCTGTCCGAGCAGTTCGATATCGAGCACCTCTTTATCGATATCCCTAATCCCGTTTGAATCGCAAGAATCAGGTAAAACGCATTAGCGTAGAAAAAGGCACGAATAACGGAGGGGGCACTTAAAAGGAGGTGCAAAAAGGTTTGCGATTCGTACGGAGAAACCCTGATTTATCAAAGGCTTCGCACGGTTTTTGGCAATCGGCCCTTGTAAATGGCGACTCCATTCGCGCAAACTAGCGGCGGTAGAAGAGACGTGAAGGAAAAATCCAACTCAGAAGTGGGGCGTGTGATGCGAGACAAGGAAGATGAACGCGTCGACGGCAGCCGCCGTACCTGGCTGATAGCGACGACCGTAGCAGGTGGCATAGGAGGCGTTGCCACTGTCGTACCCTTTGTTAGTTCGTTTGCACCATCTGAAAAGGCCAAGGCAGCAGGTGCCCCGGTCGAAGTCGATATCAGTGATCTCAAGCCCGGCGACATGAAGACCGTTGCCTGGCGCGGTAAGCCGGTGTGGATCATCAACCGCACCGACCGGATGCTCGCCGATGTCCAGAAAGCCGATAACGAAGTAGCGGATCCCCACACCAAGAATCCTTTTTCGATGCCGTTGCCGGAGTACTGCAACAACGAGTTCCGTTCACGCACTGACCACAAGAACCTTTTCGTCGCCGTCGCCGTGTGCACCCATCTGGGCTGCACGCCGACGCCGCGCTTCCAGGAGGGCGCGCAGCCCAATCTTCCAGACGACTGGCCAGGCGGCTTCCTGTGCCCTTGCCATGGCTCCACCTATGACATGGCCGGCCGCGTCTTCAAGAACAAACCTGCGCCGCAGAACCTCGACATCCCGCCTTACATGTTCACCTCGGCCACCGGCCTCGTGATCGGCAAGGACGAGAAAGGAGAAGCGTAATGGCGATCGAACACGAAGTAGAGACGACCGGGCTGGTCGGCTGGATCGACCGGCGCTTTCCGATGACTTCCACCTGGAAGAAGCACGTTTCCGAGTACTACGCGCCGAAGAACTTCAACTTCTGGTACTTCTTCGGTTCGCTTGCGCTCCTGGTGCTGGTCAACCAGATCGTCACCGGCATCTTCCTCACCATGAACTACAAGCCCGACGCGACGCTTGCGTTCTCGTCGGTCGAGTACATCATGCGCGAGGTGCCGTGGGGCTGGCTGATCCGCTATATGCACTCCACGGGCGCGTCGATGTTTTTCGTCGTCGTGTATCTGCATATGTTCCGCGGGCTGATGTACGGCTCGTACCGCAAGCCGCGCGAACTGGTGTGGATCTTCGGCTGCGCGATTTTCCTGTGCCTGATGGCCGAGGCCTTTTTCGGCTATCTGCTGCCGTGGGGGCAAATGTCGTTCTGGGGCGCGCAGGTGATCGTGAACCTGTTCTCGGCGATTCCGTTCATCGGGCCGGATCTGTCGCTGTGGATTCGCGGCGACTATGTGGTCTCCGACGTCACGCTGAACCGTTTCTTCGCGTTTCACGTGATCGCGATTCCGCTGGTGCTGATCGGTCTGGTGGTCGCCCACCTGGTCGCGCTGCACGAAGTGGGATCGAACAACCCGGACGGCATCGAAATCAAGGCGAAGAAGGGCCCGGACGGCATTCCGCTCGACGGCATCCCGTTCCACCCGTACTACTCGGTGCACGATTTCATGGGCGTGACGGTGTTCCTGCTGATCTTCGCGGCGATCATCTTTTTCGCGCCGGAGATGGGCGGCTACTTCCTCGAAGCGAACAACTTCGTGCCGGCCAACCCGCTGCAGACGCCGCCTGAAATCGCCCCGGTGTGGTACTTCACCGCCTTCTACGCGATGCTGCGCGCCACTACGGATCCGTTCAAGATCGTGCTAATGGTCGTGATCGGGCTGCTCGGCCTGCTCGCGCTGGTGCGCGCGCGCGGCAAGTGGAAGCTCGGCCTGCCGGCGCTCGCGGTGCTGGTGATTCTGGCCATGGCGTTCACGGAGTCGAAGTTCTGGGGCGTGGTGGTGATGGGCAGTGCGGTGGTGTCGCTGTTCTTCCTGCCGTGGCTCGACCGCTCGCCGGTCAAGTCGATCCGTTACCGGCCGTTTTTTCACAAGGTGTTCTACGGCATCTTCGTGGCCGCGTTCCTGACGTTGGCTTTCCTCGGCACTAAACCGCCGTCGCCGGCCGCCACGTTGATCGCCCAGATCTGCGCGCTGATCTACTTCGCGTTTTTCCTCGGTATGCCGTTCTGGACGCGGCTTGGCACGTTCAAGCAGCCGCCCGAACGGGTGCGGTTCAAGCCTCACTAATCGCGAGCCAGGAGAACACGAAATGAAAAAACTGCTTACGAAGTGCGCGCTGATCGGCGCGACACTGCTCGCGGTGCTGGCCGCCCCGGCTTACGCGGACGAGAATTTCCCTCTCGACCGCGCGCCGGATAACGCGGAGAATTTCGCTTCTTTGCAGCACGGCGCGCAATTGTTTGTAAACTACTGCCTGAATTGCCACAGCGCGAACCTGATGCGCTACAACCGCCTGACCGACATCGGCATTACGCCGAACGAAATTCAGGCAAACCTGCTCTTCACCACGGATAAAGTCGGCAACACCATGACCGTGGCGATGCGTCCGGCCGACGCGCAAGCGTGGTTCGGCGCGAGTCCGCCGGATTTGTCGGTGGAAGCGCGAGCGCGCGGCAAGGATTGGCTGTACACGTATTTGCGCAGCTTTTACCGCGACAATACGCGGCCGACCGGCTGGAACAATCTGGTGTATGAAAACGTGAGCATGCCTCACGTGCTGTGGCAGCTTCAGGGGCAACGTACCGCGAAGTTCGGTGACGAAACCGACGAAAAAACTGGCGAGACGGTACACAAATTTGTCGGCTTCCAGCAGGTCACTCCGGGGACGATGTCGCCGGTAGATTATGATTCTGCTGTGGCCGACCTTGTGTCGTACCTGTCATGGATGTCCGAACCGACCCAGAAAACCCGCAAACAGCTTGGCGTGTGGGTGCTGTTGTTCCTCGGTATCCTGAGCTTTTTCGCTTGGCGATTGAACGCCGCGTACTGGAAACATATCAAATAATCACGCCGTCACCCGGCGTGGGGCCGGCGCCAGGAAAAACCTGCTGAACGGTTTTTCCGCGCGCTGGCCTTTCAGCTTTTTGAGGAAACGTAAACATGATGGTTCTGTACTCCGGCACAACTTGCCCGTTCTCCCAGCGCTGCCGGCTGGTGTTGTTCGAAAAGGGCATGGACTTCGAGATCCGCGACGTCGACCTGTTTAACAAGCCGGAAGACATCGCCGTGATGAATCCGTACGGTCAAGTGCCGATTCTCGTCGAACGTGACCTGATTCTGTACGAATCGAACATCATCAACGAGTATATCGACGAGCGCTTCCCGCACCCGCAACTGATGCCGGCCGATCCGGTGCAGCGCGCCCGCGCCCGCCTGTTCCTGCTGAACTTCGAGAAGGAACTATTCGTTCACGTCGGCACGCTCGAAAACGAAAAGGGTAAGGCCGCCGAGAAGAATCACGAGAAGGCCCGTCTCGCGATTCGCGATCGTCTGACGCAACTCGCACCGATCTTCCTGAAGAACAAGTACATGCTCGGCGAAGAGTTCTCGATGCTCGACGTCGCGATCGCGCCGTTGCTGTGGCGTCTGGATCATTACGGCATCGAGCTGTCGAAGAACGCCGCACCGCTGATGAAGTATGCCGAACGCATTTTCAGCCGCCCGGCTTATATCGAAGCGCTGACGCCTTCGGAAAAGGTGATGCGTCGTTGAGTTTGGCTTTGGGGCGAGGGCGCCGCGCGGCGGAGTGAGCGCGGGCCCGCGCCCGGTAAGAGGACTGTTGATGCAAGAGATTTCCACCAAGCCTTACCTGCTGCGCGCGCTCTACGAGTGGTGCACGGATAACGGCTATACGCCGCACATCGCGGTCCGGGTCGACAATCAGACGCGCGTGCCGCGTCAGTTTGTGCGCGACAACGAAATCGTGTTGAACATCAGCTTCGAGGCGACCAGCCAGTTGCAGATGGGCAACGAGTGGATTGAGTTCAGCGCGCGTTTCTCCGGCAAGTCGCACAAGATCGAGGTGCCGATCGCCAATATTCTCGCGATTTACGCGCGCGAAAACGGGCAGGGCATGGCGTTCCCGGTCGAGTCGACGGGCGGTGAAGCGCAGGATTCGGGCGCCGACGCGGAAGTGGCGGACGAGACCGAGGCGCCCGCGCCACGCGTGGTCGAAACGGCGCCGGCAACGGATGCCGCCACCGCCAAAGCGGATAGCGAGACGGACGGTCCGCAGCCTGACGACGATGGATCGAAAGGCGGCGGAAGGGCTCGCCTCAAGATCGTAAAATGAAGTAGAATCACGGCCTCATGCCGGCTTAGCTCATCAGGTAGAGCGCTTGACTTGTAATCATGAGGTGGCGGGTTCGAGTCCTGCAGCCGGCACCAGTTGTACTAAACGGGGTTTCTGTTCAGTCAGAAACCCCGTTTTTATTTGTCAGCGCTTATCGATAAAAGCGCCTTGGCCGAACCGCTGCACGGCTCTTCAGCCGGCAAAAGAACCGGCTTCGTGAAGCATCGGTGAGCTGCGAAACGGTCCAAAATCACCATATCTCTTTCACCTTGTCGATCGTAGACTTTTTAGTCTAAGAGTTGCCAGTCGAGGCCTGCAGATAACGCGCTTCAGCCGTCCCCGCCGACGAATAGCGCACCGCGACCCGGGACGAGAGAGGTACTATTCGGGCGTCAGTCGGCAACGCTATCCAGTACTCCGGCGGGCAACGCCCCCGATGACGCGGCTTATCAGCGCGTCGCTCCCGCAACACCGATCCCACCTCACCATGACCAGCCCTGCAACCATCACCTGGCCCGAAGCCGACGGCCCCCGCTCCGCGCGTTGGCGCTCCGAAGCGGCCGTGCCGCCGCCCAAGCGCGTCATCGTCGCGGACGACCGCACCACCGCCGATTCCGCGTACCGACTCGCATGTGAAGGCACGGCGCTGCTGTGGAACGGCGACTTCCAGAACGCTCGCCAACTGCTGCAAGCGGTCACGCGCCGGCTCGAGCGCAAGCCTCGCAAACACGGCGAAACGCCGATCGACGCGTTCAATCTGCATCGGCAGGCGCAGTCGCAACGCGCGCGCACGCTCGGCATGATCCTGATTCCGCTCGACGCCGCGTACGGTATTCCGCTGCGCCGCGCGCCGGAGGTCCAACAGGCTTGCATCGAGACGTACGGACCGTCCACCGACGAGCCGTCCGTCGTGTCGCTGCGCGAACTGCTTGGCATGATCGGCGCGCATGAATGGCGCAAGAAGGGAGTCGAGATTCCCGCGCTGGGTGACCGGATACATCCGCACTACGGTGTGTTCTCACCGGTGCGCGGCGAGTATGTGGATCTCGTTGCGCGCACGCCGCTGACTTCGCTGAACAAGGCGTTCGATATTGGCACCGGTACGGGCGTGTTGTCCGCGCTGCTCGCCAAACGCGGCGTGAAGAAAATCATCGCTACCGATCAGGATCCCCGCGCGCTCGCTTGTGCGCGTGAGAACCTGACGCGTCTCGGCTATGACCAGCAGGTCGAGCTCGTGCAGGCCGATCTGTTTCCGGAAGGCCGCGCGCCGCTCGTCGTATGCAACCCGCCATGGGTGCCGGCGAGACCCGCTTCGCCGATCGAGTATGCGATCTACGATCCGGAAAGCCGCATGCTGCTCGGTTTCCTGAACGGCCTCGCGGAGCATCTGTCGCCGGGCGGCGAGGGCTGGCTGATCATGTCGGATTTCGCCGAGCATCTCGGTTTGCGCTCGCGCGACTGGCTGCTGGCCGCCATCGACAAGGCGGGGTTGACCGTGGTGGGACGCGAGGACATTCGTCCGCGACACCCCAAGTCGACCGATGAAACCGATGCACTGCACACGGCGCGCATGGCCGAAGTGACGTCGCTGTGGCGTCTGAAGGCGTGATAAGCGGTGAAGCGCGCTGCTCTCTCTTCCAAAAGCGAGGGCAACACGTCACGCCGCCGCGTCGCTCCCCTTGAGTTTGCCGACATACGCCGCCGCGCCGCGTCCTGCCGCGAGGCCGCTGGCAAAGCAGGCGGTGAGCAGGTAACCGCCCGTCGGCGCTTCCCAATCGAGCATCTCCCCCGCGCAGAAGGCGCCGGGCAGGCGCTCAATCATCAAGTGCTCATCAAGCGCCTCGAAGGGAATGCCGCCGGCGGTGCTGATCGCTTCCGCGATCGGCCGGGCGCGCGTGAGCCGCACGGGCAGCGCCCTGATGGCGTGCGCGAGGCCGTTGGCGTCGGCGAAGGCTTCTTTCGACAAAATCTCGTGCAACAAAGCCAGCTTTACCCCGCCAATTCCGATTCTGCCGTGCAGATGGCTGGACATCGAGCGTGAGCCGCGCGGTCGCGTGACTTCGGCGACGACCCGCTCCAAAGGCAAGCCTGGCGCCAGATCCAGCGTGACCGTGACATCGCCGTCGGCCAGAATCCGCTCCCGGATTACTGCCGACAAGGCGTAAATCACACTCCCTTCCAAGCCCGTTTCGGTCAGAAGTATTTCACCTTGTCGATTGTGGACTTTATTGTCTACGTCGGTGAGCGCAATGGCCACCGGCTTGACCGGTTGACCCGCGAAACGCTCGCGCAGATAGGGGCTCCAGTCCGCGTCGAAGCCGCAGTTTGCGGACAGCAACGGCGTTACGGGCACGTCGCGCGAGGCCATCAGCGAGACCCAGGCGGCGTCCGATCCGAGCCGCGGCCAGCTTGCGCCGCCAAGCGCGAACACGACGGCGTCGAAGGTCACGGTTTGTTCGCCGTCGGGTGTCGCGAAGTGGAGCCTATGCGCCGCGGCATCGTCCGCTTCGGTGTCCCAGCCAATCCACTTATGGCGCATGTGAAACCGCACGCCCGCCTCGCGCAGTCGATGCAGCCACGCACGCAGCATCGGCGCGGCTTTCATGTCGGTCGGAAAAACGCGTCCCGAACTGCCGACGAACGTCTCCACACCCAAGCCGTGCACCCACGCGCGCAGGGCGTCGGGATCGAAAGCTCGCACGAGCGGCGCGATCTGCTCGCGGCGCGCGCCGTAGCGGCCGAGGAACGGCTCGAGCGGCTCCGAATGCGTGATGTTCATACCGCCCTTGCCCGCCATCAGAAATTTGCGGCCGACCGATGGCATGGCGTCATAGACGTCGACCTGCACGCCTTGCTGGACGAGCGCCTCGGCGGCCATCAAGCCGGCGGGGCCGCCGCCGATCACGGCGACGCGGGCGGAATCGAATGAGGATGACATGCGGGCCTGCGGATGAGCGGAAGAGGCGGCGCGCCCTCGGTTCGGATGATCCGCCGGCGCGAAGGGCGCTATTTTCACACTGCGAGCAGCGCAGGGCAAATGCGCGGGCGGGTCGGCAGGCCGCAAAAGGCTGAGTTCAGGCGGTCCTGCGTACGCCTGGTTCGCGTCGACGGCTTTGTTATCGACCGGCGCGACCTATACTTTTCAGACACCTTCCATCGGATGCCGTGCGCGTCTTCCTCGCGTCATACCAACTCGCCGTCTTCCCCGCCACCCGGCGCTATCCGCGCTATCGGAGCCGCCGTGTCACGGCCGGCGATGTGGTCCGCGCGTCTGCTGCCTGCGTGGATGTCTGAACGTCATCTTGATCAAGGAGACTGCCATGTCCCGCAAATACATCGATTGCCGTGAGTTTCCGAGCGAAATGAACTGCACCGTCGCCCTGTCCGCCGACAGCGAGAGCGAATTGCTCGACGCCGCCGTGCAGCATGCGGTTGCTGTGCACAAACATACGGATTCGCCGGAATTGCGCTCGCAACTCAAGGCGCTCTTTCACGACGGCACGCCACCGGTCGAAGCGACGCGCGGGTGAGCTGCCGTCTTTTGGGGAGCTACAGAACGAGCGACCCGCGCGAGCGGCGTCTTGCCGCCCGCGCGGGTCGCAGCATCGTTGAACTATGTCTTAGCCGGGGTACGCCTCGTCCACTTTTAGCCCGGCGAGCTTGAAAATGACTCGCAGCGTCTGCGGTTTGATATCGCGCCGCGATGCGAGCGTAGTCATGACGAAGTCGAGCACCTTGGCGTACTTGAGCATGGTCAGGCAGGTTTCCATGTCCACGCTACCGTCGCGCATGACTTCGGCCAGCCGCAGCATCTCCGTTGAGATGTCGCGGGCCATTTCCAGTTCGAGTTGCTGCTTCTCGGACCACGCTGGGGTGGCGATGAGTTTCGCCAGCATTTCCTGAAATTTCTGTTCGACGTTTCCGTTGGGTACCGTATCCATTGCCGCCTCTTCTATTTTCCGAGCGCGCGTCCGCTTGACGTCTCGGCGCGCTGCTGGTTACGTAACGTTCGGCCCGTGTTCCGGGACCGTCCTCCCCACATTCATTCGGTTCGCGTGGTGAAAGCCACGGCCGCAGCCCGTTGTTATAGGCGGCACGGCCGGCACCATCGGGCCCGGCCGTCACGCAAGCTGCTTTTGCGCCTTTCTGGAACCTTCCGCGTGACGCTTTTTTACGCAGGAAGTGTTCCAGTTGATGCCCTTTATCACATGCTTCGCGCGGCTCCTTCGGTCAGCAAGCCGCACTTTGGGTAAACTGGCAGCAACTTTTCCCTTTTTCCGTCACCTGTCGCACGTTCACGTTGCAATTCTTGGCGGTTTCCCCCGATGTCCAGCAAAACGCACGAAATCCGTCCGAACCAGTCCGTCGAGTTGTTGAAGGAGCTTCACATCCTCACGCGCGACGGCAAGATGAATCAGGACAGCCGCCGCAAGCTGAAACAGGTCTATCACCTGTTCCAGTTCATCGAGCCGCTGCTCAAAGACCTCAAGGACAAGCAAGGCGCCGTTACCCTCGTCGATCACGGCGCGGGCAAGTCGTATCTAGGTTTTATCCTGTATGACCTTTTCTTCAAGGAGTTTCAGGAAGATGCGGGTGTTGCGTCACATATATACGGCATTGAGACGCGCGAGGAGCTCGTCGCGAAGTCGGAAGAGCTGGCTGGAAGGCTGGGTTTCAAGGGCATGTCGTTTCTGAATCTGTCAGTAGCGGACTCGATTACGTCGGACCGCTTGCCGGCCCAGATCGACATCGTCACGGCGCTGCACGCCTGCAATACCGCGACCGACGACGCGCTGCGCTTCGCGCTCGAAAAGAAGGCGAAGTACATCGTGGTCGTGCCGTGCTGTCAGGCCGAGGTGGCGGGGGTGTTGCGGCAGAACAAGGGCAAATCGCTCGCCAACGCCTTGACGGAGATCTGGCGGCATCCGTTGCACACGCGGGAGTTCGGGAGCCAGATCACGAACGTGCTGCGGTGTTTGCAGCTCGAAGCGCACGGGTATCAGGTCAGCGTGACCGAACTGGTGGGCTGGGAGCATTCCATGAAGAATGAACTGATCATCGCCCAATACAAGGATCTGCCGAGACGCCGGCCGACCGAGCGCTTGAACGAGGTGATGGAAACGCTTGGGATCGAGGAACTGAAGGAACGGTTCTTTGTTTCGGCCTGATCGGACGGCGTGGGCGCGTTGGCTCGTTGCGAGCCGCTGCGTGAACTAGCGCTTCATCAACGCGGCCCAGCCGGCCAGGCCGATTCGCCGGAGCGTTTCCTGATTCCGCTCGTAAATCTCTTCCGCATCGGGAAACGCCTGAACCGCGCGTTCAATGCTGTCTTCGCGCAGCAGATGCAAGATCGGATAGGGCGCGCGATTCGTGTAGTTCTCGATATCGTCGGGCTCGCTGCCTTCGAACTGGTAAAAGGGATGGAAGCTCGCGATCTGAACGATGCCTTCCAGCCCAAGCTGCTTGAGCATGCGTTCGGCGAAAAACAGGCAGTCGTTGTAGTCGAGAAAATCGCTGAGCGCCCGCGGCACGATCAATAGCGTCGTATCCACGGCATCCGGGTTGGCGGCGACCAGCGTCTGAAGCTCGGTTTCCAGATCGGCCAGCACACCTTCCATGTCCACGGCATCGCTGACGGCGTAGCGAATCTGCCCCTTTACGTGGACTGCCTTCGCGAACGGACACAAGTTGAGCCCGATCACGGCCTCGGTCAGCCAGTGACGAGTAGCGGCAACAACGGCATCGTGGGATTCGGCAGACAACGGCATGGCGGGCGGCGCGGGAGATAAAGCGCCATTTTAACGGGGCGGATGGGCATCGATTCGCGCCTCGCGCAAACAGAACCGCAAAGCAGACAATTCAGTCAGTCGACGACGCCGACGCCGCGCCGCACGCCGCGGCGATCAACTGCGCGGCGACCTTCGGCGCGGCCAGAATGGGCCCGCAACCGGGGCCGTACGTCTGGCTGGCCGCATACACGCCTTCGATCATCAGACCGAGCGCATTGGCGAGCGCGACCGGATCATCGGCGCCCGCTGCCGTCGTCAGTTCCGTGAGCCGCGCCAGGAGGCGCGCTTTGTTGTGGAACACGAACTGCCGCGCCGGATGCGCCGTGTCCGGAAACTCCACCGACACGTTCACGAAGGGACAGCCGCGATAGTCATCGATCGACGCGCGCACGGCGAGGTCGTCGAAATATTGCTGAAGCTGCCGGGCCGGCTCGCCCGGATGTTTGGCGAAGCTCCTCTCCACGTAGCCGAAGAACTGCTCGTCCTTGCGGTCCAGATAAGCCATGACCAACTCGTCCTTCGACGAAAACTGCCGGTACAAGCTCATCTTGTTCACGCCGGCGCGCTCGACCACTGCGTCCACCCCGACGGCTCGCACACCCTCGCGATAGAACAGCTCGTCCGCGGCACGGAGCAAGTGCTGTTGCGCCTGCGGCCCGGCGGTCTGCGCGCCGCGCGTGCGACGGGCCGCGGCCGGTTTGAGGGATTCACTGTCGGACATGGAAGACCACCTGAACTCAATTAACGCCTTGACATGTTACCGACCAGTAACTAAGATCGCAACACCTATTGTGACTGATCTGTCACAAATCCTTTACCGAACGCGTAACAATACAAGCGGCGACGCCTGCGGGGCAGGTGTCGATTGGAGAACCGATGAACTGGGCAGCAAAACTGATTGGCGGACGTTTCCACTACGGCTGGTTGACCGTCGCGGTGGTGTTTCTGGTACTGCTGGCGGCAGCCGGCACGCGCGCCACGCCGAGCGTGATGATGGTGCCGCTCGAGCATCAATTCGGCTGGAGCCGCGCAACGATCTCGTTGGCGATCTCCGTGAACATCGCGCTGTACGGTCTGATGGGACCGTTCGCGGCGGCGGCAATGCAACGTTTCGGTGTGCGCCCCACGTTGTTGGCCGCGCTCGGCACGATGGCGGCCGGTGTGGGCCTCTCGTCGCTGATGACGCACCCGTGGCAGATGATATTGATCTGGGGCGTGATGGTCGGCGGCTCGACGGGTGTCGCGGCGCTGTCGTTGTCGGCGACGGTGGTCACGCGCTGGTTCACCACGCACCGCGGCCTCGTCATGGGCATTCTCACGGCAAGCTCGGCAACCGGCCAACTGGTGTTCCTGCCGATGCTCGCGGCCATCGCCGAGCACTACGGCTGGCGGCAAGTGGTGTGGGTCGTCGCCATTGCGGCCGCGATCGTGATTCCGCTGGTTGCGTTTCTGTTGCCGGAGCGCCCGGCCGACATGAAGCTGCGTCCTTATGGCGAGCCACACGATTCGCCCATCAACAGCACGGTCACCAAACAGAACCCGCTGGCAATCGCCTTCGGCACACTCGCCATGGCGAGCAAGACCCGCGACTTCTGGCTGCTGTTTTTCAGCTTCTTTATCTGCGGCGCGAGCACCAACGGCTACGTCGGCACCCATCTGATCGCGATGTGCGGCGACTACGGCATGACGGAAGTGCAGGGCGCCTCGCTGCTCGCCGCAATGGGCATCTTCGATCTGTTCGGCACGACTCTTTCGGGCTGGCTGTCGGACCGCTTCAATAGCCGCGTGCTGCTGTTCTGGTACTACGGTCTGCGCGGGTTGTCGCTGATGTTTCTGCCGCACGCGTTCGGCATCGACTTCTTCGGTCTGCCGCTGTTCGCCGTGTTCTACGGCCTTGACTGGATCGCAACCGTGCCGCCGACCGTGCGTCTGGCCACCGACGTCTACGGCAAGGAATCAGCGCCGGTGGTGTTCGGCTGGGTCGTCGCGGGCCATCAACTCGGCGCGGCGTTCGCGGCGCTCGGCGCGGGCATGCTGCGCGCGAGCCTCGGCACCTACACGGTAGCGTCGATGATTTCCGGCGGCTTGTGCCTCGTGGCTGCGGTGATCGTGTTGCGGATCAACCGGCCCGCCAAGGTGCCGGAACCGCAGGCGGCATAAAACCGCCGCGGCGATCCGAGCATCGCGAGAACCACGGCCCCGCAAGGGGCCGTTTCGCTATCGCAGCCGGCACTAAACAAACTGCTCGCTTGTTGGCGCACGCGCGCTGAAGCCCGGTTATGCTATGTGACCCCGGGCAGTTGCCCGTCGATCATGAATTTCGACTGAGAGAAGCGCATGACCCATAAACCCGCCCCTACCGCAATCGCCATTCACGAGCTGATTGCAGGCCGCTGGAGCCCGCGCGCGTATTCGAGCGAGCCGGTGAGCCGCGAGCATCTGCAAGCCGTGCTCGAAGCGGCACGCTGGGCGCCGTCTTCGTACAACGCGCAGCCGTGGCGTTTTCTCGTATTCGACCGCAGCGTCGATGAAGTCTCGTTCAAGCAGGCTTTTGCCACGCTGGTGCCGTTCAACCAGGGCTGGAATGCGCCGGCGCCGGTGCTGATCGCGGTGACCACACACACGCTCACCAACAAGGGCGACGTGAATCGCTGCGCGCCGTACGATGCGGGCGCCGCGGCGATGGCGCTGGTATTGCAGGCGCATGCGCTCGGACTTGCCGCGCACCAGATGAGCGGCTTCGATCCGAACGCGTTCCGCACGGCATTCAAGCTGCCGAGCGACGTCGACGTGATCGCGATGATTTCGCTCGGCCACTACGGCGACGTCGACAAGCTGGATCCGGTGTTGCGCGAGCGCGAGAAGTCGGTGCGTCAGCGTCTGCCGCTGGCGGAAATCGCCTATGCTGGCGGCTGGAAGAAGGCGTTCTGAGCGGCCTGCGATTTGTGAATTGAAGTAGAACGCGCGGCGACAACCGCGCGTTTTTTATTCCACATCCGCCGCGACGCTCGACAGCGGCGTAGCCACACTCTCCAGCGACTTGCGCTCCGCGTCCACGCCCCAGATCGCCGCGATCACCGCCGCCGCGAGCATCAGCCCCGAGCCGACGAGATAGCCCGAAAACACTTCGCTGCGCTGATGCGTGTCGATCAGCCGGCCGAAGAACGCCGGCCCGGCGATGCCGCCGAGCGCCGTGCCCAACGCGTAGAAAACTGCAATGGCCAGCGCGCGAATTTCCAGCGGAAACGATTCGCTGACGGTCAGATAAGCCGAGCTCGCAGCTGCCGACGCGAAGAAGAAAATCACCATCCACGCGATCGTCTGCGTCACGACGGTGAGCATCTGCTGCTCGAAGAGGTAACCGCTGAGCGTCAGCAGAATGCCGGAGATCGCGTAAGTCGCCGCGATCATCTTGCGCCGCCCGATGACGTCAAAGAGCCTGCCGAGCAGCAGCGGTCCGAGGAAATTGCCGAGCGCGAAGGGCAGCAGATACCAGCCGATGTGGTCGCCCGGCACGTGGTAGAAATCGGTGAGCACCAGCGCGTAGGTGAAAAAGATCGCGTTGTAGAAGAACGCCTGCGCGGTCATCAGCGACAGGCCGACCAGCGCGCGCCGTCGATGCACGTTGAAGAGCGTATGGAATACCTCGCGCAGCGGCGTATGTCGACGAGCACGCAGCCGCAGGCGCAGGAGGCCTTCGTCGGAGATCGTGTGACCTTCGTGGCGAAAGCGCGTTTCGATGCCTTCGACGATCGCGCGCGCGTCGCGCTCGTCGCCGTGCGTGAGCAGCCAGCGCGGGCTTTCGGGCAGCCAGATGCGCATCGGCAGAATCCCCAGCGCGAGCACCGCGCCGATGAAGAAACAGGCGCGCCAGCCCCAGTCGGCCGGCAGCAGATGCGGATCGAGCAGCACCAGCGAGCCGGCCGCGCCGAGCCCCGCGCCGACCCAGAACGTGCCGTTGATGCCGAGATCGGTCCAGCCGCGCACGCGCGCCGGGGTGAATTCCTGGATCGTCGAATTGATCGCCGTGTATTCACCGCCGATCCCGGCGCCGGTCAGGAAGCGAAACAGCAGAAAGCTGGCCAGATTCCACGACAGCGCGGTTGCCGCAGTCGCTGCCAGATACAGCGCGAGCGTGATGAAAAACAGCTTGCGGCGGCCCAGCCGGTCGGTCAGCCAGCCGAAACCCAGCGCGCCGAGCACCGCGCCGGCGATATAGGCGCTACCGGCCAGGCCGACGTCGGCGTTGGAAAAGTGCAACGATGGGCTAGACTTCAACGCACTCGCAACCGCGCCCGCCAGCGTGACTTCCAGACCGTCGAGCAGCCACGTCACGCCAAGCGCCACCACGAGCAGCGAGTGAAAGCGGCCCCACGGCAGACGGTCGAGCCGCGAGGGCAGATCGGTTTCGACGACCGTGGCGTTTTTTTCGTGAACAGCGGCAGTAGGCGGCGCGCTCATTGCTTGAAGTCTCCTCAATTCCGAAAATTGGCGGCGTATCCTGTCAAAATGAGCAATATTCGTTCCGTTGAGTTGGGTTCTTCCATTATCTGGAGCGTGCCCAAGCGTCAGTTGATGCTGATTGGGCTTTCGTGTTACAAAGCCGCTCCCCTTTCTGTCCGCGCCAGCCGTGAGCGGCGATTCCTGCCATGAACTATTGCGCGATTGACTTCGGTACTTCCAACTCGGCTGTGGCCGTTCCTGTCGGCGGCGCGCTCAAGCTCGCGCCGGTCGAGGGCGCCTACACGACGCTGCCCACCTCGGTCTTTTTCAACACCGACGAAAACACCCGCGAATTCGGGCGGGCGGCGCTAGCAGCCTACATCGACGGCTTCGACGGCCGCCTGATGCGCTCGATGAAGAGCATTCTCGGTTCGCCGCTCGCCGAGAACTCCACCGACCTCGGCGACGGTTCCGCGATCAAGTACACGGATGTGATCGCGATTTTCGTCGAGCACCTCAAGCGCTCGGCCGAAAAAAGCGCGGGCGGCGCGATTCATCGCGCCGTGCTGGGCCGGCCCGTGTTTTTCGTCGACGACGATCCGCGTGCCGATCAGATGGCGCAGCAGCAGCTCGAAGCCGCTGCGCGCTCGGTCGGCCTGCGGGAAATTCACTTTCAGTATGAGCCGATCGCGGCCGCGTTCGACTACGAATCGCATCTGACGGAAGAAGGACTCGTGCTGGTGGCCGACATCGGCGGCGGTACGTCGGACTTTTCGCTGGTGCGGGTCGGGCCGGAGCGGATGAAGCGCGTCGAGCGCAAGGACGACGTGCTGGCGCACCACGGCGTGCACGTCGCCGGTACGGATTTCGACCGGCGCGTGGAACTGGCGACGATCCTGCGCGAACTGGGCTATCAGACGCTGGACCCGGAAGGCCGCGAAATCCCGAACCGGATCTATTTCGATCTGGCGACCTGGCATTTGATCAACACCGTCTACGCCCCGAAGCGCGTCAGCGAACTCGCGCTGATGCGGCACCTGTTCACTGAGGTCAAGCACCATGATCGGCTGATGCGCGTCGTGGACCGCCGGCTGGGCCATGCGCTGGCAGCGCACGCGGAAGAGGCGAAGATCGGCGTGGCGGCGGGCGGAGAGACCGTGATCGACCTCGATGAAGTCGAAGACGACCTGCGCCTCGCGTTCGACGAGGTGCAACTCATCAAGGCCGGCCACGACGAAACGGTCCGCATCGTGCAGGCGGCTCGCGACACGGTGCAGGCGGCCGGCGTCGCGACACGCGACGTCCACGCGATTTACTTTACGGGTGGTTCGACCGGATTGGCGTTTTTATCGGGCGCATTGGCGGCGGCATTTCCGGATGCCAAAGCAGTATTCGGCGACCGACTTGCGAGTGTCGCGACTGGACTCGGTATTCACGCGCGGCGTCTATTCGGATAACCGAAATCACCAATCGCATACTGCGAAGATAATCACCATTCGCAATGGCGATGGATATAAAAAACCCCGCCGAGGCGGGGTTTTTTTGCGTCCAGAAGGAAGCGTGTTGCTTACACCGGCTTGATGTTAGCAGCTTGCTTGCCCTTCGGGCCCGTCTTCACTTCAAACGTAACCTTTTGGTTTTCTTGCAGCGTCTTGAAGCCTTCCGTGCGGATTTCCGAGAAATGCGCGAACAGATCTTCGCCGCCGCCGTCCGGCGTGATGAAGCCAAAGCCCTTTGCGTCATTGAACCACTTGACGGTACCGGTTTCCATATTACTTGTTCCTAAAGATGGTAAATAAGGCCGAAGCCCAGAGGGTGCATGAAAATCAAGGAAGGGGGTAATGGGACCAACCGGAGTACCGTTGATGGGCGAACTACGAAAGACCAATTCACTCGCCGCTTGAAATCCTGCCCGAACGTTATACGGCGATTTCGAGAGAAGGTCAACAGTCTCCCCACAACTTTACAAACTTTCGTCAGCTTGGCGTAAAAGTTGCTTACAAAGCTTGCTATTCGTCTGAATTTTTTGCTAGGGAGAACCCTTGTTTTCGCTGCAGAGGCTGGGTGCAACCGTTAAACTACGCGCCTCGCGTCGGTTGCACCTGCTTGGAATGGGCCGTCGCGTACGAATGCGCGTCACCCGTCTGCAACGCCCCAAGGCGATGTCACGCGGTGCCGTCATGGTTCTGCAGCAAACTTGCATGGGGCGGAGGGAGTGCCGAGGCGCTCACTCCGGCCGACACAGGAGAAGACGTGAAAAGTTCTATACAACGGAACATTGGGCCGTTCGCGCTGATGCTGACGGGCTTGGGTTCGATCATCGGGTCCGGCTGGCTGTTCGGCGCGTGGAAGGCCGCAAAAATTGCCGGGCCCGCTGCCATTTGTGCATGGGTGATCGGCGCGGTCGTGATTCTCGCGATCGCATTGACCTACGCGGAACTCGGCGCGATGTTCCCGGAGTCCGGCGGCATGGTGCGTTACGCGCGCTATTCGCACGGTGCGCTGGTTGGTTTCATTAGCGCATGGGCCAACTGGATCGCGATTGTCTCGGTGATTCCCATCGAGGCTGAAGCGTCCATTCAATATATGAGTACGTGGCCCTATCCATGGGCGCATGCGCTATTCGTGGATGGCTCATTAACTATTAACGGGTTATTGCTATCCGCCGCGCTTGTGATCATTTACTTCATGCTGAACTACTGGGGCGTGAAACTGTTCGCGCGCGCCAACTCGGCGATTACGATTTTCAAGTTCCTGATTCCCGGCGCGACGATCCTCGGCTTGATGCTGACGGGCTTCCACAAGGAAAACTTCGGCGAAGCGAGCACCTTCGCACCGTACGGCTGGTCAGCGGTGCTGACGGCCGTGTCGACGAGCGGCATCGTGTTCGCGTTCAACGGTTTCCAGAGCCCGATCAATCTCGCGGGTGAAGCGCGTAATCCGGCCAAGAGCGTGCCGTTCGCGGTGATCGGCTCGATCCTGCTCGCGCTGGTGATCTACGTGCTGTTGCAGGTCGCATATATCGGCGCGGTGAACCCGGGCGACGTGATGAAGGGCTGGAGCCACTTCAACTTCGCTTCGCCGTTCGCGGAACTCGCGATTGCGCTGAACCTGAACTGGCTGGCAATTCTGCTGTACGTTGACGCATTCGTCAGCCCGAGCGGCACCGGCACGACCTATATGGCGACCACGAGCCGCATGATCTACGCGATGGAACGCAACAACACCATGCCGAAGATGTTCGGCAACGTGCACCCGTTCTACGGCGTGCCGCGTCAGGCGATGTGGTTCAACCTGCTGGTGTCGTTTATTTTCCTGTTCTTCTTCCGCGGCTGGAGTTCGCTCGCGGCGGTGATCTCGGTCGCAACGGTGATTTCGTATCTGACCGGCCCAATCAGCCTGATGGCCCTGCGCCGCGCGGCGACGGATCTCGAGCGTCCGCTGCATATCCCGGGCATGAAGATCATTGCGCCGTTCGCGTTCGTCTGCGCGTCGCTGATCCTGTACTGGGCGAAGTGGCCGCTGACCGGCGAAATCATTCTGCTGATGGTCGTCGCGTTGCCGGTGTACTTCTACTTCCAGGCAAAGTCGGGCTTTGCCGGCTGGGGGCGTGATCTGAAGGCGGCGTGGTGGCTGGTCGCCTATCTGCCGGTGATGGCGATTCTGTCGCTGATCGGCAGCAAGCAGTTCGGCGGTCACGACCTCATCCCTTACGGCTGGGATATGGTGGTGGTGATCGCGTTTTCGCTGGTGTTCTACTACTGGGGTGTGACGAGCGGTTATCGCTCGGAATATCTGGACGAGCGCACAGAGCACGACGAAGTGCTCGAAGGCATGGGCGCGCATTAAGGTGCTGCGCTGAAGTCTGTAAAAAACCCCCGCCTGAGTTGCTCA
>NZ_JARESS010000270.1:0-368 GCF_046027915.1 Paraburkholderia sp. RL17-347-BIC-D
GCCACGACTGCGTGAGGAAGAACAGGATGCCGAAGCCGAGCATCGCGAGCGCGAGCAGCAGGTTGATCAGATGCTGACCGCCGTACACGACCGGCGCGCCCTGGAAGAGCCGGAACTTGTACTTGCCCGACAGCTTGCCAAATGCAATCACCGAACCCGAGAACGTGATCGCGCCGACGAACGTACCGATGAACAGTTCGATACGGTTGCCATACGGCAGGAAACCCGGCGCCGTATTCTCAGGATCGACAAGGCCGAACGCGGCCGGCTCCGACACCACCGCATACGCGATACACACGGCAGCGAGACCGATCAGCGAGTGCATTGCCGCGACCAGTTCCGGCATCTTGGTCATCTCGACGCGCGCG
>NZ_JARESS010000271.1:0-367 GCF_046027915.1 Paraburkholderia sp. RL17-347-BIC-D
AGCGATTGCAAAAGCGCTCGACTACAGCCTCAAGCGTTGGGAGGCGCTCACGCGCTATCTCGACGACGGGCACGTGCCTATAGACAACAACTGGGTAGAAAACCAGATACGTCCATGGGCTATCGGCAGAGCGAACTGGTTGTTCGCCGGTTCGCTGCGAGCGGGCCAGCGCGCTGCCGCCATCATGAGCCTGATACGCTCGGCACAACTCAACGGGCACGACCCGCACGCCTATCTGAAAGACATCCTCACGCGACTACCGACCCATAAGGCCAGCGACATCGCGGCATTGCTGCCCCATCGCTGGCAGCCAACTTTGATCGTTGATTAGCGCGACTCGTCAAGACGGGTTTGCTGGCCGATTACG
>NZ_JARESS010000272.1:0-351 GCF_046027915.1 Paraburkholderia sp. RL17-347-BIC-D
TTCAGGCCGAGCAGGTTGCCCTGGCCCCTGATGCGTTCGTTGCGCGAGAAAAGCGCATGGGCGCGCACACCCGCAAGATAGTGTGCTTCCTCCAGATAGTTGTTCGGCTGGCCCGACAGACCCGTTGCGCCGGCAAGGGGCTGCGAGTAGTCGCCCCAGTGGCGTTCCTCGGCCTTGTGCAGTTCCCCGAACGCATCATGTTCCTCGACGAACTTCTGCGCTCCACGCGTATAGTCGTAATCGACTACGGTCACTCTGGCCGCCGTGACCCTGCGCGACGCCTTCAGTCTGTAGATGGTTTCCTCATCGATGCGCCCACCCTCGCGCGCGTGATAGCGGATCGAGTCATAG
>NZ_JARESS010000273.1:0-349 GCF_046027915.1 Paraburkholderia sp. RL17-347-BIC-D
GGCGACCAGCGTCGGCAGCTTAGCGATCACGCGAATGGCCGACACTTCGCGGTGACGCGGATTGTTGATGTCAAGCGAGTCGTGATAGAACGCCGACAGAGCGCCGACTGCGGCGACCAGAATCGATATCGGGTGCGCGTCGCGACGGAACCCCTGGAAGAAGAAGTGCATTTGCGCATGCACCATCGTGTGGTTCGTGACAGTCTTCACGAATTCGGCATTCTGCTGTGCGTTCGGCAGTTCGCCCGTCAGCAACAAATAGCAGGTTTCGAGGAAGTCGACGTTCTGCGCCAGATTGTCGATCGGATATCCGCGATACAGCAATTCGCCCTTGTCGCCGTCGATGTAG
>NZ_JARESS010000274.1:0-349 GCF_046027915.1 Paraburkholderia sp. RL17-347-BIC-D
GTACATCGACGGCGACAAGGGCGAGCTGCTGTATCGCGGCTACCCGATCGACAACCTCGCGCAAAACGCCGACTTCCTCGAAACCTGCTATTTGCTGCTGAAGGGCGAACTGCCGAACGCACAGCAAAATGCCGAATTCGTGAAGACCGTCACGAACCACACGATGGTGCATGAGCAAATGCACTTCTTCTTCCGTGGTTTCCGTCGCGACGCGCACCCGATGGCGATTCTGGTCGCCGCAGTCGGCGCGCTGTCGGCGTTCTATCACGACTCGCTCGACATCAACAATCCGCGTCACCGTGAAGTGTCGGCCATTCGCATGATTGCGAAGCTGCCGACGCTGGTGGCG
>NZ_JARESS010000275.1:0-345 GCF_046027915.1 Paraburkholderia sp. RL17-347-BIC-D
GATGCGCGCGTACCTTGAACAGCATGGCAAGCCGGTTGCGCTGTACAGCGACAAGGCCAGCGTGTTTCATTGCAACAGCCATTCGGTGACGCCAGGCAAGGGCGTCACGCAGTTTGGCCGCGCGCTGTACGAGCTGAATGTGGATACGTTCTGCGCCAATAGCAGCCAGGCCAAGGGGCGCGTCGAACGCGCCAATCTGACGCTGCAGGATCGTCTCGTGAAGGAACTGCGGCTACGCGAAATCAGCACGAAGGAGGCGGCCAATGCTTACGCGCCCCACTTCATCGCTGACTTTAACGGCCGGTTTGGCAAGATGCCGCGGAGCACATTCGATGCGCACCGGCC
>NZ_JARESS010000276.1:0-327 GCF_046027915.1 Paraburkholderia sp. RL17-347-BIC-D
TCTCGAGTCATTATCCGCAGCCGCACCCGTTACGCACCGTCAGATAGGTCTCCGGGGGAACCGCGGCAGCGCAAAAGCTAAAGCGCGCACGTCATCGCGTCCATGACAATTGATATCAAGCCGAGTAGGGAGTAACTGGTAATGCCGCAAGACTCAACCCGGCTCTCTGGCACGACTTCCACTTCTGACTCGCTCTTCGTGCAGGTCAAGGCACGTGGTCTCCTTCTGGCCGCCTTTGTTGGCTCCATCTGGTTAGTTTTTTTCCTGTCTGCTGCGCTGCCATTCCTGCATCTGAACCGGCACGGCGTGGTGCTGCGCACGCTTGGC
>NZ_JARESS010000277.1:0-327 GCF_046027915.1 Paraburkholderia sp. RL17-347-BIC-D
CCTCGAGTCATTATCCGCAGCCGCACCCGCTACGCGCCGTCAGATAGGTCTCCGGGGGAACCGCGGCAGCGCAAAAGCTAAAGCGCGCACGTCATCGCGTTCATGACAATTGATATCAAGCCGAGTACGGAGTAACTGGTAATGCCGCAAGACTCAACCCGGCTCTCTGGCACGACTTCCACTTCTGACTCGCTCTTCGTGCAGATCAAGGCACGTGGTCTCCTTCTGGCCGCCTTTGTTGGCTCCATCTGGTTAGTTTTTTCCCTGTCTGCTGCGCTGCCATTCCTGCATCTGAACCGGCACGGCGTGGTGCCGCGCACGCTTGGG
>NZ_JARESS010000278.1:0-326 GCF_046027915.1 Paraburkholderia sp. RL17-347-BIC-D
CCCGGGGCCGTATCAGCGTGAAGCGCAACAGCGAAATCAATATTTAGAGGTTCGAGGTTGATTCGCTGATACGACGGTCGCCCCTTAGGAACAAAGTCGATTTGTTGTCGATCAGTATGCGCCGAAGATCCGGTCGAGCGCCGCGAGGATGGCCTCGCGTCGATCTGAAAGGGAACCAATGCACTTGCCGAGAGCCTTCAAGGGGACCGCGCTCATGGCAGGCGTATCAAGGAAACATTCTTCGCCGTGGAGTTCGAAAACGGGAAGAAGGTCGGATGGTTTGCCGGAGAAGGCGAGTTGCCGAGCAGGTCGCAGCGGAATTACGA
>NZ_JARESS010000279.1:0-323 GCF_046027915.1 Paraburkholderia sp. RL17-347-BIC-D
GCAAGCGGGGCATAGGCGACAAGTGGAATGCCTTTCTCGCGCAAGTAGTTCAGCATCTTCGACTGGTCTAGAAACGCGTGGTATTCAATCTGGTGGCAGGCGATGGGTGCACCGATTTCCTCGATGGCTTTTCGCAGCATCGTCACGTTGAAATTGCACACACCGATTGAGCGAACGGTGCCGTTCTGCAGAAAGCCTTGCATTGTTTCCATGACGGCGCCGAGGTCCATGTCACGCGACGGCCAATGCACCATGTACAGGTCAACGTAGTCGACACCGAGCTTTGCGAGGCTGGCGTCAAGGGCGCGACGCAGGGCATCCGG
>NZ_JARESS010000028.1:0-115263 GCF_046027915.1 Paraburkholderia sp. RL17-347-BIC-D
CTGGGAGCGGCTCCTAACCATCCTGTCTGGGGCTGGCAGCGCCGAACGGAGAATGTGCCAGTGCGACCCGGCTACGGAGGTTCGACGAAGCGGTGCGATCGGCGGTCGCTTGCAGTGGCCGGACTTCCGGATTCGGCCAGAACCGGTCGTCCGCCAATACTGGCTGGATCATCGACAATCCCTGCCTTTTAGGTGGCTCGGGGCGAGCAGGTCCTCCGGTAGACTACGTTCGTGCCAAAACTCGCCGTCACAACATGGACACTCAGCTTTGGATCATTTGCACCCTGACATTCGTCATTCATGTCATCGCGACACTGGCTTACGCCGTGCGAATCGCAGGTGTACGCACACGACGTATCGCCGTGTCGTTTTCTCTTTTTGGGATCATCGCCCTCGTTTCACGCACGGCAAATTCGTTTCAGGGGCCATTCATAGCGAAGCGGGTCGAGCTTGATATTGCGCGGCACACCGAGAGTGGTTTGCTCGGTGACTTTCGCCTTTTCCTGCTAACCGCCACTGTGGCGAGCATCGTCGGGGCGTTTCTGATCCCGACGTTCCAACGTTACTTCAGCCAAGCGGTCGATCACTTTCAGGCCAACCGCTCCGTTCCTCGTCTGCTGCTGCATATCTTCAGTCGCGGCGGCGTCAACTACATCCGCGATGGAGCGCGGTTTCCGTCGCGCCAGAACGTCACCCAACTGACGACTGGCGCCGGCGTTTCCTGGAAAGTTATAGGGCTGAACGTTTTTGCGATGGCGATATGGACGGTCGGCGTTTTTGCGTCGCTTTACGCTGGTTACCTAAAGCCGGATTCGCGCGTTACATGTGCGAATCTGTCGTCGGTTATCAACGGCTTCGCGACGGTGGTATTGGCGGTCGTCATCGACCCGCAGGTGTCGGTGATGACCGACGACGTTATCGAAGGTCGAGTTTCGGAAAACAACTTCAGGCGGGCTATTACAACTCTCGCGGGCGCGCGTGTCTTAGGAACGTTGTGCGCACAGGTGGCGCTCGTGCCAGCAGCCTTTATTATCGTTCGCATCGCCGAGCTAATCTAGTGCGCCAGCGGCGTTGCCCACCTCAGATCGGCCGCTAGTGCTCGAGGCCATGAGACACAGATCGGCCAGAACCAGCCACCGAAACTTAATCTACGACCGTCCGTTTCCGATTCAGCTTAAGACGGCCGCTGAGGCTTACCTATCTTGCGTAGCAATCGAAACCGCTGATTAAACAGCTCGACGCTGGCGGGAACACTTTGGTGTTTGCATATGCAGGTAACCGACGCTGCCATCGCTTCGCTCTGGAGACTCGCTATACGCGGTCCCGTACAATGAGTCGTTTCGAATCCCGCGACAGATCGCACTTTGCTCCAGCCTCCAGCGCCATGAATCACGATATTGAACACGCTCTCGCCGCCGCGCAGGAGAACCTCATGGCCGGTCGGCTCGACGATGCCGCAGGTCTGCTGCTCGGCATTCTGGCGAGCGTCCCCGACCACGGCGAAGCTCTTGCAGGTCTCGGTTATATCGCCGCCAACCAGGGCGATCATGCATGCGCAGCGGAGTACCTGATGCAGGCATCGGCGCACATGTCAATGTCTATGGATCAACTGAACTTCGCCGCGCAGGTGTGTCAGTTGGCGCAGCGTCACGATGCTGCGATAGCGCTGTTCGAGCGCTGCCTGACCCAGTTTCCGAACCATGCCGCCTCGTTGTACGGTGTCGCAATGTCGCTGATACAGCTTGGCGAATCGCAGCGGGCGCTTGAGCTGTTGGTGCATCTGTGCAAGATCCAGCCACAATCAGCCGAAGCGCATTACAACCGTGGAACGCTGCTCGGTACGATGGCACGCTATGAGGACGAACTGGATGCCTACCGGCAGGCGATCACGCTCAAGCCGCGTTTCGTACGCGCATACGTTAATCTCGGGGTCGCGTTGCGAGATCTCCGGCGCTTTGATGAGGCATTGCTTCAATTCAAGAAGGCGCTTTCGATCGATCCGAACGACGCCGGCGCGCGCACCAATCGAGCTCAGACGAATTTGCTGCTCGGCGAATTCGAACACGGCTGGCGCGAATACGAATGGCGTTGGCGCGATGGCACCTGCAGCCACGGTTTTTCGCAGAACACCCTATGGACTGGCACCCAACCGATAGACGGCAGGACAGTGCTCGTTCATCATGAGCAGGGGTTCGGCGACACGCTGCAATTCGTGCGTTTTGTGGATCGGCTCAGTGCAGCTGGCGCTCACGTCGTGTTGCGTGTTCAGGATGCCCTGTTGCCGCTCCTCCAAAATTATCGGGGTGCGGCCGAAGTCATCGGTGAGACAGGGCAAGTGCCACATTTCGACTATCACATTCCAACCCTGAGTCTGCCGTTTGCGCTCAAGGTTCGTGCACCCGATCTCGCGCTATCCGGTGCATATGTGCAGGCAGACGGTGCGCTTGTCCCTCAATGGGACGATTTTTTTACAGGCTCCATTCGACGGCCGAGCATTGGGATCGTGTGGTCGGGAAGCCGTACGCATCTGAATGATCACAATCGGTCCATTTCGCTTGAGCAACTGAAGCCGGTGTTCGATGCGGACGCGGATTTCTTCGCGTTGCAACCGGATGTACGCGACAGTGATCGCGCGTGCCTCGCGGAACTTGAGCAGCGCGGGGTGCTGCGCGATGTTTCCGGGCGGCTCACCACGTTCGCTGAGACTGCTGCGCTGATCGCTCGCCTCGACCTCGTCGTCAGCGTCGACACAGCTGTGGCGCATTTGGCGGGGGCGCTTGGGAAACCCGTATGGATTGCTTTGCCGTTCATGCCGGACTGGAGATGGCAACTCGACCGAAGCGATAGTCCGTGGTACCCAAAGGCGCGGTTGTTTCGACAAACGACGCGAGGCGATTGGACTGGCGTAGTTGCAGCGCTTCGCGCAGAGATCGACGCATTGCGGGGCGCCTGAATGGCGAGCCGCCCGACAGAGAGCGCCCCATCCACTGCTCGCCGCAGGTTCGGGGCGCAAATTTGGTCGCGCCTGTTCCGTCGTGCCGCTTGCCCGCTTTGAGCGACTAAGGCGCGTCGGATTGCCGGGTCCAGACAACGGGGAATACTTGCCGTCGATCGAGTGTCCAATTTCAAGCCCTCTTACGGACATTCGTCACGGTGATTCGACAGGCGGTTGCGGGTCGGTAGACCCGCAGTTCGCGGAAGAATGGGCCGATCTCGGCGTAGGGAAGCGCGGCGTGGTGGCCGTCTTTCTGTACCTTCGACGGCGAGGCCAGCAACTGATCCAAGTGACCGTTCCAGCGAGCTGGATTCTCGCCGGTACGCAGGCCGCTCACCTTGGCCCAGTCCATGATGTTCTCAATCCGGCCGCGCAGGCGCGATGCGGTCTCATTCTTCGTGAGCCAGATCGGTTGCAGGACTCGCATGACCAGGTCAGTGTCAACGTCGGCCGGCCGAAGTGTGCCAATGAACGGATACGCATACGTCGCAAGCGTGTTCTCCCACTGCTGGGTGTGCTTTGGATTTGCCCACTCGGCTCGACGGGCTTTAATGTATGCCTCTGCGCATTGTTTGAATGTCAGGGATCGGGCCGCTTCGACCTTGCGACGAACCTTCTCCTGCTTTCGTAGCGTGGCAGGATCGTCGCCACGCGAAACAGCCGCGCGGTGTTCATTGCGAGCCCCACGCGCTTGCTCTAGTGTGACGCGCGGATACGGGCCGATCTGAACCAGTCCTTCCCGACCGTCAGGCTTCGTGTATCGAAACTGCCAGTACTTCAATCCGGTGGGCTTGACTTGCAAAGCAAGGCCGCCACCGTCGTTGAGACGATACGTGCTGGCACGTGGCTTAGCTGAGCGGCATTGCAAATCGCGTAGAAGGCTCTCAGGCATCGTCGTCAAACCCGCGTCAAAAAGTACCCGAAAAAGTACCCGGGAAATTGCGGAATTTTACGACTTTTCTTGGATGCTTGTGGAGGTATCGAATCGCCGCAAAGCCTTATACGTCTTGGCTTTGCGGGACTTTCTGGAAACTTCTGAATGTTAATCCTGGCGGAGGCGGTGAGATTCGAACTCACGGAAAGATTGCTCCTTCGCCGGTTTTCAAGACCGGTGCCTTAAACCACTCGGCCACACCTCCAAGCCCTAAATTGTAACCTGAAAAAACCTCGCTGCGGCACCCGGTCGATCCGCAATCACTGCGGATCTTTCAGAAACAGCTCTTGCAAATCGTTCAGGAACGCCTGGCCGAGCGGCGTCGGTGCAATCTTTTCGTGGTCGCGCGTGATCAGCTTGCGCCGTTCGGCTTCCTGCAAGGCCGGTTCGATCGACGTCATCGACATCCCCGTCCGCTCGATAAACCGATGCACCGGAAACCCTTCCACCAGCCGCAGCGCGTTCAGCATGAACTCGAACGGCAGATCGCGCGGCCCGACTTCGTGCTCTTCCTGCACCGCCGTGCCGGCCTTCGCCTGCTCGATGAAGGTGGTCGGATGCTTGTAGCGCGCCTGCCGCAGCACGCGATTCGGAAACGACAGCTTCGTATGCGCGCCCGCGCCGATGCCGAGATAGTCGCCGAAGCGCCAGTAGTTCAGATTGTGCTTGCTCTGCCGATGCGGCTGCGCATACGCCGACACCTCATAGCGCTCGTAACCGGCAGCGGAGGTGCGCTCGTGAATCCAGTCCTGCATGTCGGCGGATGCATCGTCGTCGGGCAGGGCGGGCGGAAACTTCGCGAACAGCGTGTTCGGTTCGAGCGTCAGGTGATACAGCGACAAATGAGGCGGCGCGAACGACAACGCTGTCTCGACATCGGCCTGGCATTCGGCGAGCGTCTGCCCCGGCAGCGCGAACATCAGGTCGAGATTGAAGTTATCAAACGTGGTCGAGGCCACTTCGACGGCATGGCGCGCTTGCGCCGAGTCGTGAATGCGGCCGAGCGCCTTCAGATGAGCCTCGTTAAAACTCTGGATGCCCACCGAGAGCCGGTTCACGCCGCTCGCGCGAAACTGCGCGAACTTGGCGGCTTCGAAGGTGCCGGGATTGGCTTCGAGCGTGATCTCCGCGTCGGCGTCGAGCGGTAGCAGCGCGCGCACATCGGACAGCATGCGGTCGAGCCCGGCCGCCGAAAGGAGGCTGGGCGTGCCGCCGCCGATGAACACCGTATGCACCTGGCGGCCCCAGACCAGCGGCAGCGCCATCTCGAGATCGGCGCGCAACGCGTCGAGATATTCGTTCTCGGGGAACGTGTCGCCTTTCCACTCGTGCGAGTTGAAATCGCAATACGGACACTTGCGCACGCACCACGGAAAATGCACGTACAACGCCAGCGGCGGTAGCGACGTCAGCCGGATGCTGCCCGGCGACGTGAAGGCCTTGATGACGCCGTTGCCGATGTCGGCGGGCGCCGGTTTGATCGGAATCACGCTTCCTCCGTCAGACGCGCGAGCAGTTGCCGCAACGCAATCGCGCGATGGCTGCTGGCGTTCTTCACCGCCGGTTCGAGTTCGGCGGCGCTCGCATTCAGCGACGGCAGGAAGAAGTACGGGTCGTAGCCGAATCCATGTGCGCCGCGCGGTGCGTCCAGCATTTCGCCATGCCAGCGGCCTTCGGCGATCAGCGGCTCGGGATCGTCCGCGTGACGCACCAAAGCCAGCACGCAGAAATAGTAGGCGCGGCGATCGGTCTCGCCTTGCAACGCCGAGACGAGGCGCGCGTTATTCGCCGCGTCGCTCTTTTCGCCGCCGGCAAGTTGCGCGTACCGCGCCGAATAGACGCCCGGCGCGCCGCGCAGCGCGCGCACACAAAGGCCCGAGTCGTCGGCGAGCGCGGGCAGGCCGGTCAGTTTCGACGCATGGCGCGCCTTGGTCAGCGCGTTCTCGACGAAGGTCGGATGCGGCTCTTCGGCTTCCGGCACGTTCAACTCGCCTTGCGGAATCAGTTCGATGCCGGCCGCGCCGAGCAACGCCGCGAACTCGCGCAGCTTGCCGGCGTTGTTCGACGCCAGCACGACTCTCGTCAACGGCGAAGCGGACACGGCCGCGCCATTGTTTTGACTCACTTCATTCACCCTTTTTGCTCCAGCGCTGCTTTCTGCTTCGCGATCAGCGTATTGATGCCGTCGCTGGCCAGATCCAGCAGCGCGTTCATTTCGTCGCGCGAGAAGGCCACACCTTCAGCGGTGCCCTGAATTTCAACGAACCCGCCCGCGCCCGTCATCACGACGTTCATATCGGTGTCGCATTGCGAGTCTTCGTCGTAGTCGAGATCCAGCACCGGCAGGCCGTCGTACACGCCCACCGAAATCGCCGCGACATAATCAGCAATCGGCGAGCTTTCGATGCGGCCCGTGGCCAGCAGTTTGGCCACCGCATCGTGTGCCGCCACGAACGCGCCGGTGATGCTGGCCGTGCGCGTGCCGCCGTCGGCCTGGATCACGTCGCAATCGATATGCAGCGTGCGCGCGCCGAGCTTCTCCAGATCGAACACCGAGCGCAGCGCGCGGCCGATCAGCCGCTGGATTTCCTGGGTGCGGCCGGTCTGTTTGCCGCGTGCGGCTTCGCGGTCGCTGCGCGTGTGCGTGGCGCGCGGCAACATGCCGTATTCGGCGGTGAGCCAGCCCTGGCCTCGGTCGCGCAGAAACGACGGCACGCTCTCGGCAATGCTCGCGGTGCAGATCACTTTCGTATCGCCGAATTCGACCAGCACCGAGCCCTCCGCGTGCTTCGTGTAGTGGCGCGTGATGCGCACGTCGCGCAGCTGATTGGCCTTGCGGCCGCTGGGGCGTTGGGTGTCGTTGGTCATGTTGGGATCGGTCAGGAAGAAAAGCAGGAGGGAAAGCGCGATTTTACAGCCGATCGGCCGGGGCGGCTGCCCGCATGTGCGTTGGCTCTTCAAGGGGCGCCATCGCGGGGCGGCCTTTCCGCCAAAAATGGGATAATGCCGTTTCCCCGCCCCGCGTCTCGTACACGCCGGGCGATTCGACTCTCAGGCCATCGTCGAGCGCATGGCCACAATCGCGAGAAATACGATGATCTACAGCATGACTGGCTATGCGAGCGCCACGCGCGAACTCGTCGCGGCCTCGGGCACAGGTGGCGTGAGCGTATCGGTCGAACTGCGCACCGTGAACTCGCGCTTTCTCGATCTGAACTTCCGCATGCCGGAAGACGTGCGCGTGTGCGAACCCACGTTGCGCGAGATGCTGATGAACAAGCTGTCGCGCGGCAAGGTCGATATCCGCATCAACCTGCAACGCAGCGAACAGTCCGCCAACGCGGGTTCGATCAACCACGACGCGCTCACGCAACTCGCGCTGCTCGAACGCACGGTGCTCTCGACGTTTCCGGAAGCAGAGCGGCTGCGCACGGGCGAGATTCTGCGCTGGCCGGGCATTCTGGCCGAAAGCGGCGTAGCGCCTGAAGTGCTACGCGACGCCGTGCTCGCCTGCGGCAAGCAGGCCATCACGGACCTGATCGACGTGCGCGCCCGCGAAGGCGCGCAACTGGCGACCATGCTGATCGCCAACGTCACCGAAATGGAAACGATCGTCACGAAGATCACGCCGCTCGTGCCGGAACTGATCGCCAAGCATCAACAGAAGATTGTCGAACGCTTGCAGGAAGCGCTCGGCATCGCCGCGCCGGATACCGCCGCGACGATCGTCTCGCGTGAAGAGATCAACGAGCGGATTCGCCAGGAAGTGACGATGTACGGCATTCGTATCGATATCGCCGAAGAATTGTCGCGTCTCACGGCTCACCTGAACGAAACGCGTCACGTGATCCAGAAGGGCGGCAAGGTCGGCAAGCGCCTCGACTTCATGATGCAGGAGCTCAACCGCGAAGCGAACACGCTCGGTTCGAAGGCCGCCGCGAAGGAACTGGCGGATTCGTCGATGACCCTGAAGCTGCTCATCGAACAGATGCGCGAGCAAGTACAGAATCTGGAATAAGGCTGGAGCGCCACCGACATGACCGATCATCACCACACACGCGAAACGCCGCGCAATCCGTACGCCGGTGCTTACCCCGGCAACCTGTTCATGGTCGTCGCGCCTTCGGGCGCGGGCAAGTCGACGCTCGTGAACGCGCTGCTCGCCGGCGACGACGCGATCCGCCTGTCGATCTCGTACACGACGCGTCCGCCGCGTCCGAAGGAGCAGGACGGCGAGCACTACCACTTCACCACCGTCGACGAATTCATGAAGCGTCACGATGCCGGCGAGTTTCTGGAAAGCGCGGAAGTGCACGGCAACTACTACGGCACCTCGCGCGTGTGGATCGAGGACCAGATGAAAAGCGGCCATGACGTGCTGCTCGAAATCGACTGGCAGGGTGCGCAGCAGGTGAAAAAGCAGTTTCACAACGCGGTCGAAATTTTCATTTTGCCGCCGTCGCTCGAAGCGCTCGAAGAGCGTCTGAAGAAGCGCGGCCAGGACGAGCCGAACGTGATCACACGCCGGCTGCTCGCGGCCGGCAGCGAGATGGCGCACGCGGCCGAAGCGGAGTATGTGGTGATCAACGAGAAATTCGAACGCGCGCTCAGCGAACTGCAATGCCTCGTGGCCGCGACGCGTTCGCGCTTCGCCTCTCAATACGCACGCCACACGCAGCTTTTCGTGCAGCTCGGCATTCACCTGCCACACGCGTAAGCGCGGCGGTGTACCGAGCACATAAGGTAGAATAAGCAACATACTGAGAAGGAACCCAACATGGCCCGCATTACCGTCGAAGACTGCCTCAAACAGATCCCGAACCGTTTCGAACTCGCGCTTGCCGCAACCTATCGCGCGCGTCAGCTCGCTCAAGGCCACACGCCGAAGATCGAAAGCCGCGACAAGCCCACCGTCGTCGCACTGCGCGAAATCGCAGCCGGCCAGGTTGGCGTCGAAATGCTGAAGAAGGTGCCTGTTTAAGTAAGGCGCACTGCTCCGGTTTCGACTACGCGTTTGCCATACCTGTTTGCGACACGCTTTTGCAACACCTTTGCCGCACGTAAGTGCATCAACGTGCAGACCGGCGTCCAACCCTAACCGCTACGGAGGCGAACATGAGTGCTACCCCGCCCACCGCCACGGAAGTGGAACACGACGCTGACTCGCCCTCGTCTGCACGGAAGTACATCGACGCGGTCCTCGAACAGTCGTTTCGCCATCTGTTCGGGCCGACCGCCACGCCGGAGCAACCGCGCCGGCATGACGTCGTCTCCATCGCCAAACTGACGTCCGCCTTGTCCGGCTATCTGCAGCCGGAAGAGATCAAGGACATCAAGTCGGCCTTCCATTTCAGCGACGAAGCCCACCTCGGCCAGTACCGCCAGAGCGGCGAGCCGTACATCACGCATCCTGTCGCCGTCGCGGAAATCTGCGCCGGCTGGAACCTCGACGCCCAGGCGCTCATGGCGGCGCTGCTGCACGACGTGATGGAAGACCAGGGCGTGACCAAGGCCGAACTCGCCGAGCGTTTCGGCGCGAAGGTCGCGGAACTGGTCGACGGCTTGTCGAAGTTGGACAAGATGGAGTTTCGCAACCGCGAGGAAGCGCAGGCGGAAAACTTCCGCAAGATGCTGCTCGCGATGGCGCGCGACGTCCGCGTGATTCTGGTCAAGCTCGCCGACCGGCTGCACAACATGCGCACGCTGGGCGCGGTGCCGCCGGAAAAGCGCCGCCGCGTGGCGCGCGAGACGCTGGATATCTACGCGCCGATCGCTCACCGGCTCGGCCTGAACAATACTTATCGCGAGCTGCAGGACCTGAGCTTCGCGAACTTCAACCCGCATCGGTACGCCACGCTCGAAAAAGCCGTCAAGGCGGCGCGCGGCAATCGGCGCGAAGTGGTCGGCAAGATTCTCGAATCGGTGCAGCGCGCAATTGCCGACGCGAAGCTCGACGCCGAAGTCACCGGCCGCGAGAAAACCATCTTCAGTATCTACAAGAAGATGCGCGACAAGCAGTTGTCGTTCTCGCAAGTGCTCGATGTGTACGGGTTCCGCGTCGTGGTGGACAGCGCGTTGGAGTGCTATACCTGCATCGGCGCGCTGCATGCGCTGTACAAGCCCGTGCCGGGCAAGTTCAAGGATTACATCGCGATCCCGAAGGTGAACGGCTATCAGTCGCTGCACACCACGCTGGTCGGCCCGTTCGGCGCGCCGATCGAGTTTCAGGTGCGCACGCGCAAGATGCACGAGATCGCCGAGGCGGGCGTGGCCGCGCACTGGCTGTACAAGAACGGCGGCGCGGACCTGAACGACGTGCAGAAGCGCGCGCATCAGTGGCTCAAGTCGCTGCTCGATATTCAGAGCGAAGCGGGCGACTCGAGCGAATTCCTCGAACACGTCAAGATCGACCTGTTCCCGGACGCGGTCTACGTGTTTACGCCCAAGTCGAAGATCATGGCGCTGCCGCGCGGCGCCACGGCGCTCGACTTCGCGTATTCGATCCACAGCGACCTGGGCAACCAGTGCGTCGCGGTGAAGATCAACAACGAACTGTTGCCGCTGCGCACCGAGTTGAAGAGCGGCGACATCGTCGAAGTCATCACTGCGCCGTATTCGAAGCCGAATCCGGCGTGGCTCGGCTTCGTGCGTACCGGCAAGGCGCGCTCGGCGATCCGCCATTATCTGAAGACGATGCGGCTGAACGAGTCCGTTCAACTCGGCGAGCGTCTGGTCGACCAGGCGTTGAAGGGTTATGGGCTGGCGCTCTCGGATGTGACGCCGGAAGCGTGGGAAAAGCTCGTGCAATGGACGGGCAACAAGAACCGTCAGGAAATTTTCGCGGACATCGGTCTCGGCCGGCGTGTCGCAGCGGTCATGGCCAAGCGCATCGAAGTGCTGATGAGCGGCCGCGACGCCGACGACGACGGCTCGCGCTCCCACTCCGATTTGCCGCATGCGCCGCCGGTCGTCATTACCGGCACCGAGGGCATGTCGGTGCAACTGTCCGCGTGCTGCCGTCCGATTCCGGGCGACGACATCATGGGCTATATCGGCATCGGCCTCGGCATGGCGATCCACACCACGGATTGCCGCGTCGCGCAACGAATCCACCGGCGCGATCCGGGCCGCTGGATCGACGTCGCCTGGGCACCGCAACCGGGGCGTCTGTTCGACGTCGCCGTGAAGGTGCTGGTCAAGAACACCAAGGGCGTGTTCGCCCGCGTGGCCGCGGATATCACCTCGGCGGATGCCAACATCGTCCACATTGCAATGGACGAAGACCTGTCGCAGGAATCCACGGTGTTGCGCTTCGTGATCCAGGTCAGCGATCGTGTCCATCTGGCCAACGTCATGCGCCGGGTGCGCACGAACCCGGACGTCATGCGCATCGCGCGCGAACGACCGAGCGAGGAAGGCCATCACCGTCACGACGGCGGAATGCGCATCGACCGCGAGCGAGCGGATTACTGACCTTTCGTTTGACGCCTTGGGGTGGCCTCAGGGCGCTTCATTTCCCTCTTCAAATCTGAACGCACCGGCTACGCGCGTAGTCTCATCTGAAACTCAGGGAGAATGTTCGTGAACGTATCCGACCTCAACGGCCTGACACTCGACTACTGGGTCGCCCGCAGCCTGCACGACTTCGTGCGCGAAATCTACTTTACCGACAGCGGCGAAACCGTGGCGGTTCGCGGCAACGACCGCGGACGTCCCTGGGATGGCCGTTTTACGCCTTCTACGTCATGGGAGGCTGCGGCGGCCGTGCTGGAGCGCGCGCAGCGGCTCGAAGTGCGTGAGCGCAGCCACCAGGGCGCGGCTCACTGCATCGCGGAATTCGAAGGCGGCCACCGAACCGTGGAAGGGCGGGGCGACTCGCTGCGGATCGCGCTGCTGCGGGCATTCGTCGAGAGCCGTTATGGCGAAACCGTGGAGAATGTGCTGCATGAAGCACAGGCTCTGGCCGGCGATCAGGCGCAACCAATCGGTGAGCGGGAAATTAGCGGCGAGCAGGCGATGGCGGCTTCGTTCGGCGATGTGCCGAACCCGGATGGGCAAATTGGAGATATTCAGTCGGCGCCGCGATAAAGGGGCGTGTTTGGTTGCCGCCAAGGCCTTCGGGTGCAGCGGAACCCAAGCGAGGCCGGAACCGACGGACAAAAACAAAGGGCCTTCCGATCGGAAGGCCCTTTATAGGTGGTGCGGCTGGCAGGATTCGAACCCACGACCCCTTGGTTCGTAGCCAAGTACTCTATCCAACTGAGCTACAGCCGCACGCTAAACGGTGATGCTTACTGCACTGAAACTGGGGCAAAACGTAAGGGCCTCCCCAGAGGGAGGCCCTCGAATAAGTGGTGCGGCTGGCAGGATTCGAACCCACGACCCCTTGGTTCGTAGCCAAGTACTCTATCCAACTGAGCTACAGCCGCACGCAGAAACGAGATTATAGCAAAGGTTTCGAAAAAGGGAAGCATGTAACTGCAATTTGTCTCATAGTCGTGATCGTGTACCCTTGATAGGCAGTCGTTTGCTGCAGTTACCGGACCATCATGAACAAGGCCTTTGTCAAAGAGTCGAGCGAAGAGAATGACGACGATCTCGACGTCGCCCAGCCGGACGTTCCCGCTGGAACGAAAAACTACATCACGCCCGCCGGCTACCGGCGCATGCGCGATGAACTACTGCATCTGATCGACGTCGATCGGCCGGAAGTGGTCAAACTGGTGTCGTGGGCGGCCTCGAACGGCGATCGCTCCGAAAATGGCGATTACATCTATGGCAAGCGCCGGTTGCGCGAAATCGATCGGCGCATCCGTTTTCTGACCAAACGGCTGGATCTCGCTGAAGTCGTCGACAGCAGCAAGCAGGAGAACGTCGACCAGGTTTTCTTCGGCGCGGCTGTCGAGTATGCGACGGAGGACGGCGAGGAGCATATCGTGACGATCGTCGGCATCGACGAGGTCGATCTGGATATCGGCCACGTGAGCTGGATCTCGCCGATTGCGCGCGCGCTGCTCAAGGCGAAAGTCGGCGATACGGTCACGTTGTACACACCGGCCGGCCAGCAGCCGATCGACATACTCGACGTCAAATATCCGCCGCCTGATACGGGTGGTTAAGTCACGGCGGACAGGCTTCGTCTCGTTCTCGCCGATCATCTCCCGCCTTAGGCATAAAAAGGCACAAAAAAAGGCGCCGCGAACGGCGCCTTCGAGACCACGGGTGTAACCCGCAGCTTTAGAAGCGGTGACGCAGACCTGCGGTCACAGCGACTTGCTTGTTGTTGCCCGAAGCGGCCAGACCGTTGATATCGGCATCCACGACTGCGTTTTCGTTGACTTGCTGATACTCGCCTTGCAGGTACACGTCGGTACGCTTGGACAGCGCGTACGCGGTTTGCAGGTTGAACTGGTTCCAGTGCGGACGCGTGCCAGCCAGGCTCGCGCGGGTGTACGTGTACGAACCGGCAATGCTGACCGCCGGCGTCAGCGCATAGCGAGCGTTCGCTTCAAAGTTCTGGAAGTGAGCGCTGTTGTTGCCGAAGGCGATGCCGTTGGTTTGACCCGATGCGCCAGCGCCGATACCGGCCAGGCTCGACAGGTTCGTTTGCGAATACACAAGGCCGACTGTTGCCGGGCCGAACGCGTAGTTAGCACCCGCGCCCCACGTTTGCTGGCGGCCCGCGAAGAACGTGTTGTCGCTCGACACCGCGCCACCCGAATTGAATGCAGCAGCCGCGCCGGTCGCGCCGTTGCTGTTCAGTTGCAGGTAAGCGGCGGCGACGTTCAGGCCACCCCAGTTGTACGACGCACCCGCGCTATAAGCGCGGTTGTTCGCGAAGCCGTCGGCCTGGTTCGAGAAGCCATACAACGCGCCGAACTTGAAGCCGCCGTAGTTGGCGCTCTGGTACTTGACCGAGTTGTTGACGCGGAACGAGTTGTTCAGGTTGTCGTTGTCGAACGGATGCGCGAACTGCGTGCCGCCGTATTGCGTGCCGGTCAATGCCAGCGGGGCGACGTAGTCGACCATGCTGTCGTATTGACGGCCCAAGGTGACGGCGCCGAACTGATCGCTCGTCAAACCCACGAAGGCTTGACGGCCGAATTCGCGGCCGCCTTGCTTGAGCGTGCCGTCATTGATGCCGAAGCCGTTTTCCAACGTGAATATGGCCTTGAGACCACCGCCCAGATCTTCAGATCCACGCAGGCCCCAGCGGCTGCCGTTCACCGAACCGCTCGTTTCCTGCCAGTTGCTGTGACCGTGCTGGTTATTGGTATAGGTGATGCCGGCGTCGATCAAGCCGTACAACGTCACGCTGCTTTGCGCATGCGCGGCCGTTGCGAAGACGCCCGTGAGGGCGGCGACCATGAGTGTCTTTTTCATCTTGTAACTCCGAGAGCGAGAGTGGGCGTTGAACCCAGGCTTAGGGAGACCTTTCACGCGGGCGCTGCGAGAGGCGTAATCCGAGTGAGTTGCGCGCTCAACAAAATCGCGCTGGTTTCCGGTTAGGCAGAGTGTAGAGAGACACTTCGCGCAATGGACGTTCCGATTTCCGCAATAAAGTATTACGCGTTCGGAAACGATATGTGAATGCCGGTTAAGCCTTATAAATAAAGGCTTCCAGCGATTTTCAAGAGAGGGGAGCGATGCGAGGAGGGAGTTGCGTTGCTGATTCGCGACACTAATCGATGCAAAAAAACAACGTAATAAAACGTAAAATGAGATTGTTGTTGTTACTGAAATAGATGATTGTTGTTTATGTGAATAATAGAAATGGAGTCGAGCCGGTATACTGAAATTTCTGCTTTCCGAAGCGGACTTTTTCGTTGACGAAAAAGATCTCCAAACCTTTGTCGGCGCGACTTCCCAGTCGCGCTTTTTTTTCGCCTGTGTTCCGCCGATTGACGACGCGGTCAGTGGGCAGGCGCTGCGCCGTCCACTTCGTTCCGGTCGTCCGCTACCGGGACGCTCCAGTCTTCCATCACGTAGCGCCGCGCATCCATGGGGGACGACAGCAGGTTCTGCCAATGATCTCCGTGCCACATGGGATCGATTTCGAAGATAGACGGCGTGTCCGCGACCGGTGCGGATTGTTCGGAAGCCGTGTTTGCGTGCGAGTGGGTCAGCCAGATAAAGAGGCGGCTGATTTGGTTGAACAGCATGGCAATCTCCCTAATGCGCGTTGCTACCACTACTAAATTCGATCATCCTGCCGTGAACGCGGTGCAGCAAGTCGGACAAACACTTACGGAAAACATCTTTTGTTACATATTTTCGGCAATGTGCTGAAAATATTCCCGCTCTTGCGCATTTCCGTAGTCAGGTGGGTAATATTGACTTGGTCTGATTATTCGGATCGCAGTGAATCTATGCGCTCGGGATTTTTAAACCAATAAGCGCAGGCTTATCGCATAGCGTGATAAGCGCATATCCAGAATTCGCTTGACGACAATTCTTCATTCCCCGTATAACGGCAATGCTGAATTTTGACCGCCAGATTTGATTGCGTGGCGCGGCCGTGATATTCGGCTTGAGGGCAATGCCCGATATTGATAAATCCTCGAGGGAAACTGGAAAATGGAAACTGGTATCGTCAAATGGTTCAACGATGCTAAGGGCTTTGGCTTCATCACGTCGGATTCGGGCGGCGAAGATCTCTTCGCGCACTTTTCGGAGATTCGCGCGGAAGGGTTCAAGTCGCTGAAGGAAAACCAGCGCGTCTCGTTCGACGTCAAGGCCGGCCCGAAGGGCAAGCAGGCGGCGAATATCCAGCCGCTGTAAGCCTGTCAACGTGACCCGCCGCTTGGCCGGGCGGTCGAACGAACGAAAGCCTTTGCAAAACGCGAGGGCTTTTTTATGTCGAATTGTTGTTGGCCGCGCAATCGCTTTTAACCATCTGGTTCGGAATGTTTTGAACGGCCGGCCAAAATCTCCCGAATGGCTTCTCTGTCATTTCCCGGTGTCCGCCGTGAAAACATAATGATTTCTGCTTTGCGGGAGGCTTGCCGCTCACGCCAAAACAGGAACATTGCGCCTGAAGTCAGTTGACGTAATGCGATGCTATCCGGGTACTCGGCCGCCAACTGGTGCATACTTGCCGCAAAGCCACGCGTCCAAAGTCTCCTTTTCCATGTCTGAACAGTTTTTGCCGGAACCGGCCCTGGATGGTCCGATCGTCTTCGTCGACCTTGAAACCACTGGCGGCTCGACTGCCGAGCATCGCATCACCGAAGTCGGTGTGGTCGAAATAGGGCCTGCCGGCGTGTCGCGCTGGAGCAGTCTGGTCGACCCTCAGCAGCCGATTCCCTCATTCATCCAGCAGCTCACCGGCATCACGAATGCAATGGTGCGGGGCGCGCCGACCTTCGACGCGATCGCGCCGGCTCTCTTCGAGCGTCTGAACGGCAAACTGTTCGTCGCGCATAACGCCAGTTTCGATCGCGGTTTTCTGCGCGGCGAGTTTCGCCGGGTGGGGCTGGCGTTCGATCCGGACGTACTGTGCACCGTGCGCCTGTCGCGCGCGCTGTTTCCGGCGGAAAAGCGTCACGGCCTCGATGCTTTGGTCGAGCGTCATGCGCTCGTGCCGTCCGATCGCCACCGCGCGCTCGCCGACGCCGATCTGATCTGGCAGTTCTGGCAGCGTCTGCACGGCCTCGTGCCGCTCGACGTATTGCGCACGCAGATCGAGCGCACTACGCGGCGCTACCGGCTCGCGGGCGACATCACGGAAGATCTGCTCGACACGGCGCCGGCGGGTTGCGGCATCTACGCGTTCTATGGAGAAGAGGATTTGCCGCTGTATGTCGGGCGAAGCGTGCGCGTGCGCCAGCGGCTGCGTTCACATTTGACCGGCGAGCGGCGCTCGTCCAAGGATATCCGGCTTGCGCAGCAGGTGCGGCGCGTCGAGTGGCGCGCAACCGGCGGCGAATTGGGCGCCATGCTCGCGGAGGCGCAGTGGATCGCGACGTTGCGGCCCGGCCATAACCGGCTACCGCGTGTCGCCAAGAGCGATCCGGCGGACGCGCCCTGGCCGTTCGAGGGGCCGATCGTGTTCGAGGAACGTGAGGAGGCGTCGCAGGCGCGTGCGTTTCATGTCGTCGACCGTTGGTGTTACGTGGGCCATGCGGCGTCGCTCGCGCAGGCGGCGGAGTTGCATGCGTCGAGCGCAGCGGGATCGTTCGAGCTGTCGACGTATCGCATCTTGCAGAGCCATCTTGCCCGCGGTTTGCGTGTGATGCCCTTGAGCGTGTCGAGCGGAACGGCGCTGGCGAGTCTTGCCTGACGGCGTTCGTCGGCTCGGCTTTCAGCGGCTTCGTTTTCAGCGGTTTGATGTTCAACCGATGGCTTTCCGTTCAAAGCGGATTCAAGCGCGCGCGCCAACACCGCGGCCAATAATCCCAGCCTGAAACCGTGCGCTTTACCCCACTCCGAACTAACCCGTCGCGCCCACACCGCCCGTTTCGCACACGTGCCCAAGCGCGCGAGTCAACGCAATTGAATGAGCCGAGTCGTAGCGAGTCAGCGATTTCCAGTTAGCCAGCGATTGCGCGACGCGCGACGGACAATCCTGCGCCGCACGCAACGGCTGCACGCGTGCAAGGCCGGCCACGAGCGATTGCGTCAGTCGGTCCAACTGCGGTCTCGTGCTGGTCGCCAGATCGGGAGCGGGTCCTTGCGGCGCCTGGCCGCCGCGCCATGTGGCGAACAGCGCGTTTTGCACCTCCTTGCTGGCGTCGATCTGATCCTGAAAGAAAGCACGGGCGAACGCCGGGTCGACGTTTGCGGCGACGGCGCGCTTTTCGACATCGGCGAGGAGGGCGTTCTCGCGCGGCGTGTCGGTAATGTCCTGGTGATTGACCCATTTCCAGCGCGCCACGGGTTCCGCGAGCGCGAGGCGTTGGGAGGCCAGCGCGATCAGATTGGTGAGCGCGGTATCGTCACCATCCGCGATGGCGGGAGCGGGCGCCAATGCAAGAGCAGCCAAAAGCGCGAGCGCGCATGACGCGCCGAAGCGGTACGAACGGTTCATGGAAGATGACAGTGGCCGAGCGGCCGCAGGGGAAAAACCAGAAGAATAGACGATGCGCCGAACGTGCGTCTGCGTTCCGGCGGAAATCTTCGGAAGGACGCTTGAATAGGCGAGCAAAAACACACGCCGGGCCGCACGGCCAGGCGTCGTCCGAATCAGACGGACTCACCCCGCGTCACGAATCGAGCCGAACACGAGCGGTCAGACGTGTGCATACAACCGCCGCGCGCCGGACGCGCGGACGTCGATGCTGCATCGCGCCACTGCCCCGTTACTTCGAGTCGCACGACTTGCGTTGTTCGTCGAAAAAGGCGCGAACGTGCTCCGGCAGTTCTGCACCCAAAAACTCGACGCCAGCGGGTTCCGGATCCGGGCAAAAAACTTTATCCGGGGTCGGAACTTTCGGTGGTTTGGCATCCATGATCTTTCTCCTTTACAAACCGATTATCGGCCTCGGTCCCCGTTTTGCACCAGCGCCTGATGCGGGCCACATGTTGTGTGTTGCTTTAACGGCACAGCCCGACAATGGAACGGAATGTTTGAATAGAATTTATCGGTTGACTGCTAATGCGCTGATTTCGCTTTCACCGGTCCCAGTCAGTCCGATACTTCCCGCTATTCCCTTCCTATCTTTGTCCCACGGGCTGTTCAGCAACCCGCCCTCGCTTTTGCGCACTCCACATTCATATTGGCCGATATGAATCCAATTGCCGTGGATTTTTGTGCACTGCCGCATCGGCAGGATTTTCTTCTTAAGTGGCCGAACGTTCGTTAATTACCGTTTCGTTCAGTACGCGCCATTCGGCCCCCTAATCTTTTGTAAACGAACCATTCTCGAATTTCGTTGACGGCTAAAAACATTTTTTAAGATTTTTTGCCTGAATAAGAAAACCTAACGTTCGGCAGCGAACGCTGGGCATTCGTCAGACGCTATTTCTACGCTGTCGGCACCGGGATTTTCACCGACGCGGAGTAAGCAGCCGGTTTATCAGTCACTTCGACCTGTCCGTGAATCCGCGCTTGATGACCGTCCGCAAACATGTAGTACGGGAATGGACGGGCCGGTTCCGACACGGCGTCGAGCCGCGCGATCAGTTCCGGCGCCAGCGTGAAGTCGAGCGAGCCGAGCGACTCCTGCAACTGCTCCGGCCGCGTCGCGCCGACGATGATGCTGGACACGCCGCGCTTCTGATGCAGCCAGTTCAGCGCGACTTGCGCCATCGGCCGGCCGGCGAGATTGGCGATGGACTCCAGTTCCGCCACGATGCGAAAGTTGCGTTCGGTCAGTTTGTCAAATCCCGGCGGCGGCGCGCTGGCCATGCTGGCGAGACGGCCGTCGCCGGAAAAACCGCCTGTCGCGCCGCTTTGCGAAGGCCGGTACTTGCCGGACAGCACGCCCATGCCGAGCGGACTCCACGGCACGAGCCCCATGCCGAGATTGGCGGCGAGATCGGCGAACTCATTTTCGGCATTGCGTTCGATCATCGAGTATTCGAGCTGCATGGCCGCGACCGGTTCGAAGCCGCGCCAGTCGGCGAGCGTTTGCGCGCGTCCGGCGAACCAGGCGGGCGTGTCCGACAAGCCGACATAACGGATCTTGCCGGCGCGCACGGCGTCGTCCATTGCGCGCATGACTTCGTCCACCGGCGTGATGCGATCCCACGTGTGGAGGTAGTACAAGTCGATGTAGTCCGTGCCGAGCCGCTTGAGCGAGCCGTCCAGCGCGCGCAGCAGGTTCTTGCGATGGTTGCCGCCCGCGTTCGGGTTGCCGGTCTCGGCGTTGTAGCCGTACTTGGTCGCGATCACGAGCCGCTCGCGCAGGCCGCGCGCCGCGACGAACTTGCCCAGCCATTTCTCGCTCGTGCCTTCCGTGTAGAGGTCCGCGGTGTCGATGAAATTGCCGCCGGCATCCACGTACAGATCGAACAGCCGTTGCGCGGACTTTTCCTCGGCACCCCAGCCCCATTCGGTGCCGAAAGTCATCGTGCCGAGCGCGATCGGGCTGACGCGCAAGCCTGAGCGGCCGAGCAGGGTATAGCGATTCATCGTCATGTCAGTCTCCTTGAGCGGTGTCGTAGGAAAAATTGAATCCATGGCCTATCGTGCGCCGATTCTTTTCGTGGAAAAATGCCGCTTGTCTGCAAGGATTGTGAAGTTCGGCTTAACAATGGAGGCGACGATGGATCCTGCGCAATTGCCGGCGTTGATGGCGTTCGTGAGCGTGGCGCGTCACGGCAGCTTCACGCACGCGGCCGCCGAGACCGGCGTGACGGCGTCGGTGCTGTCGCAAAGCATCCGCTCGCTCGAAACGCAATTGAATGTGCGTCTGTTCAACCGGACGACCCGGCGCGTGGCGCTGACCGAAGCCGGCGCGCAGTTTCTTGGTCGCGTGCGACCGGCGCTGGGCGAACTCGAGGCCGCCTTCGAAGCGCTCGACGAAACCCGCGACCAGCCCGCCGGCAATTTGCGCATCAATTTGCCGCGGGTCGCGAGCGAACTGCTGGTGCTGCCGCATCTCGCGGAATTCACGCGCCGCTATCCGCAGATCCGTCTCGACATGACGCTGGACGACGGCATGGCCGATGTCGTCGGCGAAGGCTTCGATGCGGGCATCCGGCTTGGCGAACGGGTCGCGCAGGACATGGTGGCGGTGCCGTTGAGCGGCGAGATTCGCATTGCGGTGGCGGGCTCGCCGGCCTATTTCGAGCGCTATGCACCGCCCGCGACGCCAGCCGATCTCGCCGCGCATGACTGCCTGCGCTACCGTTTTGCGTCGAGCGGCGGCATCTATCGATGGGAGTTCGCGCCGCCCGATGATCCGGCGCGCGTGTTCGAAGTCGAGACGCGCGGCGCGCTCGTCACCAATGACCTGCGCACGATGGTGCAAGCGGCCGAGCAGGGCGTGGGTCTGCTGCACGTCATCGAGGACTACGTACGCGAGCAACTCGACGATGGCCGCCTAGTGCGCGTGCTCGACGCATGGTGTCCGAGCTTCCCCGGTTTCTATCTCTACACGGCGAGCCGCGCGCAGATGCCGCTCAAACTGCGCGCGCTGATCGATTTCCTGAAGGAGAAGCGCGGCGCTCGCTAGCGCGCACGCTTATTTCGCCTTCACGCTGCGAGTTGTTGCTGCAGATACTCTGCGGTGCGGCTTTCCTTCACGCGCACGATCTCGGCCGGTGTGCCGTTCGCCACGATCTTGCCGCCGGCGTCGCCGGCGCCCGGTCCGACGTCGATGACCCAGTCGCTTTGCGCCGCCACCCGCATGTCGTGTTCGACCACCACCACGGTATTGCCGGCATCCACGAGTCCCTGGAGTTGCACCATGAGGCGGTCGACGTCGGCGGGATGCAGACCGGTGGTCGGCTCGTCGAGGATATAGAGCGTGTCGCCGCGTTGCGCGCGTTGCAATTCGGTGGCGAGTTTGATGCGTTGGGCTTCGCCGCCGGACAATTCGGTGGCGGGCTGACCGAGCCGCAGATAGCCGAGGCCGATGTCGCGCAACACTTTCAGCGCGCGCATCACGCTGGGCTCGTCGGCGAAGAAATCGCAGGCGGCGTCGACGGTCAGGCCGAGCACCTCGGCGATGTTTTTATCGCGCCATGTGACTTCCAGTGTCTGCGTGTTGTAGCGCGTGCCGTGACAGGTCGAGCAGGGCGCATAGACGCTTGGTAGAAACAACAGTTCGACGCTGACGAAGCCTTCGCCTTCGCAAGTCGGGCAACGGCCTTGCGCCACGTTGAACGAGAAGCGGCCTGCGCTGTAGCGGCGCTTGCGGGCGAGCGGCGTGTCGGCGAACAGCTTGCGCACGTGGTCGAAGAGGCCCGTGTAGGTAGCGAGGTTGGAACGCGGGGTGCGGCCGATCGGTTTCTGATCGACGCGTACGAGTCGCCGCAGCGCGCCCATGCCCTCGACGATGTGGCCGCCGGTCGGCGCGGTTGCGGCGGCGAGCAACGGGTCTTGTTCGTCGTCGTCCGGATTGTCGAAGACGCGGCCAAGATGGCTTGCGACCAGTTCCGGCAACGCCTGGCTCACGAGGCTCGACTTGCCCGAGCCCGACACGCCCGTGACCGCAGTCAGGCAGCCGAGCGGAAACTCGGCGTCCAGTCCGCGCAGATTATTGCGGGTGATGCCCGCGAGCCGCAGCCAGCCAGCAGGTTCACGCGACGCGCGCTCGACACGCTCTGGCGGCGCGAACAGATGCCGGCGCGTTTGCGACGCTTCGACCTTCGCGAGTCCGGCGGGCGGCCCGCTATAGACCACATGGCCGCCTGCTTCGCCGGCCGCGGGACCGACGTCGACGAGCCAGTCGGCGCGCCGCATCATCTGCAAATCGTGTTCGACGACGAACAGCGAATTGCCCGCCGCCTTCAACCCCTGCAGCGCGCTGAAGAGCGCTTCGCCGTCGGCGGGATGCAGGCCGGCCGATGGCTCGTCGAGCACATACACGACGCCGAACAACTGCGACGACAACTGCGTGGCGAGCCGCAAGCGCTGCAATTCGCCGGATGACAGCGTGGGCGTGCTGCGCTCGAGTGCGAGATAACCCAGTCCCAGATCGACCAACGTCCTCAGGCGTTCGAGCAGTTCGGCTGATATGCGTTGCGCGGCGACGCGTTTCTCCTCGGAGAGGTTGGGCGTGCGCCGCACATCGGGCGACGCTTTGTGCGCCGAGCCGCCTGCGGCGATCCGTTTGTCGACGGCATCGCGCATGGCGCTTTTGCTGAGCACACTGCTTTTGGCGGCGGTTTGGCCCGGGTGTGTTGCATCGGCTTGAGGCCATTCGCCGCGCGCGATCGGTTCGAGCATCTCGGCAAGCCTGGCGAGCGGCAACTGGGCAAACTCGCCGATATCGAGTCCGGCGAATTTCACCGACAGCGCTTCTTTCTTGAGCCGCTTGCCATGACACGTCGGACAGACGCTACCGACCATGAATTGCGACACGCGTTTTTTCATCAACGCGCTTTGAGTGTTCGCGAACGTGTGCAACACGTAGCGGCGCGCGCCGGTGAAGGTGCCCTGATAGCTCGGCTCGTCGCGGCGCTTGAGCGCGGCGCGGGTTTCCTTAGGCGTGAGGCCGGCGTAGACGGGCGCGGTCGGCTGTTCGTCGGTGAAGAGAATCCAGTCGCGGTCTTTCTTCGGCAAGTCGCGCCACGGCTTATCGACGTCGTAGCCGAGCGTCACCAGAATGTCGCGCAGATTCTGTCCGTGCCAGGCGGGCGGCCATGCGGCGATCGCGCGCTCGCGAATGGTCAGCGAGTCGTCGGGCACCATCGATTTTTCGTTGACCTCGTACACGCGGCCGAGTCCGTGGCAAGTCGGGCAGGCGCCTTGCACGGTGTTCGGCGAGAAATCTTCGGCGAACAGCATGGGTTGCTTCGGCGGATAGTCGCCGGTGCGCGAATACAGCATGCGCACGAGGCTCGACAGCGTGGTCACGCTGCCCACCGACGAGCGCGCGCTCGGCGTGCCGCGCTGCTGCTGCAAGGCGACCGCGGGCGGCAGGCCTTCGATGGCGTCGACCTCGGGCACGCCGACCTGCTCGATCAGGCGTCGGGCATACGGCGCGACCGATTCGAAATAGCGCCGCTGTGCCTCGGCGTACAAGGTGCCGAATGCCAGCGACGATTTGCCCGAGCCGGACACGCCGGTGAAGACGACCAGAGCATCACGCGGAATCTGCACGTCGACGTTTTTCAGATTGTGTTCGCGAGCACCGCGCACGCGCACGAAGCCGGTGAATGCGGGGGCGTCGGGAGAGGGCGGTGTCGAGCGAGGCTTGCTGCGGATGGCGTCCATATCGATGAATAATGGATAAGCGCGGCCCGGCGGATCGGGCGAACGCTGGTGAGGTTGCACGGAACATGCCCGACGATGAAGTTGCGATGATGCCATTGACGGTGGCGCGCGCACTGAGTCAATCCAGCAATCGCCGCCTATCATTGAAGCGACTATCCGCGCCCAGAGTGCGGTGGATAACGGACGCGCCACGGCCGGCGCGGAAGATGGCAGTCTTCGCCCTTCAGAGAGTTCGCCATGGAAAACGCTGTGTACTGGAAAGGTCGTCAGGTCGGAATCGAGTGTGACGGCCGGATTTTGTGGTTCTCTTCGGCGCCGCAGGAAGCGGTCGCGGCCTACGGCACTCAGCAGGCAGAGCCGGCGCGAGCGGAAGATTCCGTTGTGGCACGCAACCTCGGCGTGACAGCGCAATTCGATCGGCTGGATTTTCGTGGGTGATCCGCGACACGAGCAGAATCGGAAAAGCACACGCAGAAAAACAAAAAGCCCAGTCGCGAGGACTGGGCTTTTTGCTTGAATCTTGTGGTGCCGGAAAGAGGAATCGAACCCCCGACCTTCGCATTACGAATGCGCTGCTCTACCGTCTGAGCTATTCCGGCATCAGGAGAAACGAGATTATAGGGACTTCTTTATCGGCTTGGCAAGCCCCTGAACTCACTTTTTTGTTTCGAGATGGTAGCGGGTCACGCGGTCCACCTCGTTCTTCGAGCCGAGGAACACCGCCACGCGCTCGTGCAGGCTTTTCGGCTGGATGTCCAGAATGCGCTTCTCGCCGTTGGTCGCGGCGCCGCCCGCCTGCTCGACGATGAACGCCATCGGATTCGCTTCGTACATCAGGCGCAGCTTGCCCGGCTTGTCCGGCGTGCGCTTGTCGGCCGGATACATGAAGATGCCGCCGCGATTCAGGATACGGTGCACGTCCGCCACCATCGACGCGATCCAGCGCATGTTGAAGTCGGCCTGGCGTGAACCGTCCGTGCCAGCCTTCAACTCGCCGATGTACTGCTGGACCGGCGGATACCAGTGACGCTCGTTCGAAGCGTTGATCGCGTATTCACGCGTTTCGACCGGAATGCGCATGTCGCTTTGCGTGAGCACCCACGAGCCGAGTTCGCGGTCGAGCGTGAAGCAGTTCACGCCGTTGCCGGTAGTCAGCACCAGCACCGTTTGCGGACCGTACACCGCGTAGCCCGCGGCGACCTGCTGCGTACCCGGTTGCAGGAACGACTGTTCGGTGGGCTGCTGGCCGTCCGGGCAGCGCAGCACTGAGAAGATCGTGCCGATCGACACATTGACGTCGATGTTCGACGAGCCGTCGAGCGGATCGAACACGAGCAGGTATTCGCCCTTCGGATAGTTCGCCGGGATCGGGAAGAACTGTTCCATTTCCTCGGACGCCATGCCGGCGAGGTTGCCGCCCCATTCATTCGCTTCGAGCAGGATTTCGTTCGACAGGATGTCGAGCTTCTTCTGCACTTCGCCTTGAACGTTCTCGCTGCCCGCCGTGCCGAGCGCATCGCCCAGCGCGCCCTTGCTGACGTGGTAGCTGATCGCTTTGCACGCACGCGCAACGACTTCGATCAAAAGGCGCAGATCGGCCGGCAGGTTGTTGGTTTCGCGCTGCTGCTCGATCAGGTACTTCGTGAGAGTGGTACGACGTTGCAAAGCCATGCTGTACTCCGGGAAGGCTTGAGGAATATTCCGATTTTAACCGTTCGTTGTGTCGCTTCCGTGCTTTTGCGCGAGAACCGTGTAGGGCGACGCCGCCGGGCACACCGGTGCGGCTGAAATTCAGGCTTTGCGGCGCGCCTTGCCGGCCGTGAGCTTGCCGCTCACGCTCGCCGCGAGCGCTGCGGCACGGGCGTGTTCGGTCGAAACCTTCGGCATTTTCGGGCGGTCCGCCTTCGGCATGGGTTCGATCTCGCGTTCGATCTGTTCTCCGGCGGCCACGGTGGCGACGCGCAGGTCGTAGGCGATTTGCAGGTTGAGCCAGAACTGCGCGCTCGCGCCGAAGTAGCGCTCGAGCCGCAGCGCGGTGTCGGCCGAGACGGCGCGCTTGCCGCGCACCACGTCGTTGATGCGCGGAGCCGGTACGCGCAGCGCAAGCGCGAGCGCGTTGACGGACATGCCGAGCGGTTGGAGAAACTCGCTGCGCAGAATCTCGCCCGGATGGATTTCCGGGATGCTGTCGCCCGTGTCGATGTCCGAGAAATCGATGCTGCCCAGATCGGAGCGTTTGATGACCATGCCGGTCTCCCAATAGTCAGTGACAGTCGACAATTTCGACATTCAGCGCCTCCCCGTCGACGAAATGAAAACAGATGCGCCATTGCGCATTGATCCGAATACTCCATTGCCCGCTGCGCTGGCCTTGCAGCGCTTCCAGCCGGTTGCCGGGCGGCGCATGCAGGTCGCGGATGGACTCCGCGGCGTCGATCACAAACAGCTTGCGGCGCGCGAGCGCCTGCATGTGAAGCGGCAATGAGTACACGAACTTGCCCTGAAAGATCTCGCCGTAGCTTTGTCGCCGAATGTCGTGATCATGGGATCACATAACGCATCGCGTTAAACGTAAACCGTTAAGTGAATGCGTTTGCTTTCACCCCGCCGACGCGAGTCGAACAGTTGTCCAGATGGCTAACGTGATTGCCGCGCGCGGTCGCGCCGGCGAACGCGGGGGCGAAAAAAAGCCGGCAACACGCGCCGGCTTTTCGATGCGACAAAGGCGCTCAGGCGAGCATCACGCCAACGCTTTCTCTACGATCTCGCGCACGTCGCGCGATTTCACCTGGGACGCCACTTTCTCCAGCGCCGCGCGCATGCCGTCGCGCAGTGTCGGCGTAAAGCGGCGCCACAATTCCAGCGAGCGGGCGAGGCGAGCGGCCACTTGCGGATTGATGGCGTCGAGCGCGATCACCTGATCGGCCCAGAACGCGTAGCCCGAGCCGTCTTCGGCATGGAACTGCGCCGGATTCGCCGCGCAGAAGCTGAAAATCAGCGAGCGCGCGCGGTTCGGGTTCTTCAGGTTGAAAGCCGGATGCGCCATCAGCTTGCGCACGATGTCGATCACCGGACGTTGCGCGCTGCCACGCTGCGTGGCCTGCAAGGCGAACCACTTGTCGATGACGAGCGGCTCCTTTTCGAAGCGCCGGTAGAAATCGTCCAGCGCCTGCTGCGCTTCGGCGCTGCCGCCATTGGCCGCCGACGCATTAAGCAGCGCGGAGAGCGCCGCCGAGCGGTCGGTCATGTTGTTCGCCGCATCGTATTGCGCGGACGCGAGACGCACGGCCTCGGCCGGATCGTCCAGTTCCGCGAGGTACGACAGCGCGAGGTTCTTCAGCGCGCGATGACCGGACGCTTCCGGCGTGGCCTCGTACGCGCCCGGCGTGCGGTGCTGCTCGTACACCTTGAGCCAGTCGCCCTTGAGCGCATTGGCGAGACGCTTGCGCACGAACTGCCGCGCGGCATGCACGGCCGCCGGATTCGATTCGGCCATCTGCTCGGCCAGATACGCTTCCGAAGGCAGCATCAACGCGAGTTCGCGGAACGAAGGCGAGAGGGTTTCGTCGGTCAGCACGCGTGCGAACGCGGCGACCACGGAGTCGTCGAGTTGCAGCGGCACGCCGGTGGCGGCGCGTCCGGCGAGCGTGAGCAGCTCGCGCGTGGCGAGCCGTTGGCCGGCTTCCCAGCGGTTGAACGGATCGCTGTCGTGGGCGAGCAGGAACGCCAGCTGTTCCGCCGAGTAGTCGTATTCGACAATCACCGGCGCCGAGAAATTGCGCAGCAGCGAAGGCAGCGGCTCCTGCGCCACGTTGACGAACGTAAAGGTCTGGTCCGTGTGCGTGAATTCGAGCACGCGCGTGGTGAAGGCCGAGGCCGTGTTCTCGCCCTGCAATTGCAGCGGCAGATCCTTGCCGTCCTTGCCGATCAGACCGATCGCGAACGGAATCAGCAGCGGACCTTTTTGCGTTTCGCGCGCGGCCGGCGCGCCTTCGCCGTAGCCTTGCGTGAGCGTCACGCTGTAGCGTTGCTGCGCGGCGTCGTAGTGGGTGCGCACGGACACGCGCGGCGTGCCGGCCTGGCTATACCAGCGCTCGAACTGCGTGAGATCGCGGCCGTTCGCGTCGGCGAGCGCGTGCCGGAAATCGTCGCAGGTCACGGCCTGGCCGTCATGACGCTTGAAGTACAGGTCCATGCCCTTGCGGAAACCGTCGCGGCCGAACAGCGTCTGATACATCCGCACGACTTCCGAGCCTTTCTCGTAGACGGTCATCGTGTAGAAGTTGTTGATCTCGACGTAGCTTTCCGGGCGCACCGGATGCGCCATCGGACCCGCGTCTTCGGCGAACTGCATCTGGCGCAGCACGCGCACGTCCTCGATGCGCTTGGTGGCGCGCGCGGCTTCGTCCGTTGCGCCGCCCGCCATGTCGGCCGAGAACTCCTGATCGCGGAACACCGTCAGGCCTTCTTTCAGGCTCAGCTGGAACCAGTCGCGGCAGGTCACGCGGTTGCCGGTCCAGTTGTGGAAATACTCGTGGCCGACCACGGCCTCGATGTTCGCGAAGTCGGTGTCGGTGGCCGTTTCGGGGTTCGCCAGCACGTACTTCGTGTTGAAGATGTTGAGCCCCTTGTTCTCCATCGCGCCCATGTTGAAGTCGCTCACCGCGACGATCATGAAGCGGTCCAGATCGAGTTCGAGCCCGAAGCGTTCCTCGTCCCAGCGAATCGAATGGATCAGCGAATCCATCGCATGACGGGTCTTGTCGAGGTCGTGCGGTTCGACCCACACCTGCAGCAGCTTTTCCTTGCCCGAGCCGCTCTTCACGCGCTCTTCCAGGGCGACCAGCTTGCCGGCGACCAGCGCGAACAGATAGCTCGGCTTTCTGAACGGATCCTCCCAGCGCGCGAAGTGGCGGCCGTCCGGCAAATCGCCTTCTTCGAGCAGGTTGCCGTTCGACAGCAACACCGGGTAGTCGGCCTTGCTGGCGCGCAACGTGACCGTGAAGGTCGCCATCACGTCTGGACGATCGAGGAAATAAGTAATGCGGCGAAAGCCCTCGGCCTCGCACTGCGTGAAGAAGTTGCCGCCCGATACATAAAGGCCCGACAGCGTGGTGTTCTCAGCCGGATTGCAGAGGCTCGTGAGCGTGAGTTCGAACTGGTCCGGCACGTTGTCGAGCAGCAGGCCGTGTTCGTGCGCGTGGGCGTTGGCGAACGGCTGGCCGTCGATCTCGGCGCTGACGAACTCCAGTTGTTCGCCCATCAATTCCAGATGCAAGGCGCGCGATGCCTCCGGATTGCGGCGCACGCGCATCGTGTTCCGGACAACCGTGCGTTCGGGGACGAGATCGAACTCCAGTGCGACGGTGTCGATCAGGAAGGCGGGCGGCGCGTAGTCGGCGCGGCGGATCACATTGGGCGTTGCGGTATCGGCCATGGCGTTCTGTAGTGTTGGAACTCGAGTCGGCGAGCGCGCTTCTGGCGTGCGGGCCGGGCATGTCGAGCCATTGTACAAAGCCTCGGAGAATTGTGCGGAGCGAACTTTTTACCGAGTCGCCTGGTCAGCGTATTATCGGGCGCCCGCGTGCGGGAAAGCCTGTGCGTCGACGAGGCCGGGTTTGGCGGAGAATACAGAGGCAATTCAAAAGCTTCACGAGGTAGACCATGAAAATCGATCGATGGACCCGCCGCGCCACGCTGCTGATAGCCGCGCTGACGATGCTGCTTTCCGGCTGCACGACCTACGTGACCACCCAGGTCACGGCCTTCTCCGACTGGAGCGGTAACGACGCCACCCGAACCTATGCGTTCACGCGAGCGGCGGACCAGCAGAATAATCTCGAACTCAGCACCTACGAGCGCTTTGTCGCGAACGAACTCGCCACGCATTCGTTCCGCCAGGTCGACGCCGCGCAGGCGCGCTATCTGGTCGGGCTCTCGTATGGAATTCGTTCGGACATGGTGACGGTCTCGGAGCCGGTGTATTACAACCCGTGGCCGGCGCCGTACTGGGGTTGGGGCCGGCCGTTCGATCCGTGGGGCCCATGGGGCGGGTATTCGACCACCTACGTGAACCAGAGCTATCCGATCTTCACGCACCTGCTGGGCGTGCGGATTACCGAGCGGGCGAGCGGCAAGGAGGTCTACAACGTGACGGCGCGCAATACGGGCGGCGAGTCGTCGCTGGTTCGGGCCATGCCGTATCTGGCGCGTAGCGCGCTGGCTGATTTCCCGCTTGGCAACGGCGTGGTTCATACGGTGAAGATTCCGGTCGGCCAGAGCGGCGGGGCATCGAACGAAATGGTGGCGACCGGTACAGCGCCCGCCGCGGCACCGGTGCCGGCGTCCGATACGAAAGTCGTTCAGTAAATAGTACCTGGCTGGCGGTGCGCGTCCAAATCGTGGCATCGGTAGCAAACAAACGGCTCGACAGTTCACCCTGCCGGGCCGTTCGGTTTTCAGCGCCGGAGAAAACGCGAAGCTCCGCGCCCGATACCGGATTTCGGCATCCGTGCCACGGCAATTTGCATCTCAGAAACGGCGCACTCGAACCGGCCATGCGATGCGCATTTCAGGACGAGGCCGGCTAACGACGCAAGCTGCTTCCAATCTGAAACACTTTTTAAGAAAGTAAATTGAAAGTATTGACGCATTTCGGCGAAATATTTCTTTGGCAGATCGGCGGCAAGCCGCGCTGCTGATGGGCAGAGGCTCCGTTCGCAATGCGGAAAATGGTGCCGGAGGTCCATGCCATCGCTATTCAGCCGGGCGTCGCATGTGAGATACGGATACAGATGGATACGTCTTTTGTGGCTGATTTATCCCAGAATATTCAGTATGATTCCGCCGACCATAGGGAGCCGGAGACAATCCTTCAGACTAATTGACAAAGGCGCCTAAATAATCGGGGCCAAGTGCCGTTAATTCGCTGAACCCTATATAAGAAGATTGGATTGACCCCGGCTGGAGATTGCCGGTCCGCGCGGCGCGTGCACGCTGTGACGGTGCCGTATTCCGTCAGGCGCTTCAGCCTCTCCTCGCTTCTACGCGCGAACACCGATATGCCCGATCTGCACTGGACCATTCCGGTCGCTCGCTGGTCTAGCTGGCCTGCTGCCGCATCTGCCGCACCCGATATCGGCTTCATCGAGCCGATCGTGCGGCGTCGTCTGAGCACTCTGTCGAGAGTGGCGCTGAAAGTTGCGCACGATTGTGTCGCCAAGGACGCGGCGCGGGTCGTGTTCGCCTCGCGCCACGGGGAATTGCGGCGCACGACGGACATTCTGCGCGCCATCAGCGCGGGCGAGCCGGTGTCGCCGACCGCGTTCAGCCTGTCGGTGCTCAACGCCATGACCGGCATATTCGGCATTGCCCGCAGCGACCGCTCCGCGGCGAGCGCGATCTCGGCCGGCGCGGAAACGCTCGGTTACGCGCTGCTGGAAGCGCACGCGCAATACGCCACGCAGCCGGATTCGCCGCTGCTGCTGGTGTACGCCGATGAACCGGCCGACCCGGCGTACGGCACGATCGAAGACGAAGTACAGGGCGGCGCGATCGCGATCCTGCTCGATAGCGAAACGGCGACGGGCGAGCTGGTGTGCACGGTATCGCGCACGGACCAGCCGGAATCCGAGCCGACGCACGAAGCGAGCGCAAGCGCCACCTCGGAAACCCTCTTCGCGACCCAGAGCCAGGCGCTGCAGCACTGCCTGGAAACCGGCCTGCCCACCGCCTGGCAAAACACCGGCGCCACCTGGCATTGGAGTTGGCATGACCGCGCGGCTTGATTATTTCTGGCGATTCTGCGCGACCGGCATGGCCTTCGTGGTCTTCGGCGTGTGCGGCGTGCTGTTCTCGGTGGTGGTTTTTCCGCTCGCATGGGTGTGGCCGCACCGCGCGTCGCGCCAATTTGCCGTGACGAGCGTGATCCACTGGTTTTTCCGCGCGCTGGTCGCGGTATTGCAACGCATCGGCGTGATGGAACTGGAAGTCTCGGGCGTGCAGGCGTTGCGCGCGGGCGGCCCGGCGATCGTAGTCGCGAATCACCCGACCTATCTCGACGTGATGGTGCTACTGTCGCTCACGCCGCATGCCTGCTGCGTGGTGAAAAACGCGCACTGGGGCAACCCGTGTTTCTGGGGCATCGTGCGCTCGGCCGAGTACGTCAGCAATGCCGATCCCGCGGAACTCGTCGAGGCCGGCGCGAAGCAACTGGCGGCAGGCTATACCATGATTATTTTTCCGGAAGGCACGCGCAGCCCGGCGCCGAACCGGCTGCATGCGTTTTCGCGCGGTTTCGCGCACATGGCGCTGAAGGTCGGCGCGCCGATCGTCCCAGTGCTGATGGATTGCGATCCGCCCGCATTCACCAAGCAGATGCGCTGGTACGACGTGCCGGCGCGCGCGTTCAGAATGCGCGTGAACGTGCTCGAACCGCTCGGCGTCGACCAGCTCGCGGCCCATGACACTCCACCGGCTCTCGCGGCGCGCAGCGTGACGAGCGCCGTCGAAGCACACATTACTCAGCACCTGTTCGATTATGGATTCTTTAAAACTGGAAATTAAACAGCTCCTGATCGAAGCTCTCGATCTGGAAGACCTGAGCCCGGCCGATATCGACGACGATGCACCGTTGTTCGATACCGACGGTATCGGTCTCGATTCGATCGATGCGCTCGAAATCGGCATCGTGCTGCGCAAACAATACCAACTGACCATCGCAGCGAACGACGAGCGCACGCGCGAACACTTCCGCTCGATCAGCACGCTGGCCGCGCTGGTGGCAAGCCAGCGCGAAGCGGTGCACGCTGTGAACGAAACAACCAGAAAGGGGGAGTAAATCGTGTCCGAGGTAGAGATTCTGGAGCGCATCCGCGCCATCTTCAAAGAGAACTTCGCAATCGAGCCCGAGCGCGTCACGCCGCAGGCGCATCTGTTCGAAGACCTCGATCTCGACAGCATCGACGCCGTCGACCTCGCGATCAAACTGCAGGAGATGACCGGACGCCGCATCAAGCCGGAAGAGTTCAAGTCGGTGCGCACCGTCGGCGACGTGATCGGTGCGGTCGAATCGCTGCTGGCGGCACAAGGCTGATGCCATCCGTGCGCTCGCGAACGCAAGCGGCGGCGGATCGGGCCGCCGATGCCTCGCCCGGCACTGAGCGCCACCTGGGCAAAACCGTCGTGCAGGTGCTGTTAAAGCTCGCGTACCCCGCGTTGATTCTGTGCGCGTGGAAATGGGACACGCCGCGCTACGTCGGCTGCATGCTGTTTGCGATCCTGTGGCTGCAGCGCTGGGCCGGCAGCGGCCCGGTCGCGACCTCGTTGCGGCGGCTTTCCACAATCGACTGGACCGTGGTCGGTTTGCTGAGCTGCGCGTCGGCGGCGATCGTGTTGACCAATAGCGAGCTGCTGCTGCGTCTTTACCCGTCGCTCGTCAATCTGGGCCTGTTGATCGCGTTCGGGGCGACGCTCGTGCGCGGGCCGTCGATGATCGAAAAGTTCGCGCGCCTCGGCAATCCGAACCTGCCGCCGGGCGCGGTGCGCCATACGCTGCGCGTGACCCAGGTGTGGTGTGCGTTCTTCGCACTGAACGGCGTGTTTTCCGCTTATACCGCGCTGTATTGGAGCCGCGCAAGCTGGTCGCTCTATAACGGCGCGATCGCCTATGTGCTGATCGGCGTGCTGCTGGTGGCCGAGGTCATCTGGCGTTATCTGGTCGTGCTGCCGCGCGCCGCGCGTTCGGAGGCGGCATGATCGCGTTGCATGATCTGTTGTCGGTAGCTGGTGGGACTGCCGTGGTGCATGCGCCCGTATGCCGTGACGGCGCCGCGCTGCTCGATCGCGCGGCGTTTCGCGCGCGCGTCGCCGGGCTGATCGCGCTCGTGCAAACGCAAGCTGCGCAACGCTACGCGATGTGCATCGACGATCCGTTCGATTTTGCCTGCGCGCTCTTTGCGCTGTTCGCGTGCGGCAAGGAGCCGGTGATTCCGGCCAACTCGACGCCGGGCTATCTCGCCGATCTCGCCGACGCGTATGAAGTCGTGCTGGCCGACGCGGATTTGCCGCCATTTGCAGCCGCTGTCGAAGGCAAGGCCGACGCTGCTGCAGCGCATACGTCCCGCGCGACTTACGCAATCGACCCACAAGCTCCGCTCACGCTCTACACCTCAGGCAGCAGCGGCCGCCCCAAGCCGATCCGCAAGACGCTCGCGCAATTCAACGCCGAAGTGCACACGCTTGAAAAGCAGTGGGGCGCGCTAGTCGGCGACGCGACGATGCTCGCGAGCGTGCCGCATCACCACATCTACGGTTTGCTGTTTCGCGTGCTCTGGCCGCTCGCAGCCGGCCGTGCCTTCGACCGCGCGGTCAGCATCGAGCCGTTGCATCTGCAAGCGCAGATCGACCGATGCGGCGCAGCAGTGATCGTCTCGACGCCCGCACAACTGTCGCGCTGGCCTGCGTTGCCCGGCTTCGCCGACCTGACGCCGGCGCCGCGCGCGTTCTTTTCATCGGGTGGTCCGCTCGCGCTCGAAGCCGCGCAGGAATACGCCGCAGCCTACGGCGCGGCGCCGCTCGAGATTTACGGCAGCACGGAAACCGGCGGCATCGCGTGGCGGCGCCAGGATCAGACCGATGCCTGGCAACCGGTGTCCGGCATCGAAGTGCGCCGCGACGAAGACGGCGCGCTGAATGTCCGCTCGCCGCATCTCGATCACGCCGGCTGGCATCGCACCGACGACAAGATCGCCTTCGACGCCGAGGGCCGCTTCCGCCTGCAAGGCCGGCTTGACCGCGTGCTCAAGCTCGACGGCAAGCGCGTCTCGCTGCCGGAACTGGAAGCGCGCCTCGCGCTGCATCCGTATGTGGCGCAAGCGGCGCTCGTGCCGCTGGAAGGCGCCTCGCGCGAGCGCGTCGGCGCCGTCGTGGCGCTGACCGAAGCGGGCGGCGCGGCCTTGCGCGACGAAGGCCGCGTGGCGCTCGCGAAAGTCCTGCGCCGGCATCTCGCCGAATATTTCGACGTCGTGGTGCTGCCGCGCCACTGGCGTTTTCGCGTCACGCTGCCATTCGACGCGCGCGGCAAATTGCCGGTAGCCGCCGTGGCGGCCGCGTTCGAACCGCGCGTCGAAGGCATGGAAGTGCTGGCCGAAGCGCGCAGCGGCGACACGCTGCACTACGAGTTGCGCGTGCCGCCCTCGCTCGTGCATTTCGCCGGCCACTTTCCCGGCCTGCCGATTCTGCCTGGCGTCGTCCAGGTCGACTGGGCGATGCGTCTGGCGGCCGAGCATGTGCCTGCCGTGCGCGCGGTGGCGTCGATCGATCGACTGAAATTCATGGCGCCGGTGTCGCCGGGTGCGGTGCTCAAGCTCACGCTCGCGCACGACGCGGCGCGCCGGCGCGTGCAGTTCGCGTACCGCGTGAGCGGCCGCGACTGCGCGTCCGGCGTGATCGTCTACGGGGAGGGCGCGTGATGACCTTCTCTCCATGCATCGTCATTCCGATCTACAACCATAAGGACGCGATCGGCGCGACCGTCGCGCATCTGGCGGTTCACGGCCTGCCGTTGTTTGTCGTCGATGATGGCAGCGACGAGGCCACCCAGCAGGTGCTCGCCGCGCTCGCGCAGCAGTACGCGGGACAGCTCACGCTGCTGCGCCTGCCGGTCAACGGCGGCAAGGGCGCGGCGGTGATGGCGGGGCTGCGCGCCGCGCGCAAGGCGGGCTACACGCACGCGTTGCAGATCGACGCCGACGGCCAGCACGACGCCACCGACGTGCCGCGTTTCATCGAAGCGGCGCGCGCCGAACCGGGCGCGGTGATTCTCGGCCGCCCGGTCTACGACGAGAGCGTGCCGAAAGCGCGTCTCTACGGCCGTTACCTGACGCATGTGTGGGTGTGGATCGAAACGCTTTCGCTGACGATCCGCGACTCGATGTGCGGCTTTCGCCTGTATCCGCTGGCGCTCGCCTGCAATCTGATCGACAGCGTGCAACTGCCCACGCGCATGGACTTCGACATAGAGATTCTCGTGCGCCTGTATTGGCGGCGCGCCGCGTTCTGCTCGATTCCCACACGCGTCACCTATGCAAGCGACGGCGTCTCGCATTTCGACGTGCTGTGGGACAACGTTCGCATCAGCCGCAGTCATACGCGGCTCGTGTTCGGCATGCTGTGGCGTCTGCCGATGCTGCTCGCGCACAAGGTGATGCCGCGTCGCTCCGCACTCGCGGACGGGCAGGGCAACGAGAACCAACAGGACTGGTGGCGTATCGCCGAACGCGGCAGCCATCTCGGCATGTCGCTGCTCGCGCTCAGTTGCAAGCTGTTCGGCCGGCGCTTCACCGCGCTGTGGCTGCATCCGATCGTCGCGTATTTTCTGCTGACGGGGCGCGCCGCGCGCGAGGCCTCCAGCAACTACTTCAAGCATCTCGGCGAGGCCGCGCCGCATGGCGATACGCCACGTCCGGGCTGGCTGTCCGCGTACCGCCATATGCTGGCGTTCGCGCAATCGGGCTTCGACAAGCTCGCGGCATGGTCGGGCCGCGTGAACAACGCCGACGTCAAATTCGAAGATCCTTCGGCATTCGAAGCGTTGGTGGCGAGCGGCAAGGGCGCGCTCGTGATCGGTGCGCATCTCGGCAATCTGGAAATGACCCGCGCGCTCGCCGCGCAGGGCGCTTATGCCAAGGTCACGGCGGTCGTCTACACGGAGCACGCGCGTCGCTTCAATAGCGTGCTGGCTTCGGCCAATAGCGGGTTCGCGAAGCATCTGCTCGAAGTCAGCGACTTCGGACCCGAGACCGCGATGATGATGCAGGAGCGCGTCGATGCCGGCGAGCTGCTGGTGATCGTCGGCGACCGCGTGCCCGCCCACGAAGCGGGGCGCACGACCGAAGCGCAATTTCTCGGCTCGACCGCGCCGTTCGCGCAAGGTCCGTATGTGCTCGCGCATGCGCTGGGCTGTCCGGTCTACCTGTTCTTCTGTCTGAAAGAGCACGACGGCTACCGTCTCTATTTCGAACCGTTCGCCGAGCGCATCGACCTGCCGCGCCGCGAACGCGCGCAGCATCTCGCCGCGTGGGCGCAGCGCTATGCCGTGCGTCTCGAACACTATTGCCGCAAGGCACCTTACCAATGGTTCAACTTCTTCGATTTCTGGGCCAGCCCCAAGCGAGGCGCGAATGGCCGAACATGATCTGATCGATGTGCCGAACACAGGCGCGAACGTGAACAACGCGGCAGTCGTAATAGGCGGGCGCAAGCTGACGATCGAAGAGGTCGTCGCGATTGCGCAGCATCGCGCGCCGGTCGCCTTGAGCGACGATCCGGCGTGGCGCGCGCGTATTCAGCGCGGCGCGGATTTTCTGCGCCGCCATCTGGCCGCGGGCGCGACCGTGTACGGCGTCAACACCGGTTACGGCGACGCCTGCGTAGTCGACGTGCCGATGGAACTGGTCGAAGCCTTGCCGCTGCAACTCACGCGCTATCACGGCTGCGGCATGGGCCAATATCTCGACGACGCGCAAACGCTCGCGGTGATCGCCGCGCGGCTCAACTCGCTCGCTTATGGTTTTTCCGGCGTGCGTCCGGTGTTGCTCGAACGTCTGGCCGATCTGGTCAATCATCGTGTGCTGCCGCGCATTCCGTCGGAAGGTTCGGTGGGCGCGAGCGGCGATCTCACGCCGCTCTCGTATGTGGCCGCCGCGCTTGCAGGTGAACGTGACGTGATGTTCGAAGGACATCTGCGTGACGTGCGCGAAGTGTGGACCGAACTCGGTCACACGCCGCTCACGCTCGCGCCGAAAGAAGGGCTCGCGCTGATGAACGGCACCGCCGTGATGACGGGCCTCGCCTGTCTCGCGTTTGCGCGCGCCGATCATCTGACGCGGCTCACGGCGCGCCTGACGGCGTTGTGCACCGTCGCGCTCGACGGCCGCGCCGCGCACTTCGACGCGATGCTCTTCGAAGTGAAGCCGCACGCCGGCCAGGCCGAAGCCGCGGCTTGGATTCGCGACGACCTGTCCGGCCGCGACGACACGCCGGGCCACCGTCTGCAGGACCGTTATTCGATTCGCTGCGCGCCGCATGTGATCGGCGTGGCGCGCGATGCGCTCTCGTGGGTGCGCCGCGATGTCGAGAACGAACTGAACAGCGCGAACGACAACCCGCTGATCGATCCGGACAACGAACGCGTGCTGCACGGCGGCAACTTCTACGGCGGCCATATCGCCTTTGCGATGGACTCGCTGAAGGTCGCGGTCGCCAATCTCGCCGATCTGATGGACCGGCAACTCGCGCTGCTGGTCGACGTGAATTTCAACAATGGCTTGCCGCGCAATCTGTCGGGCGCGGCGCCCGCGCGTGCCGCGATCAATCACGGTTTCAAGGCGGTGCAGATTTCGTCGTCCGCATGGACCGCTGAAGCCTTGAAGAACACGATGCCCGCGAGCGTCTTTTCGCGCTCCACCGAGGCGCACAATCAGGACAAGGTCAGCATGGGCACGATCGCCGCGCGCGACTGCTTGCGCGTGCTGGAACTGACCGAGCAGGTCGCCGCCGCGCATACGCTCGCGACGGTGCAAGCCGCGCGTCTGCGCTTGAAGATCGACAGCGCGACGCCGGTGCCGGCGCCGCTGCAAGCGTTCATCGACAGCGTCGGCGCGCAGTCGCCGTTCGTCGACGAAGACCGCGCGCTCGAACACGAGTTGCGCGCGCTGACCGCGCGCATTGCCGCGTGCGATCTGGCGAGCGACTCTCGCGGAGGATCGAGCGCATGACCGGTTCCCGCAAAGTGCTGAGCGCGAGCGCGACGGTGGAAGTGCCGTTCCACGATGTCGACGCGATGAACGTGTGCTGGCACGGCCACTATCTGAAGTACTTCGAGATCGGCCGCGCGGCGCTGTTGCGCGCTTTCGACTACGACTATCGCGAGATGCAGGCTTCGGGTTATCTGTGGCCGATCGTGGAAGCGCATCTCAAGTACGTGAAGCCGGCCACCTACGGTCAGCAGATCGAAGTGCGCACGCAACTGCTCGAACACGAAAACCGCCTGAAAATAGGCTATGAAATCGTCGATTGCGCGACTGGCACGCGGCTGACCAAGGGTTATACGATCCAGGTCGCGGTCGAAGCCGCCACTCAGGAGTTGCAGTTCGTCTCGCCGCCGGTCGTGTTCGACAAGCTGGAGCGCGTATGGGGACGATGAATTTGCGCGCTGCGATCGTCGGCATATTGAGTGCGCTGAGCGTGCTTGTCGCGACAGTCGTATGGATGGAGCCCGCATCGGCTGCGTCCGCCGCATCGACGAAAGAAGCCGCGCCTGGCAACCCCGCGCTCGTCTCGCAGATCGCCGCGCACCTCGCGCAGGCCAAGGGCGTGCGCGCGCAATTCACGCAGACGCAAACGCTCGCCGCGATGAAGCAGCCGCTCGTCAGCACCGGCTCGCTGCTGTTCTTCCGCGAACGCGGCGTGATCTGGCAGATCGACACGCCGTACAAAGCCACCTACGTGATCACCGATGCCGGAGTGACCGAAGTCAACGCCAACGGCCAGCGCGTCACGGCTCACAGCGCGCAGGGCACGCGCGGTGTCGCGCAAGTCTCGAAGATGATGCGCGCGATGCTCGGCGGCGATCTGTCGGCACTCTACTCGCAATTCGACGTGCAGGCCGAAGGCAGCGCCGCGCAGTGGCGCATGCAACTCACGCCGAACCAGCCGCAGATCGCGCAGTCGATCAAAGGTCTGGAGATGAACGGTGGCGACTATCTGCAGCGTTTGCGCATCACGCTCGCGAACGGCGACGTCACCCAACTCGACTTCACGAAGAGCGCGGCCGTGACCGAACTCACCGCGGCTGAACGCGGTCTGCTCGGGGCGCCGTAATGGAAATGCTGCAACAGCGATCCGCGAAACAGGCGTGGGGCATGCGCGCCGCGTGGCTGCTGCTCGCGCTCGTTGCGGCGCTGTATTGCGGCTGGCGGTTCGCGGGATCGTCGCCGCTGCAAACCAATCTGCTCGCGCTATTGCCGGCGACCGAGGCCGATCCGGTCGCCGAAAAGGCAGTCGATACGCTGGCGAGCGCGCTGGGCGACCGCACCGTTTTCCTCGTCACCAGCAACGACGACGCGCACGCGAAAGCCGCGGCGAAACAACTCGGCGCGTCGTTGCAGAAGAGCGGCGCGTTCGGTTCGGTGACGGCGGAATTGCCGCCGTTCGATCTGTCGCAGATCGCTGCGCTGTATATGCCGTATCGCTTCGGCTTGCTGGCGCCGGCGGACCGCGCATCGCTCTCAAACGGCGCGGCGAATACCACATTGCACGACACGCTCGCCCAGCGCATCTACAGCCCGCTGCGCGGCGGGCTCAGCACGCCGCTCGCCGACGATCCGTTCGGCTGGCTCGAACACTGGCTCGGCGGCCTGCCGCTCGCTACATCGAATCTCGAACTCGAAGACAACATGCTGGTTGCGCATCGCGGCGCCGCCACCAGCGTGCTGATCGTCGCGACATTGCCGGGCTCCGCGTACGAAACCAAGACGCAGCGCGCGGTACTCGCAGCGCTCGCACGAGGCGAAAGCGCATTGAAGCAAGCGTTCCCCGATGTCTCCGTGGCGCGAACCGGCGCCGTGTTTTACGCGGAATCGGCGCGCAGCGCATCGGAACATGAAGTGCATCTGATCGGCGTCGCGTCGCTGTGCGGCATCGCGCTTCTGATGATGTGGGTGTTCCGCTCACCGCGTCTGTTGCTGCTCGGTTTCGTATCGACCGCGCTCGGCATTGTCTGCGCGCTTGCGGTGACGATGCTGGTATTCGGCAAGCTGCATCTGTTGACGCTCGTGTTCGGCGCCAGCCTGATCGGCGAGGCCGTCGACTATTCGATTCAATACTTCGTGGTGTATCTCGGCGCGCAGCGCGGCTGGGACGCGGCTCGCGGCGCGCGCGCCGTGCGTCCCGCGTTGAGCGTGGCGCTCGCGACGAGCCTGCTCGGCTACGCGATTCTCACGTGGGTGCCGTTTCCCGCACTCAAGCAGATCGCCTGCTTCGCGATTGCCGGCATTACGACGGCGTTCGCCTCCGTGCTGTGGCTGCTGCCCGCGCTGCTCACGTGCGCGCCCAAACGCAGCCCGAAACGCGTGTTTGCAGGCGCGGCGCGCTTGCTGACAGTGTGGCATCGCACGATCGGCGGCAAGCGCGCGTGGTTGGTGGCTGCGCTGTTGCTGCTGCTGGCGATTCCCGGCTGGCTGCGTCTGACCAGCGACGACGACATCCACCTGCTGATCCAGCGCGATCCCGCGCTCGTCGCGCAGGAAGACAAGGTGCGCGAGGCCGTCGGCGTGGATAACAGCGCGCAGTTTTTCGTCGTGCGCGGCGAGACGCCGGAACTCGTGCTGCAACGCGCGGAAGCATTGGGCACGAAACTGGACGCGTTGAACGGCACTGCGAACAAGGTCGGCAGCTATCAGTCGGTCGCGCAGTTCGTGCCGTCCGCGAAACAGCAGAATGAAGACCGCGCGTTGCTCGCACAACACGTGTTCAACGACCGCGCCGCGTTGCGCGCCACGCTCCTGCAGGCCGGCTTCAAGGACGAAGTCGCCGACGCCTGGATCGCCTCATACGCCAAACCACAAGCGCCGCTCACGATCGACAGGTGGCTCGCGGCGCCGTGGTCGCAACCGTACAAACATCTCTGGCTCGGCGAAGTCGATGCATCGACGAAAGCCTATGCCGCGGTCGTCATTCCGCAGGGCGTGACGCCGCAGAATGAACCCGCGCTGATCGCGACCGCGCAGGGGTTGCCCGGCGTCGTGTTCGTCGACAAGGCCGCCAGCGTGTCGAAGCTGTTCGGCGCGTATCGCGTGGATAGCGGCTGGTGGCTCGGCGGCGCGCTGGCCCTCGTGCTCGTTTTGCTGATGCTGCGCTACCGTGTGCGCGGCGGCATCGCCGTGACCTTGCCGGTGCTGCTCGCCGTTGGCGTCACGCTTGCCGTATTCGGCTACGCGCAGGTGCCGCTCAATCTGTTCAATTGGCTGGCGCTGATGCTCGTGCTCGGCGTGGGCGCAAACTATGCCGTGTTCCTGCGCGAAGGCTGCCTGCGCGCGGACGCGGATCTCGGCGCGGTGTGGACGGGCGTGCTGCTGTCGGCGGCCACCACGCTGTTGTCGTTCGGCATGCTCGGCATGAGCGCGATGCCCGCGCTGAAGAGTTTCGGCGCGACACTCGCGCTCGGCATCGCGGTATCGGTATTGCTCGCGCCGATCGGCATGCCATCGGAATCAAGGAGGGCCGCATGAAAGCCCCATCAGTTTATTTGCACGCGCTCGGCATGATCAACGCGCTCGGCGGCGACCTCGACAGCATTGTCCCGGCGCTTGCCGCCGGCCGTTCGCCCGGCATGGCGAACGCGCATACGGGGATCGGCGAGGCGTTCGTCGGCAGCGTGCTCGCGCCGCTCGACCTTGCGCCGCCCGCTGAACTCGCCCGTTACGACTGCCGCAACAACCGCTTGCTGCTCGCCGCGCTGGCGCAGATTGCCGCCGCTGTCGAAGCGGCGCGCGAGCGCTACGGCGCGCATCGCATCGGCGTGGTGCTCGGCACCAGCACGTCGGGCATCGAGGCCGCCGAAGCCGCGTTCGTCTATCAGGCGCAAGCGGGGGATCTACCCGCGAACTTCAACTACCGGCAAATGGAAATCGGCACGGCGGCGCCGTTCGCCGCCGCCGTGCTCGGCGTGCATGGTCCGGCGTTCACGATCTCGACCGCATGCACATCGAGCGCGAAAGCCTTCGCGTCGGCGCGCCGGCTGCTGCAGTTGCAACTGTGCGACGCCGTCGTGGTGGGTGGCGTCGATTCGCTGTGCGAGCTGACGGTGCAGGGTTTCGCCTCGCTTGAATCGACCAGCAACGTGCGCAGCAATCCGATGAGCCACAATCGTTGCGGGATCAATGTCGGCGAAGGCGCGGCGGTGTTCCTCATGGGCCGTGACGAAGCGGCGGTGCGGCTCGCGGGCGTCGGCGAATCGAGCGACGCGCATCACATCTCGTCGCCGGACCCGCGCGGCGTGGGCGGCGAACTCGCGCTGCGCGCGGCGCTCGCCGATGCGGGCATCGAGCCGTCGGCGATCGGCTATGTGAATCTGCACGCTACCGCCACGCGCAAGAACGACGAGATGGAAGCGGGTTTGATGTCGCGAGTGTTTGCACAAGGCGTAGCGACGAGCGGTACCAAGCCGTTGACCGGCCACCAGCTCGGCGCGGCGGGCGCGACTGAACTCGGCTTCACGTGGCTCTCGCTCGCGCATGACAACGTGCCGTTGCCGCGTCATCTGTGGGACGGCGAGGCCGATCCCGCGCTGCCTGCACTGGACCTGGTCGTTAGCGAACGCTTCATGCCGCAAGGCGGCGTGCAATACGCGATGAGCAATTCGTTTGCTTTCGGCGGCAGCAATGTCAGCCTCGTCCTTGCCCGATGAGTTGCCCGATGAGTTGCCCGATGAACCAAGCGATGAACCCGACGCCCACCGTTGACGAACTGGTCCAGCAGCCGATCGAAGCGATCATCCCGCATCGCGGCACCATGTTGCTGATCGACGCCGTGGACACGTTCAGCGAAGAAACGCTGAGCGCGCGCGCCACGGTGCGCGCGGACGCATGGTATGCCGACGCCGACGGCGCCATGCCCGCGTGGATCGGCATCGAACTGATGGCGCAGGCGATCGCCGCGCACGTCGCGTTGCTGGCCATGCGCGGCGGCGGCCGCGCGCGGCCCGGCGTGCTGCTCGGCTCGCGCAGCTACAAGGCATTGCAGCCGTCGTTCGCGGGCGGCGCGCAGTTGTCGATCCACGTCGCGGAACTGCTGCGCAGCGAAGAGGGCCACGGCGCCTACGAATGCACGATCCGGCACGGCGACGCGAGTTGCGCCGAAGCCGTCATCAAGGTTTTTCAACCGCGCGATTTTCAGTCATTCATAGAAGGGAGTTTCAGTTCATGAGCCCGCGTGTTCTCGTTACCGGCGCAAGCCGCGGCATCGGCCGCGCGATTGCGTACAAGTTGGCTGCCGACGGCTTCGCGGTGTCCGTGCACTGCCGCACGGGACGCAGTGAAGCGGACGCGGTTGCGACGGGCATCGCCGCGCAGGGCGGCACGGCGCGCGTGCTGCAGTTCGACGTGCGCGAGCGCGCCGTGTGCCGCGAAGTACTCGAAGCGGACGTCGCGGCGCACGGCCCGTACTACGGCATCGTATGCAGCGCGGGCGTGACGCGCGACGCCGCGTTCCCCGCGCTCACCGAGGAAGATTGGGACATCGTGATCGAAACCGGTCTCGACTCGTTCTATAACGTCGTCCATCCCTTGACCATGCCGATGGTGCGCGCCCGCAAGGGCGGCCGCATCGTCACCATCGCTTCGGTGTCCGGCGTGATGGGCAACCGCGGCCAGGTCAACTACAGCGCGGCGAAGGCCGGCCTGATTGGCGCGAGCAAGGCGCTCGCCGTCGAACTGGCGTCGCGCAACATCACCGTCAATTGCGTGGCGCCGGGTCTGATCGAGACCGGCATGCTCGACGAAATGCCGCTCGAGCAGGCGCTGAAAACGGTGCCGATGAACCGCGTCGGCCAGCCTGCCGAGGTGGCGTCCGTGGTCAGCTTCCTGATGTCGGATGCGGCCTCGTATGTCACGCGTCAGGTGATCGGCGTCAACGGCGGGATGATCTGATGAAGCGCGTCGTCATTACCGGCATGGGCGGCGTCACGGCGTTGGGCGATAGCTGGGACGTGATCGAAACGCGTTTGAAGAGCGGCGTGAACGCCGTGCGCCGCATGCCCGAGTGGGATTACTTCGAATCGCTGCATACGCGGCTCGCGTGTCCGTTGCCGGGTTTCACGGCGCCCGCGCATTATCCGCGCAAGAAGACCCGCTCGATGGGGCCGGTGTCGATGTATTCGGTGCGCGCCAGCGAATTGGCGCTCGCCGACGCGGGCCTCGCCGACGATGCCACCATCAAGGACGGCCGCATGGGCGTCGCGTATGGTTCGTCGTCCGGTTCGGTGCAGCCGATCCGCGCGTTCGGCACGATGCTAGAAACCGGCTCGATGAGCGACGTCACGTCGAACAGCTACGTGCAGATGATGCCGCACACCACCGCGGTCAACGTCAGCCTGTTCTGGGATCTGAAAGGGCGGATCATTCCGACCTCGTGTGCGTGCGCGTCGGGCAGCCAGGCGATCGGCTATGCGTACGAAGCGATCCAGAGCGGCAAGCAGACGCTGATGCTGGCCGGCGGCGCGGAGGAACTGTCAGGGCCGGCTGTCGCCGTGTTCGACACGCTTTACGCCACCAGCACGCGCAACGACGAACCGCATCTGACGCCGCGTCCGTTCGACGCCGCGCGTGACGGCCTCGTGGTCGGCGAAGGCGCGGCCACGCTGGTGCTCGAGGAATACGAGCATGCAATGGCGCGCGGTGCGCGGATTCACGCGGAGATCGTCGGTTTCGGCTGCAACTCGGACGGCGCGCATATGACCCAGCCGACCGCCGAAACCATGGCGCTAGCGATGCAACTCGCGCTCAACGACGCCCAACTGCCGCCTGAAGCGATCGAGTATGTGAACGCGCACGGCACCTCGACGGATCGCGGCGACATTGCCGAAAGCCATGCGACCGCACAGACCTTCGGCGCGCGCATGCCGATCAGCTCGCTCAAGAGCTATGTCGGCCACACGCTCGGCGCGTGCGGCGCGCTCGAAGCGTGGTGGACCATCGAGATGATGAAGCGCAACTGGTATGCGCCGACCTTGAACCTGGAGAACGTCGATCCGGCCTGCGCGTCGCTCGATTACATCGTCGGCACGGGGCGTGAGATGGACGCCGGATACGTGATGAGCAACAACTTCGCGTTCGGCGGCATCAACACGTCGCTGATTTTCAGGCGCGTTCGATGAGCGTGGCTTTGCAACGCGTGGTCGTGACCGGCATGGGCATCGTGTCGTGTCTCGGCAATACGCTCGATGAAGTCTCCGCTGCCTTGCGCGAGGGCCGCTCGCGGATCGAGCGGATCGACGCGTGGCGCGAGCGTGGCTTCGCCTCGCAGGTCGCAGGCGTCGCCTCGGTCGCGCACGAGCCGCCGTTCGAGCGCAAGCTCGAACGCTTCATGGGCGACACTGCGCGCTTCGCGTGTCATGCCGCGCGCAAGGCGATCGACGATGCGGGGCTCGACGCTGCGCAGTTGCGCTCGCCGCGCGTGGGCACGGTGATCGGTTCGGGCGTCGGCAACATGTCCACTTACGACGCGGCCATGGCGATCGCGCATGCCCGTGGCGTCGACAAAGTGCCGCCGTATACGGTGCCACATGCGATGAGCAGCACCGCGTCGGCCAATGTCGCGCAGGTATTCGGGCTCGAAGGCGTCAGCTATTCACCGTCGTCGGCGTGCACGACTTCGGCGCTCGCGATCGGGCAGGCGATGCAATTGATCCAGACCGGCCGACAGCAGATCGTGCTGGCCGGCGGCAGCGAGTCGCTGCACGACAACATGACGCTGATGTTCGACGCGATGGGCGCGTTGTCGCGCCGCTTCAACGACACGCCGCAGAAGGCATCGCGTCCCTACGACACGGAGCGTGACGGTTTCGTGATCGCGTCGGGCGGCGGCGTGCTGGTGCTCGAATCGCTCGATCACGCGCTTGCACGCGGCGCGCGGATCTACGCGGAGCTCACCGGTTTCGGCGACTGCACGGACAGCGGCGGCATGGTCACGCCGCGTGCAGCGGGGATCGCGCGGGCCATGCGCGGCGCGCTGAACGAAGCGGGCAAACGGCCTGACTACGTCAACACGCACGCACCGTCGACACCGCTCGGCGACCTGGAAGAACTGCATGCGTTGAACGAGGTGTTCGGCGCGGCGTTCGATCATCGCGTGCCGGCGTTTTCGTCGACCAAGGGTATGACGGGGCATCCGCTCGGCGCGTGCGGCGCGCACGAGGCGATCTACACGCTGCTGATGATGCGCGACGGTTTCATCGCGGGCACGGCGGATATCGACACGCCGGAGCCGGCTCTCGACGGCATGCCGCTCGTGCGCACCACGCGCGAGGCGCGCATAGGCACGGCGATGTCGGTGTCGTACGGGTTCGGCGGCAGTTGCGCGAGCCTGATGTTCGAAGCATGGCAGGGCGGCTGAAAACGGCCGCGACTTTATAAAAAAACGAGGGCGATAAGAATGAAAAGAGCAGGTGCATTGGGCGCGCTGGCAGTCATGGCGTTGACGCTGGCGGGTTGCGCCACGCAGGTGAAGTCGCTGCCGCTCGCGGCGGCGGGCGGCCAATCGCGCGGCAACGTGCCGGTGTATTTCGGTCAGCAGGACCACCCGGCGGTCAAGAGCCGGTTGGGCGACGTGTCGTACTCCGTGCGGATCGCGCGCAAGGTCGCCGGTCCCGACGACGCTTGCCACGAAGCGCTCGCCGACGCCGTGCAGAAGCTGCGCGCCGCGGCCAGCGAACGCCACGCCAATGCCGTGATCGATGTGTCGACGCGTTTTCATAGCACCGAGAGCAACTCGTCGACCGAATTCACTTGCGGCGTCAGTCCGAGCGCCGCCGCGATCGCCGTAAGCGGCCAGCTCGTCGTGCTGGAATCGAACTGAGCCGAATCGGGTCGATTGAAATAGAACTCACAGAGCAACAACAACCACCAAGGAGTCTCAATGAAACGCCATCTGCTGTTTGCCGCATTGTTTGCATCGTTTGCCACGCTGAGCGCCACGCCGGCTTTTGCCCGCGATACGGTCAACAACTATCCGGTCGATCAGGCCTTGCAAAGCGAACCCGGCAAAGTGAGCGAAGACATCGCACTGTACTTCGCGGGCCAACGCCATCCGTCTGTCGTGAAGACGATAGGCGAATTCGCGACCAACAAGAAGACCAACGCGTTCGGCAAGAGCGATTTGCAAGCCTGCCAACACGTGTTCCTCTCGGCGGTGATCGAGTTGCAGGAACGCGCGCGCAAGGAAGGCGGCAACGCGGTGATCAATATCAAGAGCAACTACAAGAACGAATTGCGTGAGAGCGCGACTGAGTACACCTGTGGCGCGGGCGCGGTGATCGCCGGTGTCGCGTTGACGGGCGAAGTGGTGACGTTGCGAAAGTAACACCTGGTCGGCGCAAGTCCGTACGGGGGTACGTATGCGCGCGAGGAAAGCTGGAAGGCGGCATGCGCGCCGCCGCCTCGCGCTGTTTTACCGCACCTGGCCCGCGCCTTGCTGCGCATTAACCGGCTTTGACCGCCGCCACATTGACCAGCGTTTCACGACGCTTGCCGGGTTGCGGATGGGTCAGGCCGAGCCGTTCGAGAAGGCCGAAGTCTTTCGCGCGGCTCCACCAGAGGTAGGGCAGTGAGATGTTGCGCTCGCTGAAGCTGAAGCCGCCGCGGCGGATCATGTCGAGGTAGCCGTCGGCGCTTTTTTGCACGTGCATCGGATGACGGAACAGCAGCCGGATCACCCACGATTTGATGTACGCGTCGGTGGATTCGGCGAACAGCAGCACGCCGCCCGGTTTGAGCACGCGGCGGAACTCGGCGAGCGCGCGGTCCTGTTCGACGAGGTGATGGAAGGTTTGATGGCAGAACACGATATCGGCGCTCGCGTCGGGCAGCGGCAGTTTCGCGCAGTCGCCGTGCAGCAACTCGATCTCTGCTAGCTTGTCGCCGCAGGCGCTCGCTGCCTGAGCGGCGAGCGTCAACGACGGCTCGTGGAAGTCGATGCCGACCAGGCGGCGCGGCTTGAACGCCTCGGCGAGCAGACGGAAGGAAATGCCCTGGCCGCAGCCGACGTCGACGATCACCGGCGCCTCGGGCAAGGGCGTGTCGATCAGGCGTTTGAGGTCGTTGATCGCGACCCGCAGCACATGATGTTCCCAGGTGTAGGTACGCAGGAACCAGATCCCGAAAGCGGTTTCCGGCACAAATGGCACACTGGATGTTTCGGATGGCGACACGCTGGGCTCCCCGGCGAAATAGCGTTCTTGCTGTGCCCCACGAAGACTCCCTTCGGGGCGTTGAAGTGCAATTGTAACGAGACGTAAGGATGCAGCGAAACGCTGCTCCGGGCAAGCCAAACGATTGAGGCAAATTTGAGTACACATTCGTCAAAGCGCACGACCGTCGATGTCGTGATCATCGGTGCCGGACCGGCAGGCGCGGTCGCGGCTGCATTGCTGCGCAAGGCCGGGCGTTCCGTGCTGGTGCTGGAGCGCCAGCACTTTCCGCGCTTTTCCATCGGCGAGAGCCTGCTGCCGCAGAGCATGGCCTATCTCGAAGAGGCCGGCATGCTGCGGGCCGTGGTCGAAGCGGGCTTCCAGTACAAGAACGGCGCGCATTTCGTGTATCGCGATCAGTCGTCGGCGTTCGACTTCCGCGACAAGCATTCGCCGGGTTGGGGCACCACCTACCAGGTCGAGCGCGCGGTATTCGACGATATTCTGATTCGCTGCGCGGCGGAGCAGGGCGCCGACGTGCGCTTCGGCCATACCGTGCGCGCGGTTCATCCCGGCGTCACGCCATTGGTCGATGTGGTCGACGAAGCGGATCACGCCTATCAGATCGAAGCGCGTTTCGTGTTCGACGCAAGCGGCTTCGGTCGCGTTTTGCCGCGTCTGCTGAATCTCGAAGCGCCGACGCGGATGCCGACGCGCGCCGCGATCTTCACGCATGTGCAGGACGGCATTCCGGCCGGCATGACCGACCGCAACAAGATTTGCGTGGCGACGCATCCCGAACACCGCGATGTGTGGTTCTGGATGATTCCGCTGGCGGGCGGACGTTCGTCGGTGGGTTGTGTCGCCGAGGCGAGTTTTCTCGACGTGCCGGAGGCGGAGCGCGATACGAAATTGCGCGCGCTGATCCAGCAGGAGCCGACGCTCAACCGCCTGATCGGCAACGCGCCGTTCCTGATGCCGGTGCGCCACATCGGTGGTTATGCGGCGAACGTGGAGCGTCTGCATGGGCCCGGTTACGCGCTGCTCGGCAATGCGGGCGAGTTTCTCGATCCGGTATTTTCGTCCGGTGTGACGATCGCGCTGCGCTCGGCGCAACTCGCGGTGCAGACCTTGAACCGGCAACTGGACGGCGCACAGGTCGACTGGTCGGCCGCTTACGACGTGCCGTTGCGCAAGGGGATCGATACGTTCCGCGCTTTCGTCGAGCGTTGGTATTCCGGTGCGTTGCAGGACATCATTTTTTATCCGGACCAGACGCCTTCGATTCGCCGTATGATCAGCGCGGTGCTGGCGGGTTATGCGTGGGATGAGTCGAATCCGTATGTCGCGGATCCGGTGCGTCGGTTGAATGCGTTGCATGAGGTTTGCATGCAGCGGTGAGCTAGCTGCGAAGGCTGGGCAAAAAAACGGCGCTTCGAAATTGAAGCGCCGTTTCTTCATTCAGCCGCGTAAATCACTCAGCTCAAGCCGCGATCCTGGCCGCGCTCGACGCATGCCGCCGCATATCGTCGCGACGATGCACGCGCTTGCCGGCGGCATACGTCTCATAGATCGCACGATCGTCGCCGAGCAGCGCGAACGCGAACAACAGTTCCTCCAGCGTTTCGGTGCGCGCGGTGCGGCGCGCGAGCAGCGGCGTCGCGCGCGGATCGAGCACGACGAAGTCCGCTTCCGACTTCGGCTTCAACGTGCCTACCTTGTCCGCCAGATCGAGCGCTTCGGCCGCGCCGGCCGTTGCCAGATAGAACATGCGCGTGGCCGTCAGATGATGGCCGCCCAGACGCGCGACCTTGTGCGCTTCGTTCATGGTTTGCAGCATCGAGAACGACGTGCCACCGCCGACGTCCGTCGCCAGTGCGATCGGCATGCCGGCTTCATCGGCCTTGTCGAAGTCGAACAGGCCGCTGCCGAGGAACAGGTTCGAGGTCGGGCAGTGCGAGGCGACCGTGCCGGTTTGCGCCATGCGTTTGCGGTCTTCCTCGTCGAGGTGAATGCAGTGGCCGTACACCGCGCGGCGGCGCAGCAGACCGTAGTGATCGTAGATGTCCAGATAGCTGCGGTGACCGGGGAACAGATCGGCGACCCATTTCACTTCATCGTGATTTTCCGCGACGTGGCTCTGGATGAAGATGTCCGGGTGCTTGCCCGCCAGCACGCCGCACGCTTCGAGTTGCGCTTCGGTCGAGGTCGGCGCGAAACGCGGCGTGAGCGCGTACATCTGGCGGCCGCGATTGTGCCAGCGGCCGATCAGCTCGGCGCTGTCGTCGTAGCCCGATTGCGCGGTGTCGCGCAGGAACTCGGGGCAGTTGCGGTCCATCAGCACCTTGCCGGCCACCATGCGCAGATTACGCGCTTCGCTCTCGGTGAAAAGCGCGTCGGCCGATTCCTTATGGACCGTGCAATACACGAGCGCCGTGGTCGTGCCGCACGCCAGCAGTTCGTCGACGAAAAAGCTCGCGGTGTCGCGTGCATAGACCGCATCGGTGAAGCGGCGCTCGGTCGGGAACGTGTACGTCTCGAGCCACGGCAACAAACCCGGCGCCGGCGACGCGATCATGTCCGTCTGCGGATAGTGAATGTGCGTATCGATGAAACCCGGCACGATCAGCTTGTCGCGCATCTCCTGCACCTGGGTGCCGGGCGCGAGTTGCGGCGCGAGCGCGGCATAGGCGCCCGCCGCCACGACATGGCCGTCTTCGACGATCAGCAGGCCGTCCTCATTGAAGACCGCCGCGTTGGGCGATTGCGCGGGATCGCCGTTGAAGGTCAGCAGTTGCGCGCGGAATGCCGATTGGGCTGCTTTGGCCGGGTTGGCAGATTGAGTCATGGAAAAACCGTCTCCGATTGTGGAAAGCTGCACAGTCCGGGCGACGGTTCGATCATGGCTCTCACATGAGCTCATGCCGCCGCCGGCTGCGATACATCGGCCCGTCAGTGCGGACCGCTTGGGTGCCAGTGCGCGTCGAGCTTCGCGATCAGTTCGCTGCGTTGCTCGGGCGTGACGAACGACGCTTCGAAGCTGTTGCGGATGATCGTGTAGACCTCGGCATCGTTGAGCTTCAACGCGTCGATGGTGGCGAAATAGTTGGCGTTCACGTAGCCGCCGAAGTAAGCCGGATCGTCGGAATTGACCGTCACGGCCACGCCGCGATCGAGCAGGTCTTTCAGCGTGTGCTTGGTCAGGTCGTCGAACACGCACAGTTTCAGGTTCGACAGCGGACACACGGTCAACGCGACGCGCGAATCAGCGAGACGCGCGACGAGCGCCGGATCTTCGATGCTGCGCACGCCGTGATCGACGCGGTCCACTTTCAGCAGATCGAGCGCTTCATAGATATACGAGGGCGGGCCTTCTTCGCCCGCATGGGCGACGAGTTTCAGGCCGAGCGCGCGCGCCTTGGCGAACACGCGCTCGAACTTCGAAGGCGGATGGCCGCGTTCCGACGAATCGAGACCCACGCCGATCAGGCGATGCTTGTATTGATCGAACAAAGGCAGCGCTTCTTCGAAAGTGGCGAGTGCGTCTTCTTCGGACAGGTGGCGCAGGAAGCACAGAATCAGCTTGCTTGTCATGCCGCGCTTTTCCGCGTCGGCGAGCGCGCGTTCAATGCCGGCCACGACCGTCGCGATCGGCACGCCGCGCTCGGTGTGCGTCTGCGGGTCGAAGAAGATTTCGCTGTGAATTACGTTGTCGGCGAGGCAGCGCTCGACGTAGGCCATCGTCATGTCGTAGAAGTCCTGCTCGTGCAGCAGCACGCTCGCGCCCGCATAGTAGATGTCGAGGAACGATTGCAGGTCGGTGAACGCATAGGCGGCGCGCAAAGCTTCGATCGAGTCGTAGGTGAGCTTCACGCCGTTGCGCTCGGCGAGCGCGAAGATCAGTTCGGGTTCGAGCGAGCCCTCGATATGAATATGCAGTTCGGCCTTCGGTGCCAGGGCGGTTTTTTCGGCCAGCGGCGTGGGGGTAGCGGTCGTTGTAGTCATGGTCGGTCAGGTTTTCGTTGGAGTCGGTTCGGGCCGGATGCGTAAGCGTTGTGTCGACGTGCCGCGCTTCAAACCGTCTGCGTGGCGTGATGCATGCCCGCGTTCGCCTCGACGGCCTGAAGCACCTGTGCCGCCGCCGAGATCGCGATGATCTCCGGCGACTTGTCGACGATGCCGTCCACGCCGAGCGGGCACTTCATGCGCGCGATCAGCGACGGATCGAGACCGCGCGCGGCCAGCCGGTGTTCGAACTGCTTGCGCTTGCTGTGCGAGCCGATCATGCCGAAGAACGCGAAGTCCCCGCGCCGCAGAATGCGCTCGGCCAACTCGAGATCGAGCGCATGGTTGTGCGTCATCACGATGAAGTACGTGTTCGGCGCGGCCTGGTCGATGGCTTCGTCGGGGGCGTCGTTTGGATCGATCTTCACGTTCGGCGCATGCAGCGATTCCGCGGGCGGAAACTGCGCGTCGCGTTCGTCCACCCAGCGGACCACGCAAGGCAGCGTGGCCATCACGCGAACCAGCGCGGCGCCCACGTGACCGGCGCCGAACAGCACGACCGAGAAGTCGCCGGGCGCGATGGTTTCGGTGAGCAGCGCGCCGCTGTCGTCGAAACCCGCGCCGTCCCACAGCAGGCAGTCAGCGGCGTCGACGCCCGGCTCGGGGTCGGACAGCATCACCGCATCCGGTGCGGGGCCGAATGATACGCTACGCACCGTCGAAAGGCCGGCGGCCACGCGTTTCGCCAGCGACGTGATCCAGCCGAGGTCGCCCACGTCGAGCCGCTCGAACGCGACAATCACCGCGCCGCCGCAGCATTGCCCGAGGCTCGGGCCGAGCGCGAAGCGCTCCAGGCGGCGCATGTGCGGCGAGCGCATGCCGTCGCGCAGCACCTGGCGCGCGGTCTCGATGGCTTTCCATTCGAGGTGTCCGCCGCCGATGGTGTGCTTCGCCGAATCGCGCGTAACGATCATCTTGGTGCCGGCTTCGCGGGGCGCCGAACCTTCGACGCGCGCGACCGTCACCAGCACGGCGGCATCGCCGTGCGCGAGCAGTTGTTGCAGGTCAGGTAGCCAGGGCTGCATCCGGCGTTCTCCATACGTGGCCGCGCGGGGTGTCCGTGCGGACGGTTGAGTGTGGCCTCTCTCGTTCGTGTCGCGTCAGGCCGCGGGTTATTTTCTCAAGCTGTCGTGTCGGTCGCCGCCGGTTCCGTTGCCGGTTCCGGCGCGGCCGGCGGCTGCAAGGCGTCCAGTGCGTCGAGAATCGCTTCGGGCGTGGCCGGTGCGCGCAATGCCGGCGCCTGTTGCGCGTCCGGCACGGCGGCCGCGATCGCGTCGCGAATCGCGAGGAACACCGAGAACGGCAACAGCAACGGCGGCTCGCCGATGGCCTTCGAGCGGAACACGGTCGGCTCGGCGTTGTGGTTCTGATAAAGCTGCACGTGGAACGCGGCGGGCGTGTCGCTCACCGCGGGAATCTTGTAGGTCGACGGCGCGTGCGTCATCAGACGGCCATCGCGGTTCCACCAGAGTTCCTCGGTGGTGAGCCAGCCCATGCCCTGAATGAAGCCGCCTTCCACCTGGCCGATGTCGATGGCCGGGTTGATCGACTGGCCGGCGTCGTGCAGCACGTCCGCGCGCACGAGTTTCCATTCGCCGGTCAGCGTGTCGATCACGACTTCCGAGACCGCCGCGCCATATGCGAAGTAATAAAACGGATGACCGGTCAGCGTTTTCGCGTCCCAATGCACTTTTGGCGTCGTGTAGAAACCGTCCGACCACAACTGCACGCGCGCCAGATAGGCGGCGCCGACCAGTTGTTCGAAGGGCATTGCTCCACCGTTCACCGACACCTCGCCGCTGGTGAATTGCACGTCGTTCGCCGCACCGCCGAGTTGTTTGGCCGCGAGTTCCGCGAGCCTGGCGCGAATCGTTTTCGCCGCGGCTTCGGCGGCTTTGCCGTTCAGGTCGCTGCCGGTGGAAGCCGCGGTCGCCGACGTGTTCGCGACCTTGGATGTATCGGTTGCCGTGACCCGCACGCGGGAGAGCGGCAAGCCGAACTCGTTGGCGACCACTTGCGCGACCTTGGTGTTGAGCCCCTGGCCCATCTCCGTGCCGCCGTGATTGACGAGCACCGAGCCGTCTTTGTACACATGCACCAGCGCGCCGGCCTGATTCAGAAACGGCACGTTGAACGAGATGCCGAACTTCACCGGCGAGAACGCGATGCCACGCTTGAGCACCGGACTGCTTGCGTTGAAGGCCGCGACCGCTTTGCGGCGCGCGCGATAGTCGCTGGTGCCGAGCAGTTCATCGGTCAACGGCGCGATGATGTTGTCTTCGACACGCTGTCCGTACGGCGTCGTGTCGCGCTCGCCAATGCCGTAGTAGTTGGCGAGGCGCACGTCGAGCGGATCGCAGTTCAACTGACGCGCGATGCTGTCGAGCATCACTTCCATCACGAGCGCGCCTTGCGGACCGCCGAAGCCGCGAAACGCGGTGTTCGACTGCGTGTTGGTCTTGCAGCACAGCGCGACGATGTCGACATCGGACAGGTAGTACGCGTTGTCGAAGTGGCAGACGGCGCGCGTGGCGACGGCGCCGGAGAGATCAGCGGAATAGCCCGCTCGCAACGCGATTTCGACGCGCGCGCCGAGAATGCGGCCGCTGTCGTCGAAGCCCGCTTCGTACGCGTAGACCGCGTCGTGGCGCTTGCCGGTGACCATGAAATCGTCGTCGCGGTCGGCGCGCAGTTTGACCGGACGGCGCAGCCGTTTCGCCGCTAGCGCTGCCACGCAGGCGAACAGCGCCGATTGCGATTCCTTGCCGCCGAAGCCGCCGCCCATGCGCCGGCATTCGCACACCACGTTATGTGCCGGCCAGTCGAGCATATGCGCGACCACCTGCTGCATTTCGCTCGGGTGCTGCGTCGAACTGTAGACGAGCATGCCGTCCATTTCCTTCGGCACGGCGTACGCGATCTGGCCTTCCAGATAGAACTGTTCCTGGCCGCCCACTTCAAACGTGGCGCTGATGCGATGCGGTGCGGCGGCGATCTTCGCATCCGGCTCGCCGCGTCTGAGATGCAGCGGCGGCAGCACGAATTGCTTCGCAGCCTTTGCATCAGCGGGCGTGAGGATGGCTTCGAGCGGTTCGTAGCGGACCACGTCGTCGCTTTTTGCCAGCGCGGCGGCACGGCGGGCGAGTTCATGGCTTTCGGCGATCACGGCGAACACCGGCTGGCCGAGATACAGCACTTCATCGACGGCGAGAATCGGGTCGTCGTGCAGCACCGGGCCGCAATTGTTCTCGCCGGGAATGTCTTCGGCGGTCAGCACGGCGATCACGCCCGGCGCTTTCCTGACCGCGTCGAGATCCATCGACACGATCCGCGCATGGGCATGGCGCGACAGGCCGAGCGCAGCATGCAGCGTGCCTTGCAACTCGGGTACATCGTCCGTGTAAGTGGCTTCGCCGCTCACATGCAGCGCGGCCGATTCATGCGGCAACGATACGCCGATCGATGCGTCGCTTTCGTGAGCGACGTGCCTCGCAGCGTGTTCGACGAAAGCATCGGTCCGGTTCATCACGACGGCTCCTTCGCAACGGCGGCGTCCGGCGCGCCGGCTTCGAACGCGAACGCATTCACGTCGAGGAGGGCGAGCGGCGCGTCATCGCGCGTTTCGAGGTGGAAACGCCACAGCAGGTTGCGCGCCACCTTCAGTCGATAGGCGCTCGAAGCTCGCATGTCGGTGAGCGGCTGGTAATCGGCGACGAGCGCATTCATGGCTTGCCGCGCGGTGCTTTCGTCCCATGTTGCGCCATTCAGGACGGCTTCGGTTTGCGCGGCGCGCTTCGGCGTGGCCGCCATGCCGCCGAACGCGATGCGCGCCTGCTGAATGGTCCCGTTTTCGCCGAGGTGCAGCGCGAATGCCGCGCACACGGCCGAGATGTCCTGATCGTAGCGCTTCGACACTTTGTAGGTGCGAAAGCGCAGATTGCCCGCCGGGCGCGGCACGCGCAGCGCTGCGACGAATTCCCCGGCGGCGAGTGCGGTCTTCTGATAGCCGAGGTAGAACGCGTCGAGCGGCAGCGTGCGCGTTTTCGGACCGTGGCGCAGCACGACTTCGGCGCCGAGCGCAAGCAGCGCCGGCATCGAGTCGCCGATCGGCGAGCCGTTCGCGACGTTGCCGCCGAGCGTGCCGGCATTGCGGATCGGCAGCGACGCGAAACGCGTCCACAGTTCGGCGAGTTCGGGGTAGTCGACGGCGAGCGCCGCGTACGCGTCTTCGAGCGTGACGGCCGCGCCGATCGTCAGCGTCTGCGCATCACGCTCGATCGTCTTCAATTCGGCGACGTTGCCGACATACAGAATGTCGCCGAGATCGCGGAATTGCTTGGTGACCCACAGGCCGACGTCGGTGCTGCCGGCGAGCAGCCGTGCGTGCGGATGTTCGGCGCGCAGCTTCGCGAAAGTATCGAGCGAAATCGGCGCATAAAAGGCGGGCGAGCCGAACGTGGCGCCGCGCGTGTCGGGCGCACGGTATTCGAAGGTGTCGCGCCGTTGCAGCTCGCGCAATTGATCCACCACGGCCCGACGGTCGAGCGTCACGCGCGGGTATTGCGGATAGTCGAACATCTTCTGCGAGGCGTCGACGATCGGCCGGTAGCCGGTGCAACGGCACAGATTGCCGGAGAGCGCGGCGTTGATTTCATCACGGGTGGGCAGACCGGCGGCGGCCGGCTGGTTTTCGTACAGCGCCCACATCGACATCACGAAGCCGGGCGTGCAGAAGCCGCATTGCGAACCGTGGCAGTCGACCATGGCCTGTTGCACGGGATGCAGCGCGCCGTCGGCGGCGCGCAGGTCTTCGACCGTGAAGAGCGCCTTGCCGTCCAGCGTCGGCAGGAACTGGATGCAGGCGTTGACCGCTTTCAGCGCGAGGTCGCCGTGCGCATCCAGTTCGCCGATGACGACCGTGCAGGCGCCGCAGTCGCCTTCCGCGCAGCCTTCCTTGGTGCCGGTGCAATGCAGATCCTCGCGCAGGTGCTGCAGCACGGTGCGCGACGCAGGGACGCCCGCGACCTCACGGACGGACCCCTGGTGATAAAAGCGGATGGTTTGCGTTGTCATGGCGAATCCGAAAGACAGTGCGGACCGGGCGCGCGTTACGCATGGGGTCGCGCCAAAGCCGGCCTCGCGCACGTAGATCGCCATCCAATTCCGAAGATAGCATTACCTTGTCCCAAAAATATTTCCCATGTCGCATGAAGCTTATTCGGAAGCGGTCATGAGATAAGTACGATTCGCGCTAAGGCGGGAAGTTGCGTGAGACGGGACGGAAGGCGGAAAGCCAGGCGGGGTGGGGTGTTGCGGGGGAAACGGGCGGTCATTGCACCGCTAAACACGGTTGTTGCGGGCAAAAAAACGCCGAATTTCGGGCCGCCTTGTTTGGCGGCACGCAATCCGGCGTTATCTCTTGCGGCAAAGCAGGGCAAAAAACCGCTAATCAGGCGATCCGGCGACGATTGCGGACCAGCGTCAGCGCCAACGGGATGAAAGCGATCACGAATGCGACCAGCGACCATTGCGGCAGCGTCAGACCCAGGATCGGCGGATAGGCCGTTTCGCACAGCCCGGCGACCTTGAACACGCCCGGCAGCCAATGCGCGGGCGGCAAGCTGTCGACCAGCGGCTGCAGCGCGTCGAAGCCGCAGCTAAAGCCCGGATTCGCCTGAACATACACATGGCGCGCGGCCGTCACGATACCGGCCAGCGCCGACAAGGCCGCCATCACTTCCAGCAGACGCACGCCGCGCCAGCTGTTAAAACGCGCGCCGAGGAACGCGAAGATCGCAATCAGCAGGAAGAAATACCGCTGGATGATGCACAACGGGCACGGGTCTTCGTGCAGAAAATACTGCAGATACAGCGCGCCGCCCACGAGGGCAACGCAGATCAGGCCAAGCAGAACCAGCAGGGAGCGCTCGCGGCGCAGCATTGCAGTGTCGTTATTCATGGATCGTGTGGCTGTCTCGAAACGGAAAGGGCGGGTGCCCGCGATTCTAGCGCGAACCCCCGCCCCCCAGCTTATCCTGCTTTTACGACGTATTTCCTGATCAGCGAATCGACTTGAGCACCGCTTCGGCGCCGCGGCCGATGGCCAGCAAGGCGTCGTCGGCGTGCGGCGCGCCGGCCAGCATCAGGCCGACCGGTGCGTCGCCGCGCAGATGGCACGGCAGCGACAGCGCGCAGGTGTCGAGGAAGTTGAACACGCTCGGATTGCGCAGGATCAGCGCGTTGGTGCGGCCAAAGGCGTCATCGTCGTCGACCAGTTCGGCGACGCGCGGCGGCACCACCGGCACCGTCGGCGCCACGACCGCGTCGAAACGCTGCCACAGCGTGCGGGCGGCCTCGGCGAGCATCGTCTCGCGTTCGGCGAGCAGGTCCAGATAGTCGGCGGCGCTGGCCGGCTGGCCCTTCAGAATGCGCACTAGCACGCGCGGATCGTATAAGTCGCGATGCTTTTCCAGCAACGGACGATGCCACGCATACGCTTCGATCGGCGAGAACCCGAAGCGGTTGATCTCGGGCAAACGGTCGAGCGGCGCGAAACGAACTTCGCTGACGATCGCGCCGGCCGCTTCCAGATGCTTGAGCGCCGTGTCGATCGCCGCAGCGACCGCCGGCTCGACGCCGTCCGTGACGAAATTGGTCAGCACGCCGAGGCGCACGCCTTCGAGCGGACGGGCGGTCGGAATGCGCGGTTCGAGCCCGGCCAGCATGCGGTCGACCAGTGCGCAGCACGCCACGGAAACGCCGATCGGCCCGAACGAATCGAGGGTCGACGAAAGCGGCACGCCGCCCTGTTTGGGAATCCGGTCGGCGGTCGGCTTGAAGCCGGTCAGGCCGCACAGGGCAGCCGGAATGCGGATCGACCCGCCGGTGTCGGTGCCGAGCGCGACGGCCGCCATGCCGTCCGCGACGGAAGCCGCCGCGCCCGACGACGAACCGCCCGAAATCCGCTCGTCGCCCTTCACGCCGCGCTGGTACGGCGACAGCGGGTTGCCGTAGTGCGGGTTCAGGCCAAGTCCGGAAAACGCGAACTCGCTCATATTGGTCCGGCCGACGATCACGGCGCCCGCGCGCTTCAAACGCGCGACCGCGACGGCGTCCGTCTTGGCGGCGGGGGCGTCGGCGAGCACCGCGGAACCGGCGCGGGTCGGTTGGCCTTCGATATCGAACAGGTCTTTGACCGACACCGGAATTCCGGCGAGCGGCGAAAGCACGGTGCCGGCGGCGCGCAGACGGTCGTGCGCGTCGGCGGCGGCGCGGGCGCTGTCGGCATCGACGTGCATGAAGACGGCGGCGCCCTGGCCGGCCGGATCGGCGATCCGTTCGAGCGCAGTCTCGACGAGCGCGCGGCTCGTCGTGCGTCCGGTGGCGAGGTCGGCGGCAAGTTGGGCTAGCGGCGGAAAGGGTGTGAATTCAGTGGCCATGATGTCGGTAGAAATCCGGTTGAACCGGGCAAAGCCGGTCATTGGGCTAAATGCGTGAGCTTGGATGCGGTGGTTTGAATGCGGTCGATCACATGCGATTGAAGAGTGTCGCGCGAAACGCTTCGATATGCTTTTGCACCGATTGCCGCGCGCCTTCGGCATCGCGTTCGCGCAGCAGACCAAACAGTTCGAGATGTTCCTCGTGCACGTCTTCCAGATGATGCGGCTCGGACAGCGAAATGAACCAGAAGCGCAGCGAGCGCTCGTGCAGCCCGCGCAGGATGTCGGCCAGCACCGGGTTGCGCGAGGCGGCCGAGATCGCCAGATGAAACTCGCGGTCGATATCCATCATGCCTTCGATATCGTGCGCGGCGACGCACACGGCCGAGCGGTCCAGCAGCGCCTGCATCGCGTCGTAGTCGTGCTGTTGCGCGTGGCGCGCGGCCAGCTCGACGCAGTAGCTTTCGTTCACGAGGCGCACGTCGATGATCGCCAGCACGTCGTCGAGCGAGACCGGACGGACCATGATGCCCTTGCGCGGCATGATGGTCAGCATGCCTTCGTGCACCAGCCGATGCAGCGCTTGATGCACCGGCGTTCTGCCGATGCCGGTCAGCGCCATCAGTTCCGCTTCGTTGAGCACCTCGCTCGGCCGCAGGCGCATGGTGATGATCTCGCGTTTGACGAACGCATAGGCCTGCTCGGCGAGACTCGCGGCAGCGGTCGCGCGGGCGGGCGTGGAAGGGCGGGCAGTCTGCAAAAGCGTCATGTGAAGTGGAAGCGGGCGATGTCGTCCGCATTGTAGAGCAAGGTTTTGCGTGTACGACGCGGGTAGATCAGGCGCGGCTCGGCGAAACCGTCGCCGCATGCTGCACCTTCACACGCGGCATCATCAGCGTGACCAGCCCGCCGACGATCAGCGCCCCCGCGATCAGCACGAGCCCGAACGTCACGCTATGCGTCGCGTCCTTGACGATGCCGAGCACATACGGGCTCACATAGCCCGCAAGGTTCGCGATCGAATTGATCACGGCAATCCCGGCGACCGCGGCCGAGCCTTGCAGGAAGGTCGTCGACATCGACCAGAAGATGCCGAAGCCCGCCAGAATGCCGATATACGCGATCGACAAGCCCGTGACCGCGAGCGGAATCGAATTGGTCACCGAGGCGCTGCCGAGCAGGCCCGCCGCGCCGATGAAGCAGCACACGGCGTAGTGCCAGCGCCGCTCGCCGGTGATGTCCGACGAGCGTCCGATCAGGATCATGCCGATGCCCGCCGCCAGATACGGAATCGCGGTGACGAAGCCATTGGTGACGAGGTTCGTCACGCCCAGATCCTTGACGATCTGCGGCAGCCAGAACGAAAAGCCCGCATTGCCCGTGACGAGACAGAAATAGATCAGCGTGAGCAGCCAGAAGCGGCCCGAACGCAACGCCACCGAGAGGCTATGCTCCGCGCCGGCCGCCGCGGCAGCGGTGTTTTCCCGCGCGAGACGGCCGAGAAGCACGCGCTTTTCGTCGTCGCTGAGCCAGGCGGCTTCGGCGGGCGTGTTGCGCAGCACGGCGAGCGCCCAGAAGCCGGCGAGAATGGACGGAATGCCTTCGATCAGGAACATCCACTGCCAGCCACGCAAGCCGTGCGCTTCATGCAGCGCCGACATCAGAAAGCCCGACAACGGCGCGCCGATGATGCCCGCCACCGGAATCGCCGCCATGAACACGGCGACCATGCGCGCGCGTCGGTCCGACGGAAACCAGAAGGTCAGATAGAGCACCACGCCCGGCACCAGACCGGCTTCGGCGACGCCGAGGAAAAAGCGCAGCACGTAGAACATCGTTTCCGAGCGCACGAACATCATCAGACACGACAGCAGGCCCCACAGCATCGTGATGCGGGCGATCGTGGCGCGCGCGCCGAACTTCTTCAGCAGCAGATTGCTCGGCACTTCGAACACGAAGTAGCCGAAGAAAAAGATCCCCGCGCCGAGTCCGTACGCCGCGTTCGACAGGCCGAGGTCGCCGGTGAACTGCAGCTTCGCGTAACCGATGTTGACGCGGTCCAGATACGACAGCACGTAGACGAGAAACAGGAACGGCATGATGCGCCACGTGATCTTGCGCAGGGCGGCAGCTTCGAGCCACGCGTCGGAAGACGCGTCGGCGGCGGATAGCGAAGGGGAATTCATGGGTGCCTCATTCGACGATAGGTAGCGCGCGCACGCGATAGGCGTGGCGCAGCGTGCGGTTCAGGACGGGATCGTGCAATTCGAGTTCGAGCGCGTCGCCGTCGGCCATGCCGACGATGCCACCCTGTACCGCCAGCGTGCCGCAGAACATCGCCGCGCCTTGCGCGAGCGGCGCGCGCGTGAGCAGATCGGCGGCCGGCAGCAACGATGCCACGCTGCCTTGCTGATAGACGCGCCGCTCGCCGTTTGTCACTGCGTAAGCGCGCAATTCCAGCTGGTCCCAGTGACCGGACACATCGTCGAAACGCCAGGCGTCGCGCGCCACCGGCTTCGGACAGATCTGTTTGGAGACAGTGACGCCATAGGCCTCGACTTCGCGGTCGGTGTGATCCGAGCCGACGCTGACGAGCAGGCCCGCTTTCGAATGCACCAGCACGCATTCGGCTTCGCCGCTCGACTTCACGCCGACCACGTCGATCTGCTCGGCCTGCGTCAGCAATTCCGCGCCGAGGCGATAGAAGCACGGCGTGGCGGACGGCCGCTTCACGCCGAGTTCAGCCAGTTCGGCGATGTGATGCTCGATCGCGGCCTGATCGCGGCCGGCCCAACCGGCAATAGTCAGACGATTCACCTCGGCGATCTCGGCGCGACTGCCGCCGGAGCGGTCTACAACATTGAAGGACACCAGCTGCATTGTTCGACTCCAAAGAAAATATGCTGCAAATATTATTGTGATATTTCACAGGAGTCCAGCGTGTCAAAAACATTCTTCTGCGTGGCGGATGACATGTGCGGCTCGGCGGCAGTCCGATGCCGTACGGACGTTGGCGCGCGGCGGCTTGTCGCGTTGGTTTGTTAAACTGCGTTTTCCAACATTACTTTTTGTAAGGAACGCATCCATGCACCATGGCATCGGCTTCATTCAGGACCTGGCGGTCGTGATGGCGCTCGCCGGCGTCGTCACCGTGCTGTTCCATCGCCTGAAACAGCCGGTGGTGCTCGGCTACATCGCCGCCGGCGTGATCATCGGGCCGTACACGCCGCCGTTCCAGCTGATCCACGACGAGCAGACCATTCAGACGCTCGGCGAACTCGGCGTGGTGTTCCTGATGTTTTCGCTCGGCCTCGAATTCAGCCTGCGCAAACTCTTCAAGGTCGGCGCGACGGCGATCGTCGCGGCACTCTCCGAGATCGTGCTGATGCTGTGGATCGGTTATGAGATCGGCAGCGCGTTCGGCTGGAGTTCGATGGATTCGCTGTTCCTCGGCGCGATCCTCGCCATCTCGTCGACCACCATCATCGTCAAGGCGCTCTCCGAACTGGGCCTGAAACGCGAGAGCTTCGCGCAACTGGTGTTCGGTATTCTGATAGTCGAGGACATTCTTGCCATCGCGATGCTGGTGCTGCTGTCAGGCATCGCGCAGACGGGGCAGTTGAGCGCGGGCGTCGCCATGGTCACGCTCGGCAAGCTGCTGCTGTTCATGACAGTGTCGCTGGTGGTCGGCATTCTGGTCGTGCCGCGCGCCTTGAACTACGTCGCGCGCGCGAAGAGCGACGAGATGCTGCTCGTCTCGGTGCTCGGGTTCTGCTTCGGCTTCTGTCTGCTGGTCGTGAAGCTCGACTACAGCATCGCGCTCGGCGCGTTCCTGATCGGCGCGATCATGGCCGAATCACGCCATCTGCATCGGATCGAGCATCTGATCGCGCCGCTGCGCGACGCGTTTTCCGCGATCTTCTTCGTGACGATCGGCTTGATGCTGAATCCGGCCGTGCTGGTCGATTACGCGTGGCCGATCGCGGTGATCACGGTCGCGGTGATCGTCGGCAAGATTGTGTCGTGCGGGCTCGGCACTTTTCTCGCCGGCAAGGACGGACGCACGGCGATGCGCGTCGGCATGACCGTCTCGCAGATCGGCGAGTTCTCGTTCATCATCGCGTCGCTCGGTTTGACGCTGAAGGTGACAAGCGCGTTTCTGTATCCGATCGCGGTGGCGGTGTCCGCGTTGACCACGCTGTTCACGCCGTATCTGATCCGCGCGGCCGACCCGCTGACCCAGCGCCTCGGTCACGCCATGCCGCGCACGCTCGCTAACGTGTTCGGCATGTATGGACAATGGCTGCGTAGCTTGAGCACTGGAAGCGGTGAACCCACTTTGTTCAGCATGACGCGGCGGATCATTCTGCAGATCGCCGTCAATCTGGCGCTCGTCGCCGCGATTTTTCTGACCGTGTCGTATAGCGCGCCTTATACCAGCGCGTGGCTCGCGCACTGGTTGAGTTCCGAGCCGATGCAGCGCGTGGTGTTATGGAGCGTCGCGCTGGTCGTGTCGATGCCGTTTCTGGTGGCGGTGTACCGCAAGACCAAGTCGCTCGCCTTGCTGCTCGCCGAAGTCAGCGTGCAACCGGCAACGGCGGGACGCTTCACGAGCGCGATCCGCTACGCGATCTCCGATCTGGTGCCGGTGGTCTCGATGGTCGGCGTGTTTCTGCTGGTCGCGGCGCTTTCCGGCGGCATTCTGCCGCCGACCGGCCTGCTTGCCGCGGTGCTGGTCTGCGCTGCGTTGCTGCTGGCGCTGGTCTGGCGCTGGTGCGTGAAAATCCACGCGGCGATGCAGATCGCCTTGCGCGAGACATTCGAAGAGCAGCCGGATCCTTAAGTCAGACTTGCCGCGCGGTTCTCCAGGTTGGGTTCCTCATGGCCCCGCAACAATGTGAGCAATTGTGTGCGGGTTTGCGGCGCTTGCCTCGCTAGCGGATAATCAGGGCATATTCATTCGTTCGCGTGAAGGCGCCTGTCTGACTGTCATGAGCGAAAACAAACCTGAAAATGCCGGCAAGCCCGGCAATCCAACGCCGCCTTCGCCGTCGCCCGCGCCGTCCGGAACGCCCGGCGTGTCGACACCCGGCTCCACGCCGGCCGATCCGGCAGCCCCGCTACCCCTCTCGCACGAAGATGCCATCCAGTCTCCAATCAAAGACAAGGTAACGCCGCCGGGTGCTCCAGCCGCTCCTACGCCCGCTGCGTCCACCGCGACGCCGGCCGCCGAGGCGGCTGCCGTGCGATCGTCGACGGACGATCCCGACAGCGCGTCGGCCGTCACGCCCACCGATCCGCAAACGGCGCGGCAACGCGATGCGGCCGAAGCACGCAGCGCGGCTGCGGCATCCACCGCGAAGCAGGAGGCGGCGGTTCATGAACATGAAGCGCGGCGTGCCGGTGTCCATGCGATGAGACCGCCGCCGACGGTCGGAAGCAGCGAACCTGTCGACGGCGAACTGGTCAGTTCCGTTGAAGACGCTACCGTGGTCGAAGAGGTCTCGGCCTCGTCCGAACGTCGGGCTGGCTCGCCGCCGCCGGGGTTCGGCGCGGCGCCAGACTTCACCGCGTCCAACCCGCCGCCGCCCAATGCATTGCCGCCGTCGCCGCCACGCTATCTGAAGCACAATGATTCGGCGTGGACCGTGTTCGGCCGGATCGTCGCGGCGCGCGCGCGTCAGTTGTTCGATCGTGCCGGCCAGCGGATTACGCAGCGTACGCTGCGCATCGGCGTGTCGGCGCGCATCTTCCATCCGGAGCCGGGCGCGAAGGGTCTGCGCGGCAAGACGTTGCAGTATCTCGAGGAATCGATCGCGCACTGGGTGATGTCGCGCGACGTGCTGGTGTTCATGATCCCGACGGTCGGTCATCAGGGCATGCTGCATCCGAGCAATATCCGTTTGCGAGATTATGCGAAGCATCTCGACGGGCTGCTGCTGCAAGGCGGCGCCGACGTCTCGCCGCAGTCTTACGCGGAACAGGCAACCAGCCACGAGTGGCCCGGCGACCGCGTGCGCGACATGTACGAACTCGAACTGCTGCATGAGTTCGTCGAATCGGGCAAGCCGGTGCTCGGCGTGTGCCGTGGCTGTCAACTGATCAACGTGGCGTTCGGCGGGACCTTGTATCAGGACATCGCCACCGATGTGCCGACCGCGGGTACGCACGTCAATGAGAACTACGATCAGCATCGGCACGGGATCCACTTTCCGGACGGTTCGACGCTCGCCAACATGTTCCCGGGCCGGCGCGATGCGATCGTCAACTCGATCCACCATCAGGCGGTCAAAACGCTCGGCCGCGATCTCAATATCGAAGCGGTGTCGGCGTCAGATGGCATCATCGAAGCCGTGCGCTACCGGCGCGCACCGTTCGTGATGGGCGTGCAATGGCATCCGGAGTTTCATCGCGCGGGTGGTCCGGAGTTGCTCGACTGCACGCCGTTGCTCGATACGTTCCTGCGCGTGGCGCGCGAGACTCGGTTTTGAGGTTGCAGGGCTGGTGAGTTGGGGTTGGATGGCCGAATGCGTGGTTTGTTAGAGGCGCGCCGCTGCGGTTTGCAGCGGTGCGCCTTTTGTGTTTTTCTCTTGCTGTTTTTGATGGCTGGCTTCTCGCTCGCCGTTTGTATCAGTCTACTGATTCGCGCGGCATTTCTAGTTTTCGGAGTCGCGGACATCTCGCCGATATCGGGATAGATAGTCAGGAATGCGAGGTTTTTATTGACCCGAGTGCGCTCATCTCAGTATCAGTCACTCTATCTCCATATTGCGAATTCACTTACGGCTGAATTCGTACAACCTTAGCGTAAATTCCGATTCGTCCGCACGAGACGGAACGTCGCATTTTCGTCTTATCCGAACTCGTTTATTTCGCGATGGATGGGCCGACTTGATCAAATCATTCGCTGGCGATTTATCTCGATTTAAAGTCCGTCTGTGTGGCATTTGAATGCTTCGCTTAAAGGGGAATCCGCGCGATAATCTGCGGCTGTTTTGGATTCGCATGGAGCATGCACGTATGAAGTATCCCTTATTAGTACGGCGCGCCATGCTGCTCGCGACCTCGTGTGCGCTGTTGCAGCAGGGCGGTTTCGTGCTGGCCGCGCAAGGCGACGAGGCCGCGCCGATGGTCGGCACACGGCCGGCCATCAACACCCTGACGCCGCAGCCCGTCGCAGATGCGCTGCGCAACGCGGCATCAGCCACGTCGGCCGCGCCGGCCACGGCCGGCGATGCGCAAGGTAACGTCGCCGAACTGATGCAGATGATTCACGACGCGAAGCTGAGCGAACTACGCACCACGTATAACGGCAGCTACGGCGCCAGTCTGTTTTTCTATCCGCGGGAAATGACGTATTACGTAGCGTTATTTCAGGACAAGCATTTCTGGCGGGTGATCAAGTCGGAGGACGCGGCGCGCGCGGAAGCGATCTATGCGGGCTTTGCCCAGCAGACCGCGCAACTCGCAGATGTCGAGATTCGCCGCACGCAGTTGCAGGCGCAGAAGGCATACATCGAAGACGTCATTGCGATGTCCGAAGATCGCGCGAAACGCTTGCAAGCCGATCTCGACGTGGCGCGCACCCAGCAGGCCAAGGTCAACGACTATCAGCGTCAAACGCAAGGTGAAGCGGCCGCGCTGCACGCGGACAAGGAAAGGGCGCAGGCGCAGTTGCGCCAGGTGCAGGGCGAAGTGATGCAATTGCAGCGGCAAACCGAAATGGGATTGCCGATTCAGAAGTAAATGCATCAACGCAAAAAAGCCCGGCCATTCGTGAATTCGTGAATTCGTGAATTCGTGAATGTCCGGTTTTTTTGTACTACGCCACCTGTGCGACCGTGTCGTGCCTACTTTACGAATTGATCCGGAACGTCGGTCACGCGTCGCTGTGAAAGATGGTTCATCCATTCGGTCCCGCTGGTGCCGGACGCATGGATTGACGAGCCGGTGCGCGGCATCGGCGCCGTATCGCGGACGTGTGTCGCAGCGGACATCGTTACCCCCGCGTATTCGTCGACACCGAGCCGAGCCGGAGCGAGAGGTGAATAGGCTCCGGCAGCCGACGGCTTCGGCGACACGTTTGCCGCGACTTTCGGGAGCGCGCCGCGTGCGATGTCATCAGCAATTGCCGCTGCGTGCGACGTTTGGTCTGCGGCGGCGAACCGCGCGGTGCGCGGGGGGATTGCGCCGTGTTGCCTGCCGCCCTTCTCGCGAACGAGCTTACGGCGATGTGAGACGGCTTTGTCAGCGAAGCCATGCGCCGAAGCCAAGCGCAATGCGGGCGCTGAAGTCGACGTAGGTATCGGCACCGTCGCCGCCGCAGGATTGGACGCGGCCGCGAACCGAGGAGCCGCGCTCGGGAGTGCCGGCATTGATGCAGCGACTGCCGCAGACGTGCCTGCCGCAGCGCTATCGACCGCGCGAGCGGTAACTGCCGCCGGTGGCTGAAATTTCGCCGGCTGCGAGTCGCGTTTGTCCTGCACCTTGCCCGCGAAATCCACAAGAGTGGCCGTGTCACGATGCATCAGATGATCGAACCCGATCCATCCCAGCATCGCAGCGCCGCCGAGCACGCATGCGCCACCCGCCAACGCACTCCAATGATGGCCGGGTCCGCGCGCCGCCGTCGCATACGCATGCAGCGGAAACGGCGGGACGGCCGCAGCGCACGCAGCCATTTGCGCGGCGGCGTCGAATGGCTTTTCAAGCACCGGAGCCGGCGCCGCAGTTGCGCGCCGCTCGTCCGACGGCGACCATCGGCAAAGCGAGCGAATGGCCTGATCGCTCATGCAGAACGTGCGCAGCATGGCGGCGTAGAGTGCCTTGAGTTCCGCCCGCAAACTGTAGCCAGGCGGAAGCAGTGCCCAGTCCCGGCCGAACGACGCCGGCACATGACCGAGCGGACGCGAGCGCGGCATGGCCAGGTAGCCTTGGATCGGGGTGAAAGGAATGGTGGACATCGGTCTTTTCCAGCGCCTCTTAAAGGGGCCGCCGATCGGCGGTCCCGGGATCTGCGGGGGACTCGGGCCTCGGTGCGATGCGCGTTGGAATACCAGACATGCACGCCGTACGTCGACGCCGAACCGCAGCATTGCGCTCTGGACGAGCACACGGGCGCATGGGCGTGTCACTGTGAAGCCGTAGGGGTGCGAAGGATGATACTTCGATGCGCCCGACTTACTGACTGGAAATCTCCGAAGAGATCCGCCGATTCGTCCGGGTTTAAGTTAAACCCGGACGACGCTCAACCGGGCCACGCTTGTCCTATCGATCGAGCCTGTACACGTAGCGCAACGCTGTAATATCCACGCCGCCCATATGATCCGGTTCGGCGCCGACGAACTGCCAGCCTTGCCGTTCATAGAAGCCGATCGCCGGCGTATTCCCTTCGAGCACATACAGATAGAGTTGCGTCTCGCCCTGCGCGCGAGCCCAGTCCTCGGCGGCATGCATCAGCAGCTTGCCGACGCCGATGCCCTGATAGTCCGGCAGCGTGTGCAGGTTATCGAGCAGCACGCCCCACGCAGATTCCGGTTGACGTTCGACACAAACAAAACCCGTCGGCTCGCCCGCGAGTTCGGCGATCAGGACCATGCGGCGTTCGCCGCCGGGCGCGCTCAGGCGCGCTTCCCAATAGGCTGCGCGCTCGCGCGTGACCTGGCCGTCGAGAAATGCGTCGGGCAACAGGCTGCGATAGGTGGCCTGCCAACTGGTGCTGTGGATCGAAGCAATGAGCGCGGCATCCGCGAGAGTTGCGGGGCGCAGCGAAAGAGCGGGGGTGGTTCGCATCGGGGTAGTGATCTGCGGAAATGCCTGACTGCAAATGTTAGCGCGACGGCCGGCGACACGTGTAAGGAAACTGTATGCATTACGCGACAGCGGCTTCAACGGTAACATTACGTGGAGCGGGCGCCGCATGATTCACAACGTTTACCCTGATACCGTGAGAATGCGTTCAGCATGAAAATGCAGCGCCCCCCGGGCGCGTTGTTCTATCCGCCCGAGGCATCCGCTTTGCCGAACCCAGTGGATCGTTTCAACTGCCTGCCCGCCACCGGTTCTTTCGTGGCGACAGGCCCATCAGAGAATGTCATGTCTACTGCGTCACACGCCACTTCCTCATCCCAAGAATCCAAGGTCAAGACAGTATTCCGCGTTGTCAGCGGTAACTTTCTTGAGATGTACGACTTCATGGTCTACGGCTATTACGCTTCGGCGATCGCCAAGACCTACTTTCCGAGCGGCAACGAATTCGCCTCGCTGATGCTGTCGCTGTCGGTGTTCGGCGCGGGCTTCCTGATGCGGCCGCTCGGTGCGATCGTGCTCGGCGCATACATCGATCATCACGGCCGGCGCAAAGGCCTGATCCTCACCCTCGGTTTGATGGCGCTCGGCACGCTCACGGTCGCGTCGATTCCAGGTTACGCGACGATCGGCTTGCTCGCGCCAGTGCTCGTTCTGGGCGGCCGGCTGTTGCAAGGTTTCTCCGCCGGGGTCGAACTGGGCGGCGTGTCGGTGTATCTGTCGGAGATCGCCACCAAGGGCAACAAGGGCTTCTACTGCGCGTGGCAGTCGGGCAGCCAGCAGGTTGCCGTGGTGTTCGCCGCGCTGATCGGTGTGTTCCTGAACAAGCTGTTGCCGGCTGACCAGATGACCGCGTGGGGCTGGCGCGTGCCCTTCCTGATCGGCTGCCTGATCGTGCCGTTCCTGTTCCTGATCCGCCGTTCGCTGCAGGAAACCGAGGAATTCAAGGCGCGCAAGCATCATCCGAAGATGGGCGAGATCATGAAGACGATGGCCGCCAACTGGGGCATCGTGCTGGGCGGCATGGGCATGGTGATCATGACCACCGTGTCGTTCTACATGATCACGGCGTACACGCCGACCTTCGGCAAGGAAGTGCTGAAGCTGTCGTCGATCGACACGCTCGTCGTCACGGTCTGTATCGGCCTGTCGAATCTGATCTGGCTGCCGCTCGCGGGCGCGCTGTCCGACCGTATCGGACGGCGTCCGGTGCTGCTGGCGTTCACGATTCTGACCATCATCACCGCGTATCCGGCGCTGCAGTGGCTGGTGGCGGACCCGTCGTTCGCGCGTCTGCTGGAGGTCGAACTGTGGCTGTCGTTCCTGTACGGCAGCTATAACGGCGGGATGGTCGTGGCGCTGACTGAAGTCATGCCGGTCGAAGTGCGGACCGCCGGTTTCTCGCTCGCCTACAGCCTCGCCACGACGATAGGCGGTTTCACGCCGGCCATCTCGACGCTGTTGATTCACACTACCGGCAACAAGGCGGCGCCGGGTCTGTTCCTGGGCGTGGCGGCGATTTGCGGGTTGATCGCGACGTTGGTGCTGTATCGCACGCCGGAATCGCGCAATCAATATCGGACGGCCTGAGCTTCACCGTTCACGATTCGGCCGGGCAAGTAAAAAACCCCGCGTTCTCACGAACGCGGGGTTTTTGTTTTTTGGCACGGCGGCGGGGTGACGGCTGATTTCGCCGGGCGGCGTTTGCGCTAACCGTTGCGCAATTCGTTCGCCACGGCCTCGACGACGTCGCCCCACGCGCCGGGTTGCGGTTGACGCACCAGCGACGCGCCCGGATACCACGGGCTGCGTGTCTCGCCGGCAAACCAGCGCCAGTCCGCGGCGAACGGCAGCATCAGCCAGAGCGGCTTGCGCAGCGCGCCGGCCAGGTGCGCGATGGACGTATCGATCGACACCACCGCATCGAGCCGTTCGATGATCGCCGCCGTGTCCGCGAAGTCGCCGATCCGCTTGTCGAAGCGATGAATCGACGCCGCGCGCGGATGCGCGTCGAGCGCCGCGCGTTCGTCGGCGCTCAAGGCGGGCTGCAGCACGATCCAGTCGATGCCTTCGAGTGCGAACAGCGGATCGAGCGCGGCGAGCGGCATCGAACGCGTTTCGTTTTGCTGGATGCGTCCCGACCACGCAATGCCGATCTTGCGCTTCGCCTGGCCGCCGAGCGAGCCGCGCCATTTGCGGCCATAGGCGCTCGGCACGCTGAGGTAGGGCGTGCGCTCCGGAATGGTGTCGAAGGTCGTGCCGAGTGCGAGCGGCAGGCTCAGCAGCGGGCATTGCAGATCGGCGGCGGGGCGCGGCGCGCCCTGGGCGATCAGCGTCACGCGCCAGGCTTGCGCGGCAGGGGTCAGCAAGGGCAGCAGCTGCGGCTGCACTTCGAGCACGACGCGCGCCGCGCGCTGCGCGACGAGGGGGACGAAGCGCACGAATTGCAGCGTGTCGCCGAAACCTTGCTCGGCATGGACCAGCAGCGTACGTTGCGCGATCGGCTCGCCGTGCCAGCGCGGCAGCGTCTGGATCACCGGCTGTGCCATGGTTTGCAGACGCCATTCGTACTCCGGCAGCCCGCGTGGGAAGTCGCGCAACGCGAGCCACGCGAGCGCGCGGTTCATGTGCGCGGAGGCGAGCTCGGGGCGCAGACGCAGCGCCTGATCGAAAGCGCGCACGGCCGGGCTATGCGCACCCAGGGCCTGGTGCGCGGTGCCCAGACTCAGCCACGCGAGCGCGAATTGCGGATCGAGACCGACGGCGCGTTCGAGATACGGCAGCGCCTCGGCGTGGCGTCCCATTGCCGCGAGCGCGTTACCCATGCCGAAGATGGCTGGCGGCAGGTTCGGCTGCAAGGTCAGCGCCGCCCTGAACGATGCGACCGCGTCGGCATGGCGGCCGGTGGCGTCGAACGTGTTGGCCAGATTGAAGTGCGCGGCGACGAAGCGCGGCTCCGCCGCCAACGCCGTCTCGAAACACGGCACCGCCTCTTCCGCGCGACCGAGCGCGTTCAGCGACATGCCCATGTTATTGAGCGCGCCGGCATGACCGGGACGCAATTCGAGCGTGCGCCGGAACGCGGCGATGGCTTCCGTGTGGCGTCCGAGCGCGTGCAGCGCGTTGCCGAGGTTGTTATGCGACGAAGCGTCGTTCGGTTGCAGGCGCAACGACTTTTCGAACGCGTCGGCGGCGTCTTCATGACGGCCCGCGGCGGCGTATGCATTGCCCAGGTTGTAGTGCGCCATCGGAAACGATGGCGCGAGCGTCAGCGCATTGCGGAACTGTTCGATGGCGCCGTCGATCTGGCCCAGCGCCTTCAGCGCGTTGCCCAGGTTCAGTTGCAGCGCGGCGTCTTCCGGGCGCAGGTTCACCGCGCGCCGCACGAGCTCGGCGGCTTCGGCGTGCTGGCCCTGCTGGTGGCGCAGGACGCCCAGCAGGTGCAACGCATCGACGTGCGCGGGATTGCCGTCGAGCGTCGCGCGGTAGCCGCGTTCGGCGTCGTCGAGGCGGCCGTCACGATGCGCCGCGAAAGCGCGGTCAAATACAGGTTGCATGACGGGGGATGGCATTCGGGTGAGGCAGAGGCCGCATTTTCCCACACTCGCCGGACCGCACTCCGATTTGACCGGTTGTCTCAATATCTATAACATATGAATACATGTTCATATGTACTGCCGCAACGCCACCTGTCATGGCTTCTTCACTCGCGTCCGCCACTTCCACCACTTCGTTTGCCAGCTTTGACGATCGCTCGGTCGACACGATCGTGCCGCTGGCCGACCTGTTTCGCCTGCTCGGCGACCCGACGCGCCTACGCATCGTGCTGGCGTGCCTGGACGAGCGGCGCGCTGTCGGGGCGATTGCCCAGGCGCTGGGTTTGTCGCCGTCGCTGGTGAGCCATCACTTGCGGCTGCTTCGCGCGGCGCGGATCGTGCGCGCGGAGCGGCAGGGCAAGCAGGTCTTCTACGTCGCCGCCGACCGCCATATCAGCGCGATGCTGGCGGGCATGCTCGAACACGTGGCCGAACCGGCCGGCGATGAATCTCTGGACGCGTCATGAAGAAAAACGAGCACGACCACGAAGGGCATGGCCACGTCGGCCATGCACATGCCCACGGTCACACCCACAGTCATAGTCACGGCCACGCCGGCCACCACCACGCCCACGCCCCCGTCGCGGGCCACGGCCGCGCGTTCGCGCTCGCCGTCGTGTTGAACATCGCCATCGTGGTGGCCCAAGCCGTCTACGGCGTGCTCGCCCATTCCACCGCGCTGCTCGCCGACGCCGGCCACAACCTCTCCGACGTCCTCGGCCTGCTGCTCGCCTGGGGCGCCGCCTGGCTCGCCACGCGTCGTCCGTCGGCGCGCTACACGTTCGGTTATGGCAGCTCGTCGATCCTCGCCTCGCTCGTCAATGCGGGGCTGTTGCTGTTCGCGTGCGGCGTGATCGTCGCCGAAGCCATCGGGCGGCTGATGAATCCGGCGCCGGTGGCAGGGCTCGCGGTGTTCGTCGTCGCGACGGTCGGCGTGGTGGTCAACGGGATTTCCGCGTGGCTCTTCATGCGCGGGCAGAAAGAAGACCTGAACATTCGCGGTGCCTTCCTGCATATGGCGGCGGATGCCGGCATCTCGGCGGCGGTTGCGGTGAGCGGCCTCGTGATTCTCTACACCAACTGGACGTGGCTCGACCCGGTGATGAGCCTGCTGGTGGTGGCGGTCGTGGTGGTCGGCACGTGGGGGCTGTTACGCGATTCGGTGCGCCTCGCGCTCGACGCCGTGCCGCCCGGCGTCGATCTGCAAAGCATCCGCGACTATCTGGCGGGGCAGCCCGGCGTCGTCGATGTGCATGATCTGCACGTGTGGGCCCTGTCGACCACCGGCAATGCGCTCAGCGCGCATCTGGTGATGCCGGCCGGCCACCCCGGCGACGAGTCGCTAGACGGCATCGTCGTCATGCTGCGCGAACGCTTTTCGATGCAGCACGCGACGCTGCAAGTCGACCTTGGCACCACGCAGCACCGGTGCGCAATGGATCATGCGCCGCACGCGCGTTGAGGCAAACTGGCACGCGCAGCAAGTTCACAGCGAGCCCAGGCCAATCGCGTGATTGATGCAGCGCACCGTCAGCCCATTGCTGGCGGCGTTCCAAGGCGACTTCCTCCGGGCGTACACTAGAACGCATTGTTGTTTCCGGAGTTCCGCATGGACGCTGCCGCAAACGATGTGCCGCCGGTGCTGATCGTCGGGGCGGGGCCCACGGGGCTCGCCGCGGCGATGAGTCTGGCGCGTGCCCACATCCCCGTGCGTCTGATCGACAAAGCCATGCAACCGAACCCGTATTCGCGGGCCATCGGCATCCAGGCGCGCACGCTCGAGTTGCTCGAGCAGCATCGGCTGGTCGAACCGTTTCTCGAACTCGGCCATCGCGCGCGCATTGCCAATCTGTTTTCGAACGGCATGCGTCTCGCGCAACTCGATTTCGATCCGCTTCACACGCGCTATCCGTATCTGCTGTTTCTCGACCAGTCCGTGACGGAGCGGTTGCTGACGGAACATCTCGCGACGCTCGGCGTAACGGTCGAGCGCGGTGTCGAGCTGACGATGTTCGCGCAAGGCTCCGCCAGCATTCAGGCGACGTTGCGCCGCGCGGACGGCCACACGGAGACGATGCGTCCGTCGTACGTGATCGCCGCGGACGGTGCGCACAGCACGATCCGTCACCGGCTGGGTCTGAGCTTCGAAGGCAAGACCTTCGAGCAGACTTTCCTGCTCGCCGATCTGCACGCCGAAACCGATTGGCCCGAAGACGAGTTTCACATCTTCGCGTCAGGCGAAGGACTGGTGGCGCTGTTTCCGATGGGCCACGGCCGGCATCGTCTGATCGCGGATCATGCCGTCGAGCCTGCCGCCGTCGCGCCGTCCGCGACGCCCGCCGTGCTGGGCGAACCGCCGCTGAACAAGGTGCCGGCGCCGTCGCTCGAGGAGTGCAAGGCGCTGATCGCGAGGCGCGTGCGCGAGCGGGTCGACGTGTCGGATCTGGCGTGGTCCTCGTATTTCCATGTGAATAACCGCATGGTGGACCGGTTGCGTGTCGGCCGAATTTTTCTTGCAGGCGACGCCGCGCATGTGCACAGCCCGGCCGGCGCACAAGGTATGAACACCGGCATTCAGGAAGCGTTCAACCTCGGCTGGAAGCTGGCGCGGGTCTTGAAGAGCGCGGCGCCCGATCGCCTGCTCGATACCTATTACCTTGAACGTCATCCGATCGAACGTGACGTGCTGCGGCAGACCGGCTTCATCACGCATATGGCCGAGGCCGATCACGGACCGCTCAAGCTGCTGCGCGAACGCGTGATGCCGGTCCTCGCCGCGCTGGGTCCACTGCGCGACGCCGCACGCGCCACTATCAGCGAACTGTCGATCCAGTACCGGCGCAGTCCGCTGACGCTCGAACGTGTGCTCGACGGCGGACCGCGTGCCGGCGAACGTGCGCCCGACGCGCTGGTGCATGTGGTGGACGGACCGCTTGGCCGCGCGCCCGGCGTCGGCTGCATTTTCGATCTGCACGATCCGGCGTTCTTCTCGCTATTCCTGCTCGTGCCGCCGCTGCCCGTCGACGAAAAGCCGCTCGATCCCGCGGCGAAGCATGCGCCGCCGCCGGACGCGGAAATGGAACGCGTGGCGGCGGAAGTCGAGCGATTGCTGCCGGGTGCGGTGCGCATCTGGCGCATCACGGATACCACCGGCGATGGCGGCCCGGCGCTCTCCGAATCGTATGGCCGCACGCGGCCGTCGTTCTATCTGGTGCGGCCCGACGGCTATATCAGCGCGCGCGGACGCACCGGCTCCGATCTGCACGGCCTGTTGCGGCATTGCGAAGCCTGGTTCACGGTAAGTGGCGAGATACCGGAGCAGGCGGCCCTGTGACGCGGGCCGCCCGAGTATCGATTGCGCAAGCGCGTGAGCGCTGCCCCCGCTCACACCGTCGTAGGCGCGGCCGGTGTCAGCTGCTCGCGATGTTTGATGAGCGCTTCCTCGACGATGCCCGACATCTCAATACCGCTCGCATCCGGCTCATCGAGCGCCGCCAGCAACGCGCGCCGCATGCGTGGCTCCCAGAAACGGCGGATATGGTCGGCAATGCCGGCGAGCGCTTCCTCGCGGTCGGGCATCGAATCGAAAAAATCGCCGATCCGATTGGCCATGTCGATCAGGTTCTGATTGTCCATGCCTGACCTCACTTGCCCGATGTCGCGTTGGCCAGCTCGCGCTGCTTCAGCAGATCGAGCTGTTCGGTGTTGAAACGCGAATAGTCTTTCTGCCATTGCGACGGCTGTTCGACCGGCATCACCTGCACCGCGGTCACTTTGTACTCCGGACAGTTGGTCGCCCAATCCGAGCTATCGGTGGTGATCACGTTCGCGCCCGATTCGGGGAAGTGGAACGTCGTATAGACGACGCCCGGCTGCATGCGCTCGGTCACCTTCGCGCGCAACACGGTTTGCCCCGCGCGCGATTCGATGCCGACCCAGTCGTCGGTCTTGATGCCGCGCTCTTCGGCATCGTGCGGATGAATTTCCAGCCGGTCTTCGTCGTGCCAGCGCGAATTCTCCGTGCGGCGCGTTTGCGCGCCCACGTTGTATTGCGACAGGATGCGGCCCGTGGTGAGCAGCATCGGGAATTTGCGCGTGACTTTCTCGGGCGTCGCGATGAACTTCGTAATCACGAACTTGCCCTTGCCGCGCACGAACGTGTCGATGTGCATGGTCGGCGTGCCGTCCGGCGCCTCTTCGTTGCACGGCCACTGGATGCTGCCCAGCTCGTCGAGCTTCTTGTACGAGACGCCGTGGAAGGTCGGCGTGAGACGCGCGATCTCGTCCATGATCTGCGACGGATGCGTGTAGTCCATTTCATAGCCGAGCGCGCGCGCGAGCAGCACCGTGACTTCCCAGTCGGCGTAACCCGGCACCGGCGGCATGACCTTGCGCACGCGCGAGATGCGGCGCTCCGCGTTGGTGAACGTGCCGTCCTTTTCGAGGAACGACGAACCGGGCAGCAGCACGTGCGCATACTTGGCGGTCTCGTTCAGGAAAATGTCCTGCACGACGATGCATTCCATCGACGACAGCGCGGCCGACACGTGATGCGTATTCGGATCCGACTGCACGATGTCTTCGCCCTGGCAGTACAGACCCTTGAAGGTGCCATGCACGGCGGCGTCGAACATGTTCGGAATGCGCAGGCCCGGCTCCGGTTGCAGCGTGACATTCCAGGCTTCTTCGAACAGCGTGCGCGTGACCGTGTCGCTGATGTGGCGATAGCCCGGCAGTTCGTGCGGGAACGAGCCCATGTCGCACGAACCCTGCACGTTGTTCTGGCCGCGCAGCGGATTCACGCCCACGCCTTCGCGGCCGATGTTGCCCGTCGCCATCGCGAGGTTGGCGATGCCCATCACCATCGTCGAGCCTTGCGCGTGTTCGGTGACGCCGAGACCGTAGTAGATTGCGGCGTTGCCGCCGGTCGCATAGATGCGGGCGGCTTCGCGCACGAATTGAGCCGGCACGCCTGTCACTGCTTCGGTCGCCTCCGGCGCGTTCTCGGGCAGCGCGACGAAATCGCGCCATTGCTCGAACGCGCGGGTTTCGCAGCGCTCGGCGACGAACGCTTCGTTGACGAGGCCTTCCGTGACGATCACATGCGCCAGCGCGTTCACGACGGCCACGTTGGTACCCGGCAGCAATTGCAGATGATGCGAGGCCTTCACGTGCGGCGTATCGACGATATCGATGCGGCGCGGATCCACGACGATCAGCTTCGCGCCTTCACGCACGCGGCGCTTCAGACGCGAGCCGAACACCGGGTGGCCGTCGGTCGGATTCGCGCCGATCACCATGATCACGTCGGCTTTATCGACGGAGGCGAACGTCTGCGTGCCCGCCGATTCGCCGAGCGTGGTCTTCAATCCATAGCCGGTCGGCGAGTGGCAAACACGCGCGCAGGTGTCGACGTTGTTGTTGCCGAACGCGGCGCGCACGAGCTTTTGCACCAGATACGTTTCTTCATTCGTGCAACGCGACGACGTGATGCCGCCGATCGAATCGCGGCCGTGTTTCGCCTGAATGCGGCGGAATTCCGACGCCGCATACGTGAGCGCTTCTTCCCAGCTGACTTCGCGCCACGGATCGGTGATCTTCGCGCGGATCATCGGCTTGGTGATGCGGTCCTTGTGCGTCGCGTAGCCCCAGGCGAAGCGGCCCTTCACGCAGGCGTGGCCTTCATTGGCTTGGCCATTCTTGTGCGGCACCATGCGCACGACCTCGTTGCCCTTCATCTCAGCCTTGAACGAGCAGCCGACGCCGCAATACGCGCACGTTGTGACGACCGAATGCTCGGCCTGGCCGAGCATGATGACGGTCTTTTCCTGCAAGGTCGCGGTCGGGCACGCGGCCACACACGCGCCGCACGACACGCATTCCGATTCCATGAACGGCACGTTTTCGCTGGCCGCCACGCGCGATTCGAAACCGCGCCCGGTGATGGTCAGCGCGAAGGTGCCTTGCGTTTCTTCGCACGCGCGCACGCAGCGATTGCAGACGATGCACTTCGACGGGTCGTAGGTGAAGTACGGGTTCGACTCGTCTTTCTTGTCCTTCAGGTGATTCGCGCCGTCAAAGCCGTAGCGCACTTCGCGCAAGCCCGTGACGCCCGCCATGTCCTGCAGTTCGCAGTCGCCATTGGCGGGGCAGGTGAGACAGTCGAGCGGGTGATCGGAGATGTACAACTCCATCACATTGCGGCGCAGCGACTGCAGACGATCCGTTTGCGTGCGGACCTTCATGCCGGCTTCGACCGGCGTCGTGCACGAGGCGGGATAGCCGCGCTTGCCTTCGATTTCCACGAGACACAAACGGCACGAGCCGAACGGTTCCAGCGAATCGGTCGCGCAAAGCTTCGGCACGTTGACGCCCGCTTCGACGGCGGCGCGCATCACCGAGGTGCCGGCCGGAACAGTGACGGATTGGCCGTCGATTTCCAGCGTGACGTCGACATCGGCATGCCGCGCGGGCGTGCCGAAATCGGTGTCGTCGAAAAACGATCGGGTGGCGCGCTGCTGCGCCTGCGACTTGCATGCGCAGTTGCCTGAGCCGCAGCCGCCGGCAGGGGAGTTGAGCAGGTCGGACATGGTTTGGCTCCTGGGTCAGGCCGCTTTCGGCGCGTGATGAGACACGTTGGCGAGACCGAAGTCTTCGGGGAAATGATCGAGCGCGGACAGCACCGGGAACGGCGTCATGCCGCCCATCGCGCAGAGCGAACCGGACACCATCGTGTCGCACAGATCGCGCAGCAACTGCACCTGGCGTGTGGACGTATCGCCGTTGCGAATCCGGCCGATCACTTCGACGCCGCGCGTCGAGCCGATCCGGCACGGCGTGCATTTGCCGCACGATTCGAGCGCGCAAAAGTGCATGGCGTACTGCGCGAGTTCGGCGAGATTCGAGGTGTCGTCATGCACGACGAGGCCGCCGTGACCTACCACCGCGCCGACTGCCGCATACGCCTCGTAGTCCATCGGAATGTCCCACTGGCTTTCCGGCAGATACGTGCCGAGCGGGCCGCCCACTTGCACCGCGCGCGCCGGCCGGCCGCTCGCCGTGCCGCCGCCATAGTCGTAGAGCAATTCGCGCAGCGTGACGCCGAACGCGAGTTCGACCAGGCCGCCTTGCTTCACATTGCCCGCGAGCTGGAACGGCAGCGTGCCGCGCGAGCGGCCCATGCCGAAGTCTTTGTAGAACGCCGCGCCGCGCGCGAAGATGATCGGCACCGTGGCGAGCGTGATGACGTTATTGATCACGGTCGGCTGGCCGTACAGGCCGACGAGCGCCGGCACTGGCGGCTTGGCGCGCACGATGCCGCGCTTGCCTTCGAGCGATTCGAGCAGCGCCGTTTCCTCGCCGCACACATAGGCGCCGGCGCCTTTGGCGACGAACAGTTCGAAGCGATGCGTTGTCGAGAGCACGCTGTCGCCGAGCCAGCCGGCGGCGCGTGCCTTCGCGATCGCCGCTTCGAGCGTTGCGATCGAATGCGGATACTCGCTGCGCACATAGATATGGCCGACCGTCGCGCCCGTCACGACACCCGCGATGATCATCCCTTCGATCAGCACGTACGGATCGCTTTCCATCACGAGGCGATCGGAGAAAGTGCCGGAATCGCCTTCGTCCGCGTTGCAGACGATGTATTTCTGCGCCGCCTTGGCGCCGCGCACCGTGCGCCATTTGATGCCGGCCGGAAAGGCCGCGCCGCCACGTCCGCGCAGGCCGGATTCGATCAAGGCTTCACAGGCGGCGTCGCCGTCGGTTTGCAAAGCCTTGCGCAAGCCTTCGAGGCCGCCGTGGGCGACGTAATCGTCGATGGAAAGCGGATCCGTGATGCCGATGCGCGCGAAGGTCAGGCGCTGCTGCTTCTTCAGATACGGAATGTCGTCGACCACGCCGACGCGCCGTGCATGCGCGCCGCCTTCGACGAAGCCGGCGTCGAACAACGCGGCGACGTCGCCGGCTTCGATGTTCGCGTAGCCGATGCGGCCTTCAGGCGTTTGCACTTCGACGAGCGGTTCGAGCCACAGCAGGCCGCGCGAACCGTTGCGAACCAGTTCGACTTCGAGGCCGCGGCGTGCGGCTTCGGCTTCGATCGCCTGAGCGAGCGCGTCAGCGCCGAGCGCCAAAGCCGACGAATCACGGGGAACGTAGATGCGCGTCATGCCGTCACCTCCACGCACTTGCTGGCGGCCGCGAAGATCGCGTCGAATTTTTGCGGCGTGACTCGGGCGTGCAAGGTGCCGTTGAGCATCAGCGCCGGCGACAGCGCACATTGGCCGAGGCAATACACCGATTCTAGTTCGACTGTCGCGCCGTGCTGGTGTTCGCCGTCGAAGCGGCAGCCGGTGTGCGCCTCGATATGCTGCGCGAGTGCTTCGGTGCCCATGCTGCGGCAGGCTTCCGCGCGGCACAGTTGCACCGTGACGGGCGCGGCCGGTTGCGTGCGGAAGTGGTGGTAGTAGGTGATGACGCCGTGCACTTCCGCGCGCGACAGGTTCATGGCACGCGCTAGCGGTGCGACCGCGGCGGGCGGCACGTAACCGACTTCGTCCTGAATCGCGTGCAAGACCGCTAGCAACGACACGCCCGGCTGCGCGTGACGCTGTACGAGTTGATCCGGCGCGATGGCGATGGAATCGTCCAAGTGGGGGCTCCTCCAAAGTCATATATGCACTTGTTATTCATAATGCGTGCACTTATGCTTCGTTTATTCAGTATGGGATAGCCGAACAATAGGCGGGCGATTCAGCCGATGCAATAGGAAAGAGTTCAACATATATGATCAGAATCGAGTGTCAGGCACAGCTGGTGGTGAAGGGTCCGGACGGCCGCGAGGCAAGCCTGTCGGACGTGGTGCCGCTGCTCGCGCTGGTGGATGAATCCGGCAGCATCGCGCAGGCGGCGACGCTTAAGGGTTTGTCCTACCGTCACGCATGGGGTTTACTGCGCAGCATCGAAGAGCGTTTGGGCGGTCCGCTGATCGCGAAGGAGCGTGGCCGCGGCTCGGTGCTCTCCGAACTCGGGCAAGCGGTATTGCGTGCGCAGCGTCTGTGCGGTGAGCGGCTCGACGGCAACATGCAGGCACTCGCCAGCGAAGTGGCGAGCGATCTGAACCGCTGGCTGGCACCGCCCGCCGACGACGTGCGCATCTTCGCGTCGCACGGTTATGCGGTGGCCGCGCTCGTGACGGCGTTGGTCGCCAACGATCTGCCGGTCGACATCAAGTATCGCGACAGCGCGGACGCCGTCAGCGCGCTCGCGCGCGGCGAATGCGATCTGGCCGGCTTCCATTTGCCGCTCGGCGAGTTTCGCGCGGCGTGCGCGGATGCGTATCGGCGCTGGCTCGATCCGCAGCGTCACGTGCTCGTGCATCTCACGCGACGCAAGCAAGGACTCTTTCTCGGCAAGGGCAATCCGAAGGGAATCGCCGGCCTCGGCGATCTCGCACGCGACGATATCCGCTTCGTGAATCGACAGCCGGGCTCCGGCACGCGCATGTTGCTCGATCTCGCGCTACGGAAAGTCGGAGTCGATCCAGATCGCGTCAATGGATATGCGTCGGCCGAACTCACGCATTCGGCGATTGCGGCGTTCGTCGCGAGCGGCATGGCGGATGTGGGTTTCGGCGTGGAGCCCGCGGCGCATCACTTCGGTCTGGACTTCATTCCGGTCGTCGACGAAGACTATTACTTTGCCTGCGACCGCGCGCGCCTCGAACGTGCGCCGCTCGCGACGGTGCTCGAATTGCTACGCGGCAGCGCGTTTCGCCATAACGTCGATCAGCTCGAAGGCTATGACCCGCAGGACTGCGGCAAGGTGGTCGATCTGGAAGAGGGCTTGGGCGAAGCGGTGGCGTAAGCCGCGGTAAACATCAGGCTGTGTTTGGCGCTGCGTATGGCGTCCGTTTGGGATACTCTCTAAGCTTCCGCTTCCGCCTTAACCGCGCGTTACGTCGCGCCGATCGATATGAAAGTCATTCTTCACGCATGTGCTGCCGTTGCGACCGCTGGTGTGCTCCTCGCCACCGCGTCAGTTGCTTTCGCACAGAATTCGCCGGGTGTTCCGGGCGGCATTCTGCAAGATCAGTTCCGTCTTGCCGAGCATCCGCAAATGCCGTTTGCGGCGTCGGCGCCCACGGACAAATACCAGACCGGCAAAAAATCGGCCATGCGCAAGCGAGGCGATATGGGCGATCCGAATGGCTGCAATCTGCAGTGCCCTAAAGACGAATAAGCGGACGCACGGGTCCGTTGTGGGTGCGACGCCGGCGTTCTGCCGGCGTCTTCCTTTTGGCTCTCAGGTTCAGCTTGGCATTGTTGCCTTGCGCGTGGCGCTTAAGGCTTGGCCGTATGCCACATGTCCTTGAAGCCTTCTCCCTTCATGTCTCCCGCCTGTTTGTCCGCTGCGTAGCGATACAGCGGGTGGCCCTTGTACGCCCATTGCTGCTTGCCGTCGGCGCCATTGATCAAGGTCCAGTCGCCGGACGGTTTGTCCGACGCACTAGCCGTGGCCGCGGGCCAATAGTTCATGCAGCCGCCGGTGCAGGCGCTCACGCCGGGTGTGGTGTCCTTGTCGAAGGTATAGAGCGTCATGCCGTCTGCAGTGACGAAGCGCCCGTCGACGATTTTCGGTGCTTCGGCGAAAGCGCTTTGTTGCAGTGCGAGGAGGGCGAGGCAGAAGAGAGTCTTGCGCATGATGTCGGCTCCTGATTTTAGTGTTGGTCTCACGCGAGGCACAGCGTGCGTGCGCGTGAGGATCAAACGACTGAGCGGATGCCTTTATTCCAATCACTGCTTCGCGAGAGGATCGGGTTAGGGTCCGTCAGGGAACAGCCCGGGGATGAGATAAGAAAAGGATAGTGCGGGAAAGAGCGCAGCGGGAAGGACGCGGGGAATAAGAAAAAACCCGCAAGCAGCAGGCCGCTTACGGGTTTCCGGTGAGACTTGATGCTGCAGCGTGAAACGTGTTCTGGTGGAGGCGGCGGGAATCGAACCCGCGTCCAGAAGCACTCTACGACCAGTTCTACATGTTTAGTTCTGTCATTTGATTTAACCGTAGCGACGCGGACGAACACGCTGCACTACGGCGATTCACTAGGTTTTCGACCCGGACGTCGTGACACCGCCAAGGCTTAACTGACGTATATGACCTCTGTCGGTATTGCTACCGGTCTTGCGACACTAGCCCGTCAGTGAACTAGGCAGAGGACGGCGGCCCTTAGGCTGCCAGTGCGAACGTATCGTCGTTTGCAGTTACGTTTTTCCCATTGATTAACGAGGTGACGGGTCCTCGACATGCCCTAGCCGCTTCGCAACCCCTGTCGAAACCAGGTCGCCCCCGCGGTTCGTTGCTCAAGTTTCTGAGCCAAGCGTTGATTTTACAATAGATTGACGGTCACGTCCTGACTGATCGGCGCTGCCGGCGCAGCGGCTCTGCTTTGCCCGCCGCCTGCGTTTCAGCCGAGGTCGCGCAGCAGCCTGTGCAATTCAGCCGGCGATTGGACGACGTGTTGCGCGTGCCATTGGGTCGGCGGAATATCGTTGCCGCAGTAGCCGTACGCCGCCGCGACCGTCTTCATGCCGGCGGCGAAACCCGCCTGCACATCGCGCAGATCGTCGCCGACGTAGACGATGCGCTCCGGCACCACGTCCAGCTCGCGCGCGGCGTGCAGCAACGGCGCCGGATGCGGTTTCGAATGCGGCGTCGTGTCGCCGCTCACGACACAACCGGCGCGCTCCTCGAGGCCGAGTTGCGCGACCAGCGGCTCGGTGAGCCGCGCGACCTTGTTCGTGACGATGCCCCAGCGCACGCCGCGTGCGTCGAGTTCGTCGAGTATTTCCTGAATGCCGGGAAACAGCGTGGTCTCGATGCACAGGTCCGCTTCATAGTTGGCGAGGAACTCCTCGCGCATCGACGCGAACTCGTGACTATCGGGGCCGATCCCGAACGCACCGCCGATCAGCCCGCGCGCGCCCGCGGACGCAAGCGGGCGCAGATCTTCGAGCGGCACCATCTCCAGCCCGCGATCGTGGCGCATCTTGTTGACGGCGGCCGCGAGATCGGGCGCCGTGTCGGCTAGCGTGCCGTCGAGGTCGAACAGGACGGCTTGGCAAAGACCGAGTGCGTCTTCGTTGTCTTCGCGTTGGGGCAGGGGCGTGGGATCGCTCATTGATTCGATAGGTCCGGCAGGTCGGGGCGGATCAGACGTCGCGTCGGCAGGCGAGCATGTAGTTCACGCTCGTGTCGGCGGACAGCGTGAAATGCTTGCTGAGCGGGTTATAGACGATGCCTTTGATATCGGCCGTGCGCAGTTCGGCGGCGCGCACGAAGCTCGCCAATTCCGACGGGCGAATGAAGCGCGCGTAGTCGTGCGTGCCCTTGGGCAGCATTCGCGCGATGTATTCGGCGCCGATCACGGCGAACAGGTACGACTTCACGTTGCGGTTCAGCGTGGAAAAGAACACCCAGCCGCCGGGTTTCACCAGCGTCTTGCACGCCTCGACTATGGCAGCGGGCCGCGGCACGTGCTCCAGCATTTCCATGCAGGTCACGACGTCGTACGTGCCCGGCTCGCGGGCAGCGAGCGCCTCGGCGGCGATTTCTTCGTAATCGACTGTTACACCACTTTCAAGGCTGTGAAGATCGGCCACGCCCAAAGCCTGGGTCGACAAGTCAATGCCCTTCACGTGCGCACCCAGGCTAGCCATCGACTCGGACAGAATGCCGCCACCGCAGCCGATATCCAGCACGGTCTTGCCCGCGAGATGCGCGTGCGTGTCGATCCAGTTCAGGCGAATCGGATTGAGCTCGTGTAACGGCTTGAATTCGGCGTTCGGGTCCCACCAACGATGCGCAAGGTCGCTAAATTTCTGCAGTTCGTGGGGATCGGCGTTGGTCATGGCGGAAGCTGCCTCGAAGAGAGCGGTGAGCGGGCGCTCGAGGATAAACCCTGAGTATATAGGTCGAGGGACGGAGCGGCAAAATGCCCCCGCTCGAGGTCCGGCTGGTGGAGGCGCGCGGCATCACGCCGTGGTCGGACATAAAAAAAGCCCCGCCGAAGCGGGGCTTTGATACTGCGGTAATTTGTTGCTTACTGCTTCGAAGTACCGACAACTTCGACTTCCACGCGACGATCCGGTGCGAGGCAGGCGATGAGTTGCTTGTGGTTCTTCTGGTTGCAACCGGTCGTGACCGGGTTGCGCTTGCCCTTGCCTTCCGTATAGATACGGTTGGATTCGATGCCCTTGCTGACGAGGTATGCCTTCACAGCTTGAGCACGGCGCAGCGACAGACGGTCGTTGTACTTGTCCGAACCGATACGGTCCGTGTAACCCGTTGCGACGACGACTTCCAGGTTCAGCGCGCCGATCTTCGATGCCAGATCGTCCAGCTTTTCCTTGCCAGCCGGCTTCAGGATTGCCTTGTCAAAGTCGAACAGTGCGTCAGCTTGATACGTAATCTTCTGGCTCGTAATAGCCGGTGCAGGTGCGACCGGAGCCGGCGGAGTCGGAGCTTGAGCAACCAGAGCGCCATCGCACTTTGCGTTGGCCGTTGCCGGCGTCCAGAATGCATCGCGCCAGCACAGCTCGTTCGTGCCGTTCATCCACACGTATTCGCCGGTACCATTCACCCAGTTGTCGTTCGTAGCTTGTCGCGACGCCGGCACCGACTGTGCCATGGCGGATGCAGCCATAACCGCGGTAGCTGCAATGAACGCGAGCTTTGAAAGTTTATTCATATTTCTCCTCTCGAAATTGAGATTACCGCAGGTTTACTGCGAGCCTGTTGACGAAGACAAGTCATACATTGCTCGAAGTATAACATCGGTGTAGAACAAAAAACGTGCTGTGTAGACTTCGAGCAGTGTCTAACTCTTTGTGCGTTGGCATTTTGCCATATCGTTCCCTTCCAACGATAAAAAAATCTGCCCCCGATCGAATCGCCCTCCAATTGTGGTGCATGCGCAACAAAAGCAATTCCCTGGAGGCTCCGCCAGTCATGGCTGAGCGGCGAATTGCCCCACGCACGAATCGAGCCTGACCCGGCTCAAAAATGGGCGCCCAGGAACGCTTCGCGTGCGTTCCACTAATAGGTATACGTAGGTTCGTCGGGAGCGGATTCGCGGCATGTTAGAATCGCGTGATGCGTTGCGCCTGCAATGCTTACGCGAAGGCGCGGCGAAGTGAAGTTAAGCCGTCGTCTTGGCACGTAAAAGATACGGATAATGGATCAATTCGCCAAAGAGACTCTGCCAATCTCCCTAGAGGAGGAAATGCGCCGTTCGTATCTCGATTACGCGATGAGCGTGATCGTAGGGCGTGCGCTTCCCGATGTTCGCGATGGCCTGAAGCCGGTGCACCGGCGCGTGCTGTACGCGATGCACGAACTGAACAACGACTGGAACCGGGCGTACAAGAAGTCGGCGCGTATTGTCGGCGACGTCATCGGTAAGTACCACCCGCACGGCGACACGGCTGTTTACGACACCATCGTCCGGATGGCGCAAGACTTTTCGCTGCGCTACATGCTGGTGGACGGTCAGGGCAACTTCGGCTCGGTCGACGGCGACAATGCCGCGGCAATGCGGTACACCGAAATCCGCATGGCGAAGATCGGCCACGAACTGCTGGCCGACATCGACAAGGAAACGGTCGACTTCACGCCGAACTACGACGGCAGTGAAAACGAACCGGCCATCCTGCCGGCGCGCATTCCCAATCTGCTGATCAATGGCTCGTCCGGCATCGCGGTCGGCATGGCGACCAACATTCCGCCGCACAACCTCAACGAGGTTGTCGACGCCTGCCAGCATCTGCTCAAGAACCCGGAAGCCACGATCGACGAACTGATCGAGATCATTCCGGCGCCCGACTTCCCGACCGCCGGCATCATCTACGGCGTGGCCGGCGTGCGCGACGGCTACCGCACCGGCCGTGGCCGCGTGGTGATGCGCGCGCTCACGCACTTCGAGGAAATCGACCGCGGCCAGCGCATGGCGATCATCGTCGACGAATTGCCGTACCAGGTGAACAAGCGCTCACTTCTGGAGCGCATCGCCGAACTGGTCAACGAGAAGAAGCTCGAAGGCATTTCCGATATCCGCGATGAGTCCGACAAGAGCGGCATGCGCGTCGTGATCGAGCTCAAGCGCGGCGAAGTGCCGGAAGTCGTTCTCAACAATCTGTATAAGGCGACCCAGCTTCAGGACACCTTCGGCATGAACATGGTCGCGCTGGTCGACGGCCAGCCGAAGCTGCTGAACCTGAAGGAAATGCTGTCGTGCTTCCTGTCGCATCGCCGGGAAGTGCTGACGCGGCGCACTGTATACGAACTGCGCAAGGCGCGCGAACGCGGCCACGTGCTCGAAGGTTTGGCGGTCGCGCTCGCCAACATCGACGAGTTCATCGCGATCATCAAAGCCGCGCCGACTCCGCCGATCGCCAAGCAGGAATTGATGGCGCGTCCGTGGGATTCGTCGCTGGTGCGCGAAATGTTGGCGCGCGCCGAGACGGAAAATGCCTCGGCGGGTGGCCGCGAAGCCTACCGTCCTGACGGGCTGAATCCATCGTTCGGTATGCAGACTGACGGCCTCTACCGTCTGTCCGACACCCAGGCTCAGGAAATTCTGCAGATGCGTCTGCAGCGACTGACTGGCCTGGAGCAGGACAAGATCATCGGCGAGTACCGCGAAGTCATGGCGCAAATCGCCGACCTGCTGGACATTTTGGCTCGGCCGGAACGCATTACGGCGATCATCGTCGGCGAACTGACCTCGATCAAAGCCGAATTCGGCGACGCGCGCCGCTCGAAGATCGAGCTGAACGCCACCGAACTGAACACCGAAGATCTGATCACGCCGCAAGAGATGGTCGTGACCATGTCGCACGCCGGCTACGTGAAATCGCAGCCGCTGTCCGAATATAGTGCGCAGAAGCGGGGTGGCCGCGGCAAGCAGGCCACGGCAATGAAGGAAGACGACTGGATCGACACGCTGTTCATCGCGAACACGCACGATCACATTCTGTGCTTCTCGAATCGCGGCCGCGTCTACAGCGTGAAGGTTTACGAAGTGCCGCAAGGTTCGCGGAACTCGCGCGGCCGTCCGATCGTGAATATCTTCCCGCTTCAGGACGGCGAGAAGATTACGGTTGTCTTGCCGGTGAAGGAATTTTCGGCTGACAAATTCGTCTTTATGGGCACCGCGTTAGGAACCGTAAAAAAGACGCCGCTGGAAGCCTTTGGCCGTGTGTTGCGCAAGGGTATTATTGCGGTCGGTCTGGATGAGGGCGACTACCTGATCGGCGCCGCCATCACGGATGGCCAGCACGACGTCATGCTGTTCTCGGATTCGGGCAAGGCGGTTCGCTTCGACGAGAACGACGTGCGTCCGATGGGCCGTGAAGCGCGCGGTGTGCGCGGCATGCAGCTCGAAGACGGGCAAAACGTGATCGCGCTCCTAGTGGCCGGCGACGAGCAGGAGTCGGTGCTCACCGCAACCGAGAACGGTTTTGGCAAGCGCACGCCGATCACCGAGTACACCCGTCACGGTCGCGGTACGAAGGGCATGATCGCGATCCAGACGTCGGAGCGTAACGGCAAGGTCGTCGCCGCCACGCTGGTGGATCAGGAAGCGCAGATCATGCTGATCACCAATACTGGCGTGCTGATCCGTACGCGGGTGTCGGAAATCCGTGAAATGGGACGCGCAACCCAAGGTGTTACACTCATCAGCCTTGACGAAGGGACCAAGCTTTCAGGTCTGCAACAGGTTGCTGAGGCGGAAGCAGAAGCTGATGCTGAAGGCGACGCCGAAGGTCCCGCAGAAGGTGACAACGGGGGCGAAGAGGGCGGTGCGGCCTGATTTGCGTCAGCGTCTTACAGTCTCAGTGATTAGTTGAAAGCTGCGCCGGGAATAATGGCGTGTCGGGCCGATACGTGTCCCGCGCGGCTTGCTGCTCAAGTTCATTTCTATTAGGGAGTAATGATGCAAAAACGATTCAAACAACTGATGTTGCTGGCTGCCCTCGTGCCGACCTTTGCCATGGCTCAAGCGCTTCAAAGCCAGGCTCCGGCGGCTCCGGCTGCTGCCGCGGCACCGGTTGATCCGGCCAAGCAGGCTGCAATCAAGGACCTGTTGGACGCAATCGACGCGCAGAAGCTCGTCGGCGCGATCGGCAACAGCGCCCAGATGCAAGCCAAGCAGCTGGTTCCGGCAATCCTGTCGGACGCGCTGAGCGAAAACAAGACGATGACGGACAAGCAGAAGCAGGCTTCCGTCCCGACGCTGCAAAAGAACGCAGTGCCGAAGCTGGTTGACGGCGCAGGCCAGGTGTTCGCAACGGACAGTTTCCGTCAGGACGCCATGCAAGCTCAGTACGACGCTTACGCGAAGTACTACAGCACGTCGGAAATCAAGGATCTGACGACGTTCTACAAGAGCCCGACCGGCCGCAAGTTCATCCAGGTGCAAGACCAGGTTGGCCGCGACGTCGTGAACGGCTTGATGCAAAAGTACATGCCGCAATCGATCAAGGCAACGCGTGACCAGGCTGACAAGGAAGTCGCCTCGGTCAAGCCGGCTAAGTAAAAGCCAAGGTCGACAGGCTGCGCTGACATCGCGCCAGCTACCGTCCGGCAGGCCCGCCTCGTAGGCTGATGGCGCGCCGGGTTTGGCGGCTTGGCGGTGACAATGCGATAATGGCCGTTTGCGCACACGCGCAAACGGCCATTTTCTTTTTCGGCGCGAAATGGTCCGAAACCCGCGTCAGAACATCGCGTCGGCAAAATCGGGTTGTCAGCGTCACGGTGGTTGTTCGCCCGGCCGCCAACTTCGCGATCTTTGCGCGATTTTCCTTTTTTGCGCCTGCTTCCAGGATCTCACGATGCGCGTCTTTAATTTCTCCGCCGGCCCCGCGGCCATGCCCGAAGAAGTGCTGCGTCAAGCCGCCGACGAAATGCTCGACTGGCAGGGCAGCGGCATGAGCGTGATGGAAATGAGCCATCGCGGGAAAGAGTTCATGTCGATCCACGAGGAAGCGCTCGTCGATCTGCGCGACTTGCTCGAGGCGCCCGCCAGCCATCGCATCCTGTTCCTGCAGGGCGGTGGTCTCGGCGAGAACGCGATCGTGCCGATGAATCTGATGGGCGCGAAGCCTCGCGCGGATTTCGTGGTGACGGGTTCCTGGTCGCAGAAGTCGTTCAACGAAGCGCAGAAGTACGGCACCGTGCATCTGGCGGCGAGCGGCCAGACGGCCGACGGCTTCACCCGCGCGCCGGCGCGCTCCGAATGGCAACTGTCTGACGACCCGGCTTACGTGCATCTGTGCACGAACGAGACGATCCACGGCGTCGAGACGTTCGAGATTCCCGATCTCGGCGATATTCCGCTGGTGGCCGACGCCTCGTCGCACATCCTGTCGCGTCCCATGGACATCGCCAAATACGGCGTGCTGTTTGGTGGCGCGCAGAAGAATATCGGCATGGCCGGCGTGACGGTGGTGGTCGTGCGCGAAGACATGCTGGATCGCGCGCAGTCGATTTGCCCGTCGGCGTTCGAATGGAAGACCGTCGCCGAGAACAATTCGATGTACAACACGCCGCCCACTTATGCGATCTACATCGCCGGGTTGGTGTTCAAGTGGTTGAAGAAGCAGGGCGGCCTTGCCGCGATGGAAGCGCGTAATCTCGAGAAGTCGAAGTTGCTGTACGACGCGATCGACTCGAGCAGCTTCTATCTGAACAAGGTCGAACGTGGCTCGCGCTCGCGGATGAACGTACCGTTCTTCCTCGCCGACGAGTCGCGCAACGAAGATTTCCTGGCCGGCGCGAAAGCGCGGGGAATGGTGCAGCTAAAGGGCCACAAGTCCGTCGGCGGCATGCGGGCGTCGATTTATAACGCCGTCCCGCTCGAGGGCGTCAAAGCGCTTGTCGAATACATGAAGGAATTCGAACAGCGCAGTGCCTGAGCCACATTGGCTTGCGGGCGCGCGCATCCTTTCCAGCACGCATTTTTGCAGCAGCTACCGGCAGGACCGTTTTCACGCATGGACGACGAACTCAATACCCGACTCAAACCCCTTCGCGAACGCATCGACGCACTCGACGCGCAGTTGATCGCGCTTCTCAACCAGCGCGCCGCGGTGGCGCTCGAAGTGGGCGAGGTCAAGAAGCATTTCAACGCGCCGGTGTTCCGGCCCGAGCGCGAGCAGCAGGTGATCGCGCGTCTGCAGGACATGAGCGAAGGGCCGCTCGCGAGCGAGCATATCAGCGCGATCTGGCGCGAGATCATGGCCGCGAGCCGCGCGCTCGAGAAGACCATCAAGGCCGCGTATCTCGGCCCGGTCGGCACCTACAGCGAACAGGCGATGCATGAGTACTTCGGTCAGTCGATCGAAGGCCTGCCGTGTCCGTCGATCGACGAAGTGTTCCGTTCGGTCGAGGCCGGCGCCGCCGAATTCGGCGTCGTGCCGGTCGAGAATTCGACCGAAGGCGCGGTGTCGCGCACGCTCGATCTGCTGCTGCAAACGCAACTCACGATTGGCGGGGAACTGGCTTTGCCGATCCACCACAATCTGTTGACGCTGAACGGTGGCCTCACGGGCGTGACGCGCGTGTGCGCGCACGCGCAGGCGCTCGCCCAGTGCCAGCGCTGGCTGTCGACCAACGCGCCGCATCTCGAGCGCCAGGCGGTGTCGAGCAATGCCGAAGCGGCGCGCATGGCCGCTGAAGATCCGACCGTGGCGGCGATCGCTGGCGATCGCGCGGCGACCCATTACGGCTTGCAAGTGGCGTACGCGCTGATCCAGGACGATCCGCACAACCGCACGCGCTTCGTGATGATCGGCAAGCAGCCGGCCGGCCCGAGCGGTTATGACCAGACGTCGCTGATCGTGTCGGTGGTGAACGAACCGGGCGCGATGGTCAAGCTGCTGGAGCCGCTGGCGCGGCACAGCGTGTCCATGACCCGCTTCGAATCGCGTCCGGCGCGCGTCGGCACGTGGGAGTACTACTTCTACATCGACGTCGAAGGCCATCGCGACGATCCGGCGGTCGCCGCCGCGCTCACCGAACTCGGCGAGAAGGCAGCGTTTCTGAAGATTCTGGGCTCGTATCCGCGCGCCCGTTGATGACATTCAAGCGGCGACTCGCGGCATCGCGCTGCGGCCGCCGCGCATTCAATTATTAATAGTCGTTCGGAGATTCTCATGACAGCGTCTTTCGGTCCTTCCTACGTGCGCGCCATTGCGCCTTACATCGCAGGCAAACCGATTTCGGAAGTGGCCCGCGAATTCGGTCTGGACGAAGCGACCATCGTGAAACTCGCATCGAACGAGAATCCCCTCGGCATGCCGGCGTCGGCGCAGCGCGCCATGGCGCAGGCCGCGAGCGAACTGGGCCGCTACCCGGACGCGAATGCGTTCGAGTTGAAGGCGGCGCTGAGCGAGCGCTACGGCGTGCCGGCCGACTGGGTCACGCTCGGCAACGGCAGCAACGACATCCTCGAAATCGCCGCGCATGCGTTTGTGGAAAAGGGCCAGTCGATCGTCTATGCACAGTACTCGTTCGCGGTTTACGCGTTGGCCACGCAGGGCCTAGGCGCGCGCGCGATCGTCGTGCCGGCTGTCAAATACGGTCACGACCTCGACGCGATGCTCGCGGCCATCACCGACGATACGCGCCTGATTTTCGTCGCCAATCCGAATAACCCGACCGGCACGTTCATCGAAGGCCCGAAGCTCGAGGCGTTTCTCGACAAGGTGCCGCGCAACGTGGCCGTCGTGCTCGACGAGGCGTATACGGAATATCTGCCGGAAGAGAAGCGCTACGACTCGATCGCGTGGGTGCGCCGCTACCCGAACCTGCTGGTGTCGCGCACGTTCTCGAAGGCCTTCGGCCTCGCCGGATTGCGCGTGGGTTTCGCGATCGCGCAACCTGAGCTGACCGATTTGCTGAATCGCTTGCGTCAGCCGTTCAATGTGAACACGCTCGCGCAAGCCGCGGCGATCGCTGCGCTGAACGACAAGGCGTTTCTGGAAAAGAGCGCGGCGTTGAACGCGCAAGGCTATCGCCGTTTGACTGAAGCGTTCGACAAGCTCGGTCTGGAGTATGTGCCGTCGGATGGCAATTTCGTGCTGGTGCGTGTCGGCAACGACGACGCGGCCGGCAACCGCGTCAACCTCGAATTGCTGAAGCAGGGCGTGATCGTGCGTCCCGTCGGCAACTACGGTTTGCCGCAGTGGCTGCGCATCACGATCGGCCTGCCCGAAGAAAACGAAGCATTCATCGCGGCGCTCGAAAAGACGCTTGCCACCGCGTAAGCGGTAATCCTTGACCCGCGCGCCTCGTCGGCATGAAAGGCGCGCTTTTTCTGTGACCGACGTGGCCGCGTTTTCTTTTAACAAGCTGGTAATTTTCGGTGTCGGCCTGATCGGCGGATCGCTCGCGCGCGCGTTGCGCGAGCGGGGCGAGACCGAGGGCGCGCGCAAAGTGATCGGTGTGGGGCGTTCGTCCGCGTCGACTGAGCGCGCTCTGGAACTGGGTGTGATCGACGGCTCGGCGGCGCTGAACGACGACGCCTCGCTACGTGAAGCGCTATCCGGCGCCGACTTCGTGCTGCTGGCCGCGCCCGTCGCGCAGACGCAGCCGCTGCTCGAGCGCATCGCGCCGTTTCTCGAAGACGCCACGATCGTCACCGACGCCGGCAGCACCAAGTCAGACGTGGTCGCCGCCGCCCGCGCGGCGCTTGGCGCGCGCATCGGCCAGTTCGTGCCTGGCCATCCGATTGCCGGTCGCGAGGCGAGCGGCGTGGAAGCAGCCTTGCCCGACCTGTATGTCGGCCGCAATGTCGTGCTGTGTCCGCTGCCTGAAAATGCGCCGGCAAATGTGGAGCGTGTCGCGGCGATGTGGCGCGCCACCGGCGCGCTCGTGCGCAACATGGCGCCCGAGCAGCACGACCGCGTGTTCGCCTCGGTCAGCCATTTGCCGCACGTGCTCTCGTTCGCGCTGGTCGAGCAGATTCTCAATTCGCCCGACGCCGCGCTGAAATTCTCCTTCGCGGCGGGCGGTTTCCGCGACTTCACGCGAATTGCCGCGTCGAGCCCGGAAATGTGGCGCGACGTGTGCGTCGCCAATCGCGTCGCGCTGCTCGACGAACTCGACGCCTACACGGCAGTGCTCGCGCGCTTGCGCGCGGCCATCGAAGCCGCTGATGGCGCCGCCCTCGAAGCCGTATTCGCGCGCTCGCGCGTGGCGCGCACGGAATGGCAGGAACAGCGCGCGGCCGGCGTCGCCAATAGTGACGCGTCGAAATAACCGGAAACTGGACTCAATCATGGAATTCCTCGATCTCGGACCGTTTTCCCGCGCGTCCGGCACGGTTCGTCTGCCTGGCTCGAAGAGCATTTCGAACCGGGTGTTGCTGCTCGCGGCGCTCGCCGAAGGCGAAACGACGATCACGAACCTGCTCGACTCCGACGACACCCGCGTGATGCTCGACGCGCTCGAAAAGCTCGGTGTGCGTCTGAAGCGCGACGGCGACACCTGCGTCGTGACCGGCACGCGCGGCGCGTTCACGGCGCGCACGGCCGATCTGTTTCTCGGCAACGCCGGCACGGCGGTGCGTCCGCTGACGGCGGCGCTGGCGGTCAATGGCGGCGACTACCGCATTCACGGCGTGCCGCGCATGCACGAGCGGCCGATCGGCGACCTGGTCGACGGGCTGCGCCAGCTCGGCGCCAAGGTCGACTATGAAGAGAACGAAGGCTATCCGCCGCTGCGGATTCGTCCGGGGCAGATCAACGCCGACGCGCCGATTACCGTGCGCGGCGATGTGTCGAGCCAGTTCCTCACGTCGCTGCTCATGACGCTGCCACTGTTGCGCACCGAGAGCGGTGTGAGCACCGTGCAGGTGGACGGCGAATTGATCTCGAAGCCGTACATCGAGATCACCATCAAGTTGATGGAGCGTTTCGGCATCAAGGTTGAACGCAACGGCTGGCATCAGTTCGTCGTGCCGGCTGGGCAGCGCTATCAGTCGCCGGGCGCGATCATGGTGGAGGGCGACGCGTCGTCCGCTTCGTATTTCCTCGCGGCCGGCGCGCTCGGCGGCGGGCCGCTGAAGGTGGAGGGTGTCGGCCGGGCCAGCATCCAGGGCGACGTCGGCTTTGCCGATGCGCTCATCAAGATGGGCGCGAACCTGCAGATGGGCGACGACTGGATCGAAGTGCGCGGCGTCGGCCACGACAGCGGCAAGCTCGAGCCGATCGACATGGACTGCAACCTGATTCCCGATGCCGCGATGACGATCGCCGTCGCGGCGTTGTTCGCGGACGGCGCGACCACGCTGCGCAATATCGCCAGCTGGCGCGTGAAGGAAACCGACCGGCTCGCCGCGATGGCGACGGAGCTGCGCAAGGTCGGCGCCAAGGTGCAGGAAGGCGAGGATTTCCTCGTCATCGAACCGCCTGAAAAGTTGATTCCGAACGCCGCCATCGACACCTACGACGATCACCGCATGGCCATGTGCTTTTCGTTGGTGAGTCTCGGCGGCGTGCCGGTGCGCATCAACGACCCGAAGTGCGTCGGCAAGACGTTTCCCGATTATTTCGAGCGTTTCACCGCGCTCGCCCAACCCTGATTCGACCCCGAATCGACTGACGTGCGACTTTTTCGATGAAACCGACCCGTCCCTTTCACCAGACGCCCGTCATTACGATCGACGGCCCGAGTGCCTCCGGCAAAGGCACCGTGGCCGCGCTGGTTGCCGCGAGCCTCGGCTTCCACTTGCTGGATAGCGGCGCGCTGTACCGTCTCGCCGCGCTTGCCAGCCTGCGCTACAACATCGAGGCGGCCGACGCCGACGCCCTTGCAAAACTGATCGACGATCTGCACATCACGTTTCGCGAGGGGCTGGCGCAGCTCGACGGCGTCGACGTCTCGGCCGAGATCCGCGCGGAGGAAGTCGGCGGCCGTGCCTCGGCGATCGCCGTGCATGCGCCGGTGCGCACCGCGCTGGTGGCGCGTCAGCGGGCTTTTCGTAAGGAACCGGGACTGGTTGCGGACGGCCGCGATATGGGCACCGTAATCTTCCAGGACGCCGTGCTGAAGGTGTTCATGACCGCCAGCGTCGAGGCCCGCGCGGCGCGCCGGCATAAGCAATTGATCCAAAAAGGATTTTCTGCTAATATAGATGACTTGCTCCGGGATTTGCGTGAGCGCGATGAGCGTGACAGTCAGCGCGCAGCCGCGCCACTCAAGCCCGCAGCGGATGCAAAGCTGCTTGATACCTCCGCCTTGTCGGTCGACCAGGCGGTCGCGCAAGTGGTGCAGTGGTATGAAGCTTTAGTCCCGCATGCCTGATGAAAGTACGAGTTGTGCTTCAGGTGTGGGCGCAGTAGAAGTCCGTTGTCAGTAGGTGCTTCGCGATTGTCGCGCAGCGTTGTGTTAACCCTTTAACCCCGTGTGGCATTCGCATTCTTGGCCGTTGTTGCTGACCGTCCGGCCAGCCGGGCACCGCGAGAACCATGCAAATTTTGATTTTTATGTCCGACCTGCAAACCTCTACCCCGAATACCGAATCTTTTGCGGCTCTGTTCGAAGAGTCGCTGACCAAGCAAGACATGCGCGCCGGCGAAGTGATCTCCGCCGAAGTCGTGCGTGTTGACCACAACTTCGTGGTCGTCAACGCTGGTCTCAAGTCCGAAGCCTACATCCCGCTCGAAGAGTTCCTGAACGACGCGGGCGAGGTAGAAGTGCAGGCGGGCGACTTCGTTTCCGTCGCGATCGACGCGTTGGAAAACGGCTATGGCGACACGATCCTGTCGCGCGACAAGGCGAAGCGCTTGGCTTCGTGGCTGTCGCTGGAAAAGGCTCTCGACAACAACGAACTCGTTACCGGCACGATCACGGGCAAGGTCAAGGGCGGCATGACCGTTATGGTCAACGGCATCCGCGCATTCCTGCCGGGTTCGCTGGTCGACACGCGTCCGGTCAAGGACACGACCCCGTACGAAGGCAAGACGCTGGAATTCCGCGTCATCAAGCTCGACCGCAAGCGTAACAACGTCGTGCTGTCGCGTCGTGCCGTGATCGAAGCGACCCAAGGCGAAGAGCGCGCAAAGCTGCTCGAAACGCTGAAGGAAGGCGCGATCGTGGAAGGCGTGGTGAAGAACATCACGGATTACGGCGCGTTCGTGGACCTCGGCGGTATCGACGGCCTGCTGCACATCACCGACATCGCATGGCGTCGTGTGCGTCACCCGAGCGAAGTGCTGTCGGTTGGCCAAGAAGTCACCGCGAAGATCCTCAAGTTCGATCAAGAGAAGAACCGCGTTTCGCTGGGCATCAAGCAACTGGGCGACGATCCGTGGGAAGGCATTTCGCGCCGTTACCCGTCGGGTACGCGCCTGTTCGGTAAGGTCACCAACATCACCGACTACGGCGCATTCGTCGAAGTCGAATCGGGTATCGAAGGCCTGGTTCACGTGTCGGAAATGGACTGGACGAACAAGAACGTTGCACCGTCGAAGGTTGTGCAACTGGGTGACGAAGTCGAAGTCATGGTTCTCGAAATCGACGAAGACCGCCGCCGTATCAGCCTCGGCATGAAGCAATGCAAGCCGAACCCGTGGGACGACTTCAGCCGCAACTTCAAGAAGGGCGACAAGCTGCAAGGCGCAATCAAGTCGATCACCGACTTCGGCGTCTTCATCGGTCTGCCGGGCGGCATCGACGGTCTGGTTCACCTGTCGGACCTGTCGTGGAGCGAAACGGGCGAAGAAGCAGTTCGCAAGTACAAGAAGGGCGACGAAGTGGAAGCGATCGTTCTCGGCATCGACGTCGAGAAGGAACGCATTTCGCTGGGCATCAAGCAGCTCGAAGGCGACCCGTTCAGCAACTTCGTTGCCATGAACGACAAGGGTTCGATCGTCGACGGCGTGGTCAAGTCGGTGGACGCGAAGGGTGCTGTGGTTCAGCTGTCGGCAGAAGTCGAAGGCTACCTGCGCGCTTCGGAAATCGCACAAGACCGCGTGGAAGATGCTCGCAACGTGCTGAAGGACGGCGACAAGGTCAACGCGATGATCATCAACATCGATCGCAAGTCGCGTGGTATCAACCTGTCGATCAAGGCCAAGGATTCGGCTGAGCAACAGGAAGCGATTCGCGGCCTGGCTTCGTCGGACTCGAGCTCGGCTGCCACCGGCACGACGAACCTCGGCGCGCTGTTGAAGGCCAAGCTCGACGGCCAGAACCAGTAAGCCTGAGAGGTCTGCTGCAGTATGACCAAATCGGAATTGGTCGCCCAGCTGGCTGCGCGATTTCCGCAACTTGTCCTTAAAGATGCGGATTTCGCGGTGAAGACGATGCTTGATGCGATGTCGGAGGCACTTGCCAACGGTCATCGCATCGAAATTCGCGGCTTCGGCAGCTTCGGCCTTAACCGCCGTCCCTCCCGCGTCGGGCGTAATCCCAAGTCGGGCGAGAAGGTGCTGGTACCTGAGAAGTACGTACCGCACTTCAAGCCGGGCAAGGAATTGCGCGAGCGGGTAGATCGTCGCGCGGGTGAGCCGTTGAAGGCCGAAGAGCCGGATGACGACCTGTAAATGCTTCGCTGCGCTATTTGCAGCGTGGCATTGGTAGCGTCAGCGGCCAAAGCCAGTCGGCAAAAGACCAGAAAAAGCGCCTTCGGGCGCTTTTTTTTCGTCTGTACGTCTGGCGTTTTTGCGCCGCGACGTTCGTCTGGCCTGACGCGTGGCCCACAAGCACGGCCCGCAGGCGCGATCGCCGAATCCAGACAAACTGACCCACGCACCCGCCTACCCGCCTACCCGCCTACCCGCCTGCGGCAAGATAAAACCGCCTAAGCCCGCAATCCGCCAGTTCCTGCCCAGCCGCGAGGGCTTCAATTACAATACGGGTCACTTCGGCGCGGGCAACACCGTGGCGCGACGCGTCATCAAGCCGGCGTCACCCCGCAACTGCCGTCAAGAGACCTATTCATGAAATTTATCGTCTGGCTGATCCGTGTGCTGGTGTTCGTGCTGCTGCTGGTGCTGGCGCTCTCCAATACACAACCTGCTACGCTGAATTTCCTCGCCGGCTACGCATGGTCGGCGCCGTTGATCCTGATCGGCCTCGCGTTCTTCGTGGTGGGGCTGCTGGCCGGGTTGGTTTCGTCGATGCCGGCCATGCTGCGCTTGCGCATGGAAAATGGCCGGCTCAAGCGCGAGTTGCGGGTGGCGCGCGAAACCCCGGTCGTGGTCGAACAACCGCCCATGCCGCCGTTGATCTGAATTTCTTCGGCCGCGCATCGTGAGCGCGGCTTTCCGTCTTCGCTTTCCCGCACATTTGCATTAATCGCATGGATCTAGACTTCTGGTGGCTGCTTGTCATACCCGTCGCTTTCGCGTTCGGCTGGATGGCTGCGCGCTACGACCTCAAGACGTTGCTGTCCGAAAGCGCCAACTTGCCGCGTTCGTATTTTCGCGGCCTGAACTTCCTGCTCAACGAGCAGCCGGACCAGGCGATCGATGCCTTCATCGAAGTGGTCAAGCTCGATCCGGAAACGGTCGAGTTGCACTTCGCGCTGGGCAATCTGTTCCGTCGCCGCGGTGAAACGGATCGCGCGATTCGCGTGCATCAGAATCTGTTGAGCCGCGCCGACCTGCCGGTCAGCGAGCGCGATCACGCGCTTTACGAGTTGGGGCAAGACTTCCTGAAGGCGGGTCTGCTCGATCGCGCGGAAGAAACGTTCCGCTCGCTCGAAACCGGCGACTACGCGTTGGGCGCGCAACGCGCGCTCCTCACCATCTACGAAATCGAGAAGGACTGGGTCAAGTCCATCGATACCGCGCGTCATCTGGAAACGATGGGCGCGGAGTCGCTCGACAAGGAAATTGCGCAGTTCCACTGCGAACTCGCGCAGGAAGCGCTACAACAGAAGAAGCCGGACGAAGCCCGCCGCCAGCTCGGCTTCGCGCTGAAGGCGAACCCAACCAACGTGCGCGCCACGATCCTGTTCGGCGACGTCGACGCGGCCGGCGGCGCGCAGGAAGCGGCCATCGCCCAATGGCGGCGCGTGGAGGAGCAGAATCCGGCCTACCTGCCGCTGGTCGCGGAAAAGCTGATGAAGGCCTACGAGGCGCTCGGCCGCCCGCAGGATGGCGCCGATTTGCTCACCACGTGGGTGGACCGCTATCCGACCAACGATCTGCTCGATGTTGCCTATCAGCACGTCGCATCGCTGCGCGGACCTGACGCCGCCCATGCGCTGGCGCGCTCGCAAATGCAGAAGTCGCCGAATCTGGCGGGCATGACACGGTTGCTCGAGGCGCAGGAAGCCGTGGCGGAAGAGCCACGGCGCAGCGAACTCGAACTGATGCGCACGCTGATCCGTCAGCGCACCAAAAATTTGCCACGGTATACGTGCCAGAATTGCGGTTTCAGGGCGCGGCTTTTCTACTGGCAGTGCCCGGGTTGCAGCGGTTGGGAAACCTATGCGCCGCGTCGCGTCGAGCCGATCACCGCGTCGAACTGACGCTTTGATGGCCGCGGCGGCATCGGCTGCGCGGTCGCGCCGCCGCCCGGCGTGTGGCAACCGCCCCAGCGCGGGCGGATTTCGCAACGTGTTTCTGACCGGCCTTATCGCCGGGAATCATCACCGGAACCCTCTACCGGAAAGCGTATGAAAATCACCATTATCGGCACGGGCTATGTGGGTCTTGTCACTGGCGCGTGTCTCGCCGAGATCGGTCACGACGTTTTCTGTCTCGACGTCGATCCGCGCAAGATCGAAATCCTCAACAACGGCGGCGTGCCCATTCACGAGCCCGGTTTGCAGGAGATGATCGCCCGCACGCGTGCGGCGCGCCGCATCACGTTTTCCACGGATGTCGAAGCCAGCGTCGCGCACGGCGACGTGCAGTTCATCGCTGTCGGCACGCCGCCTGACGAAGACGGCTCGGCGGATCTGCAATACGTGCTCGAAGCGGCGCGCAACATCGGCCGCACGATGAACGGCTTCAAGGTGATCGTCGACAAGTCGACAGTGCCGGTCGGCACCGCGCAGCGCGTACGCACGGTGGTCGAAGAAGAGCTGGCTAAACGCGGGCTCGCCGCCAGCGCGCAGCATCGCTTCTCGGTGGTGTCCAATCCCGAGTTCCTGAAGGAAGGCGCGGCGGTCGACGACTTCATGCGTCCCGACCGCATCGTGATCGGCATTGACGAAGACGAACCCGGCATGCGCGCGCGCGAATTGATGAAGCGTCTGTACGCGCCGTTCAACCGCAATCACGAACGCACTTTGTACATGGACGTGCGCTCGGCCGAATTCACGAAATACGCGGCCAATGCCATGCTCGCCACGCGCATCTCGTTCATGAACGAGATGTCGAATCTGGCGGACCGCGTCGGCGCGGATATCGAAGCCGTGCGCCGCGGCATCGGCTCGGATCCGCGGATCGGCTATCACTTCCTGTACGCCGGCTGCGGCTACGGCGGCTCGTGCTTCCCGAAGGACGTGCAGGCGCTGATCCGCACGGCCAGCGAGAGCGGTCACAATCTGCGCATCCTCGAAGCGGTCGAGGAAGTGAACCACAAGCAGAAAGACGTGCTGGTGCACAAGATCACGGACAAGCTCGGCGACGATCTGAGCGGCCGCACGTTCGCCGTGTGGGGCCTCGCATTCAAGCCCAACACCGACGACATGCGCGAGGCGCCGAGCCGTCGCCTGATCGCGGAACTGCTGGCGCGGGGCGCCCAGGTGCGCGCGTACGATCCGGTCGCGGTGACCGAAGCGCGCCGCGTGTTCGCCATCGACCTGCATGACGCACCGGACCAGTTCGCGCGTCTGAGCTTCACGAGCACGCAGGACGAAACGCTCACCGGCGCCGACGCCCTCGTGATCGTGACCGAATGGAAAGAATTCAAGAGCCCGGATTTCGTTCATCTGAAATCGGTGCTGAAGTCGCCGTTGATTTTCGACGGCCGCAACCTGTATGAACCGGACGCGATGACCGAACTCGGCATCGACTACCACTCGATTGGACGCCCCTATGCCCAACCCTCTGAACTTCCGGCCGTTGCCTGAGACCGTGCCCGGCGCCACGCCGTCCACGCCCGCGGCGCCGCTCACCGTCGTGCCGCGCGAACAGCTCGGCGCGGCGCGCGTGCTGGTGGTGGGCGACGTCATGCTCGATCGCTACTGGTTCGGCGACGTGAACCGCATTTCGCCGGAAGCGCCGGTGCCGGTGGTGCACGTGCAGCGTCAGGAAGACCGTCTCGGCGGCGCGGCGAACGTCGCGCGCAACGCGGTCGCGCTCGGCGCGCAAGCCGGCTTGCTTTGCGTGGTCGGCCATGACGAACCGGGCGAGCGCATCGTGCAGCTGCTCGGCGAAAGCGGCGTGAAGCCGCATCTCGAGCGCGATCCGGCGCTGCTCACCACAATCAAGCTGCGCGTGCTGTCGCGCCAGCAACAGTTGCTGCGCGTCGACTTCGAAAACTCGCCGGCGCACGAAGTGCTGCTCGCGGGTCTCGCCCGATTCGACGAACTGCTGCCGTCGCACGACGTGATTCTGATGTCCGACTACGCGAAGGGCGGCCTGACCCACGTCACGCAAATGATCTCGAAGGCGAATGCCGCGGGCAAGCCGGTGCTGGTCGATCCGAAGGGCGACGACTGGGAACGCTATCAGGGCGCCACGCTGATCACGCCGAACCGCGCCGAGTTGCGCGAGGTGGTCGGTCAGTGGAAATCGGAAGAAGATCTGCTCGCGCGCGTGACGAAACTGCGCACCGATCTGCAGTTCAAGGCGCTGCTGCTGACGCGTTCGGAAGAGGGCATGACGCTCTTCACGGACGACGGCGTCCTGCACGCTTCGGCTGTCGCGCGCGAAGTGTATGATGTCTCGGGCGCGGGCGACACCGTGATCGCCACGCTCGCCGCCATGCTCGGCGCGGGTCTCACGCTGATCGAGGCGGTCGGGCTCGCGAATCGCGCGGCCGGCATCGTGGTCGGCAAACTCGGCACCGCCACTGTCGACTACGACGAACTTTTTCATTGATGCGGCCCGCCGGGTCCCTCGCAGTGCGGCCATGAGTGGCGCGTAAAAGGGATTCGCGGGGCGTCAACTGGACCTGTCGATTGGAGCTAGTGCAGAGCACTCGCTCCGATCCCATGCAAAGCTCTTTACCGCAGGCTCATCATGACCCTCATCGTCACCGGCGCGGCCGGTTTTATCGGCAGCAATCTCGTGAAGGCGCTCAACGAGCGCGGTGAACAACGCATCATTGCCGTGGACAACCTCACGCGTGCCGACAAGTTCAAGAATCTCGTCGACTGCGAGATCGACGACTACCTCGACAAGACCGAGTTCGTCGAACGCTTCAAGCGCGGTGACTTCGGCAAGGTGCGCGCGATTTTCCACGAAGGCGCCTGTTCGGACACGATGGAAACCGACGGCCGCTACATGATGGACAACAATTTCCGCTACAGCCGCGATGTGCTCGATGTGTGCCTCGCGCAGAACATCCAGTTCCTGTACGCGTCGTCGGCGGCAACGTATGGCGGCTCGAGCCGTTTCGTCGAAGAGCGCGAGGTCGAGCAGCCGCTCAACGTGTACGGCTACTCGAAGTTCCTGTTCGATCAGGTGATTCGCCGCGTGCTGCCCACTGCGAAGAGCCAGATTGCCGGCTTCCGTTATTTCAATGTCTACGGGCCGCGCGAAACGCATAAGGCGCGCATGGCGTCGGTGGCGTTTCACAACTTCAACCAGTTCCGCGCCGAGGGCAAGGTCAAGCTGTTCGGCGAATACAACGGCTACGCCGCGGGCGAGCAGACGCGCGACTTCGTCTCCGTGGAAGACGTGGTGAAGGTCAACCTGTTCTTCTTCGACAATCCGGACAAGTCGGGCATCTTCAATCTGGGCAGCGGCCGCGCGCAACCGTTCAACGACATCGCCAGCACGGTGGTCAACACGCTGCGCTCGCTGAACAACGAACCGGCGCTGTCGCTCGCGGATCAGGTGCAGCGCGGGTTGATCGAATACATTCCGTTTCCCGATGCGTTGCGCGGCAAGTACCAGTGCTTCACGCAAGCGGATCAGTCGAAGCTGCGCGCGGCCGGCTACGACGCGCCGTTCCTGAGCGTTCAGGAAGGTGTCGATCGTTACGTGCGTTGGCTATTCGGCCAGGTGTAAATCTTTCGGATCCCTCTTTAAACTGGAATCTCCCGGTTGGTGATGGTCGCCAACCGGTTGTACGAGGGAGATTCCATATGTTTCGAAAAATTCTGGTTACCGCGGCCATGCTGGCCGCTTTCGGCCACGCTTATGCGGCGGTCGACGTCAACACGGCCAATGAGGATGCGCTGCGCGGCATCAAGGGCATCGGTCCTGCCAAAGCGAAAGCCATTCTCGACGAGCGTGCAGCGCATGGTCCGTTCAAGGACCCGGCCGACCTCGGCAAGCGCGTCAAAGGCATGGGCGGGCATACCGTCGAGCGCCTGCAGGCGGAGGGTCTCGCTGTCGGTCCGGCTGGCGCGGCTGCTAACCCGCAGGCTGCGGCGTCTGCACAGACCAAAGGCGCGGCCGTTCCGGCCGCCACGCCGAAGAACAGCGCCACGGTGGCAGTGAAGAAATAGCCTTAGGCGGACTTTGCGTGCGGGCCTCGTGACCCGCGCGCGGAGTCCATCCCCGTCGTTCCCCTTCATGGTCGGAGTTGGCAGTAACACTCCTTCAGCTGTCATGCAGATGACTGGCTCCCGCGGTTCTCAGCCGCGGGCTTTTTGCGTTGCGGGCGCTCGCTGACGGGGCGCCTGCATCCATGCGGGCAGAAGGGCCGCACGGCAGCCGCGGGCACGGTGGTTTAGAATCGATGGATTGAAGACTCCGCGCATCGACAGCACCAGAACCGATATGGCTTACAAAACGATTGAAGACACGATCGGCAATACGCCGCTCGTACAACTCGTCCGGCTCCCCGACGACGAGATCCGCAGCCGCAATAACGTGATCCTTGCGAAGCTCGAGGGCAATAATCCGGCGGGCTCGGTGAAGGATCGCCCGGCGTTGTCGATGATCAAGAAAGCGGAAGCGCGTGGCCGCATCAAACCCGGCGACACGCTGATCGAATCGACCAGCGGCAACACGGGTATTGCGCTCGCCATGGCGGCAGCGGTCCGTGGCTACAAAATGGTCCTGATCATGCCGGAAGATCTGTCGGTGGAACGCCGTCAGAGCATGGCCGCGTATGGCGCGCAGATCGTGCTCACGCCGGTCACGGGCGGCATGGAGTACGCACGCGATCTCGCCGAGCAGATGCAGCGCGAAGGCAAGGGCATCATCCTCGATCAGTTTGCCAATCCCGACAATCCGGCCTCGCACGTCGAGGGCACGGGCCCGGAAATCTGGCGCGACACCGAAGGGCGCATTACCCACTTCGTGTCGTCGATGGGCACGACCGGCACGATCATGGGCGTGTCCACTTATCTGAAAGAACAGAATCAGGCTATCGAGATCATCGGCGCGCAACCTGAAGATGGGTCGCGTATTCCGGGCATCCGCAAATGGCCGGAAGCCTATCTGCCGAAGATTTTCGATCGCAGTCGCGTCGACCGTGTCGAGAACGTGAGCCAGGCCGCCGCGGAAGCGATGGCGCGCCGCATGGCGTCGGTGGAAGGGATTTTTGCCGGCATCTCGTCGGGCGGCGCCTGCGAAGTGGCGCTGCGCGTCGCGCGGCAGGTCGAGAATGCGACGATCGTGTTCATCGTCTGCGATCGCGGCGACCGTTATCTGTCGACCGGTGTGTTTCCCGCATAAACGCGTCGTCGCTCAGAGTGTCGCTCGCCAACGAAAAAGCGCCGGTTCAAACCGGCGCTTTTTCATTTTGTCGGCTCGTGAGGCGCACCCGGCGCCCGCATTGCCGACTATTGCGAAGCCGCAACCGGCGGCGCCGCGTTGTTGACAGCGTTGTTCGTGGCGTCGCCGGCTTCCATCTGCGCCTTGACCCGCTGGCCCAACTGATACACCGCGAGCGCGTAGAAGAAACTGCGGTTATAGCGCGTCAGCACGTAGAAGTTCTTCAGGCCCAGCATGAACTCGGTGCCACGTCCCGGTGAGGGCAGATCCACCACCGTCACCGGCGTGCCGGCCTCCGACGCGATATCGACGTCCGGTTCGTTCAGCAGCAACCCGGCGCGCAGCAACTGACTGAGCGGCCAGTGCGGCTCCGGCTGGCCGTCGGCGGCTGCTTGCGCGACGCCCAGGCTGCCGGCGTCCGAGCCGATCTTCCACACCACCGGCCGGCCGTTTTCCCAACCGTTCTGACGCAGATAATTCGCCACGCTGCCGATCGCGTCCGCCTGGCTCGTGCGCAGGTCGATCTGTTTGTTGCCGTCGTAGCTCACCGCGTATTGGACGATGCTGCTCGGCAGAAACTGCGGAATGCCGATCGCGCCGGTGTATGAGCCGAGCACCGTGGTCGGATCGATCTGCGAGTCGCGCGTCCACACCAAATAGTCTTCGAGATTCTTGCGGAAGGTTGCCTGGCGATCCGCGCGATTGGCGGTGTTCGGATAGTCGAAGCTGAGCGTGGTCAGCGCGTCGAGCACGCGGAAGTTGCCCATGAAGCGGCCATAAATCGTCTCCACGCCGATGATGCCGACGATCACTTCCGGCGGCACGCCGAACTCTTCATAGGCGCGTTGCAGCGTGGCCTGGTTCGCGCGCCAGAAGCGCACGCCGGCATTGATGCGGACCTGGTCGAGGAAACGCGACTGATACACGCGCCAGTTCTTGACCGACGGCGAAGGCGACGGCGTCGCGAGCTTGACCGCGGTCGCCGAATAGCTCACGCCGGCAAAGAGTGAGTGCAGCGCGGATTCGTCAAAGTCGTAGCGCGCGACCATGTCATTGATGAACGCATTGACATCGGCATTGTTCGCGTAGCGCTGCGGGATGATCTCTTCTTCAAACGTTTGCCCTTGTGGCACCGCGGGTTGCGGTTGGCCCTGCGCGAGCAGCACCGGCGGTTTCTTGCCGGCGCTTTGCGCGATCGCCGGACTGGTTGCCATGAACATGCACGATGCGACGGATAGTGCGGCGGCCATGGTTCTGGTACGTAGCCGGTTTCGTGCAGACAGAGCAAGCTTGACGGTCATAGTGAGCTAAAGGCGCGTGGCGCAGGAGACAAGGGAAAGACGGGGAAAAACCGATCGGGGCAGTATACCCGACGCCTCTGCGCAAAACTGTGCCTGACGCGTGACAGCCGCATCGTGTGGTAACTTGATGCATGTTGGCGCGCCGAGGGCGCGCGTCCCTGGATGGAGACATGCCGCGCGCGCTTCGAAGGCGTGACGCCGCAGAAAGAGAATCATGGCAACAGGCTTCTATTCCCACGCCGACTGTCTGCTGCACGATATGGGGCAATGGCATCCCGAATGCCCCGCGCGTCTGCAGGCAATCGAAGATCAGTTGATCGCGAGCCGCATCGACTCGCTGATCGAGCGCGAGTCGCCGCCACTCGCCGACGATGCCGCGCTGCTGCGCGTGCATACGCAAGCTCACGTCGATTACATCCGCAGCCGCTCGCCGGCTGAAGGCATGGCCGAAATCGATCCCGATACGACGATGAACCCGCACACCTTGCAGGCCGCATTGCGCGCGGCGGGCGCCGCGGTCGCCGCGACCGATGCGGTGATCGAAGGCCGCTACGACAACGCCTTCTGCAGCGTGCGCCCGCCTGGCCACCATGCGGAGCCGGCGCGCGCCATGGGTTTCTGCTTCTTCAACAACGTCGCGATCGCCGCGCGTCATGCGCTCGAAGTGCACGGCTTGCAGCGCGTCGCGATCATCGACTTCGACGTGCATCACGGCAACGGCACCGAAGCGGCTTTCTCGGGCGACTCGCGCGTGCTGATGTGCAGCATCTTCCAGCATCCGTTCTATCCGTTCACCGGCGCCGACAACCAGGCGCCCAACATGTGCAACGTGCCGATGCCGGCGCGCTCGAAAGGCATGGCGGTGCGCGAGGCGGTAGACCTGCTGTGGCTGCCGCGCCTGCATGATTTCAAGCCGGAGATGCTGTTCATCTCGGCCGGTTTCGACGCGCATCGCGAAGACGACCTCGGCAACATGGGCCTCGTCGAAGACGATTACGCCTGGATCACCGATCAGATGCGCGATATCGCGAAGCGTTATGCGCATGGACGGATAGTCAGTTGCCTCGAAGGCGGCTACAACCTGTCCGCGTTGGGGCGCAGCGTGGTCGCCCACGTGCGTTCGCTGGCCGGGATCTGAGCCGCTAAACCGCTGCGCCGGTGCCGCGCGCGGCGCCATCCACTCAAAACGCATTAGGAGCGAGCCATGAACGCCGATGCGCGCAACAACGCTTCACTGGTCGAAATCGAGCACGGCGCGTACGGGGTGCCGGGCGTCGTGCGTTTGACGATGAATCGGCCCGACGCCTTCAACGCGCTCTCCGAAGCCTTGCTCGACGACCTGCAGACCGCATTGAGCGAAATCGGGCGGTCGGACGCGCGCGTGGTGGTGATCGCCGGCGCGGGCAGGGCGTTCTGCGCGGGACACGATCTGAAGGAAATGCGCGCGGCACCTTCGTTGGCGTATTACCAGGCGCTGTTCGCCCGCTGCACGAAACTCATGATGACGATCCAGCGCTTGCCGCAACCCGTGATCGCGCGCGTGCAGGGCATCGCGACGGCGGCCGGCTGTCAACTCGTCGCGATGTGCGATCTGGCTGTCGCCGCCGACACGGCGCGGTTTGCCGTCTCGGGTGTGAACCTTGGGCTCTTCTGCGCGACGCCCTCTGTGCCGCTGTCGCGCAACCTGTCGCGCAAAGCGGCGCTTGAAATGCTGCTGACGGGCGATTTCATCGATGCCGCCGAGGCGAAGCAGCAAGGTCTAGTGAACCGTGTGGTCCCAGCAGATGCGCTCGACCCGGAAATCGCGCGGCTCGCCACCAGCATCTGCGCGAAGCCCGTCGAAGCCGTGAGCGCCGGCAAAGGCCTCTTCTATCGTCAGTTGGAGATGGGTATCGAAGCGGCCTACCAACTCGCCGGCCAGACCATGGCCTGCAATATGATGGACGAATCAGCGCTCGAAGGCGTGCAGGCGTTCATCGACAAACGGGCGCCCGACTGGAAGCATGACGCGAGCTAGTCGCGCGTCGCTCAGGCTTTAAGCACCACCCGTTTTTCAATCCACTCGATCAACGCGCCGATCACCCGATCGCGGTCGATGTCGTTCATCGTCTCGTGATAGCTGCCTTCGTGCAGCGTAAGCGTCTTATCCGGCGAGCCTGCGTGCTCACCGAATTCGCGGCTGCCTTCGGGTTCGGTGAGCTTATCGGCGGTGCCGTGATAAACCAGTAGCGGTACCCGCAAGTCCGCACGGCCGCGTTCGATGCGCGCCATCGCCAGCAACAGTTCCGCGCCGGTGCGCGCGGGAATCGCGCCGTGATGCACGAGCGGATCGTTGCGATTGGCGTTCACCACGGGCTGAAGGCGCGAGAGCAAAGCGGCGTCGATTTTCATCGCCGGGAAGCTCGGGTAGAGACGGCTGATCACCTGGCTCAGCTTCAGCATCCAGCGCGGCACGTCGCGGCCGGGCGCAAGCGCCGGGCTCGACAGGATCAGACCGTTCAGGCGCCGGCCGCTCGCGTCGAGGCGCTCGACCGCGTACAACGCGGCCACGGCGCCGCCCATGCTGTGGCCCATCAGGAAGAGCGGGGCGCAACTTTGCGCCGCGGCGTCGAGCAAGGCTTGTGCGTCCAGCAGATAGTCGTCGAAGCGCTTCACGTACGACCGCTTGCCGGGCGCCTGGCCGTGGCCGCGCAGATCGATCGCCACCAGTTCGATGCCGGCCGCGTTCAGCCGCGCGGCCAGCGCCGCATAGCGGCCGGCGTGCTCAGCGAGCCCGTGGAGCAACGCGACCGTGGCGCGCAGCGGTGCGGCGGCCGGCCAGCGGTACAGCGGCAGGTCCACGCCATCGCTGGTCGTGACCGACGAGCGCCGCGGCTCGCCAGCGTTGCGGTTGCCCGCGACTGGCCGCGGATTGCTGCGTTGAGATGTCTCCATGGCTGCGCGCTTATCCTGATTTTGTTCCGCCCGATCATAGTCGCAGCGATAGTGCGCGCGCGAGCATCTCGCGCGGAGCGAGCCTCTAATGCCCACAGGTTATGAAAAGATCGTAATTGATTATTAAAGGGAATGACGACGCTGCGGTAGAATTGCGGGCTCAAATCCCAATAAAAGTAACGGCGGCCGCTTGTCGGGAGCACACAACGCTCGCTGACAGACTCCGCCGTTTCGTTTTTCCATGATCGAAATACGCAATATCTCCCAGCGGTTCGCCGGGCCCCGGGGCTGGGTTGAGGCGCTGCACAACGTCAATCTGTCGATTCCGGCGGGCGAGGTGTTCGGCATCATCGGCCGCAGCGGTGCGGGCAAGAGTACGCTCGTGCGCACCCTGAACCTGCTGACGCGCCCGAGCGAAGGCAATATCGTCGTCAACGGCCGCGATCTGACGACGCTGCCCGCCGCGCAATTGCGCGAGGCGCGCCGCGAGATCGGCATGATTTTCCAGCACTTCAATTTGCTGTCGTCGCGCACGGTCTACGAGAACGTCGCGCTGCCGCTCGAACTCGCCGGCATGAAGCGCGATGAGATCGAAGCGAACGTGCTGCCGCTGCTCGAACTGGTCGGCCTGTCGGCGCAGAAGGACCGGTATCCGGCGCAGATCAGCGGCGGCCAGAAACAGCGCGTCGGCATTGCACGCGCGTTGGCGAGCAAGCCCAAAGTGCTGCTTTCCGACGAAGCGACCTCCGCGCTCGATCCCGAAACCACGCGCGCGATTCTCGACCTGCTCAAGCGCATCAATCGCGAACTGAACCTCACCATCGTGCTGATCACGCACCAGATGGACGTGATCAAGCAGGTCTGCGACCGCGTCGCCGTGCTGGACGCGGGCCGTGTGGTCGAAGAAGGCAAGGTGATCGACGTGTTCCTGCAACCGCATCACGAAGTCACGCGCGCCTTGATCGGCGACGTGATCGCGCAGGAACTGCCGCCCGCCATGAAGGCGCGCGTCGCGGAGCGCCTGAAGACCGGCAGCGGTCACTTGCTGCGCCTCGCGTTCACCGGCTCGGGCGTCGATCAGCCGATCCTGTCGGAAACGATTCGCCGCTACGAACTCGACTTCAACATCCTGCACGGCCAGATCGATGAGATCCAGGGGCAGGCGTTCGGCTCGCTCGCGGTGCTCGCGGGCGGCGAACCGACGAAGGTAGCGCAGGCGCTGACGTATCTGCGTGAACAGGGCGTGGTGGTGGAGGAGTTGTCGTATGTTGAGTGAAATGTTCGATATGTTCGTCCAGTCATTCTGGGAAACGCTCGTGATGGTGGGCATTTCCGGACTGGTCGGCGCCTTGGTGGGTTTGCCGCTCGGCGTGCTGCTGTATCTGACGGACCGCCAGGGCGTATTGCAGAACATCGCCGTGAATCGCGTGATGGGCGTCATTGTGAATGCGGTGCGTTCCACGCCGTTCATCATCCTGCTGGTCGCCGTGATTCCGTTCACGCGTCTCGTGGTGGGTTCGTCGATCGGAACCGCCGCCGCTGTCGTGCCGCTGACGATCGCTGCCGCGCCGTTCATCGCGCGCCTGGTCGAGACCGCGCTGCGCGAAGTGGATCGCGGCCTGATCGAAGCAGCGCAAGCGATGGGTGCGACCACCAGCCAGATCGTCTTCAAGGTGTTGCTGCCGGAATCGCTGCCGGGCGTGGTCGCCGGCCTGACGATCACGTTCGTCTCGCTGGTGGGCTATTCGGCGATGGCCGGCGCGATTGGGGGCGGCGGGCTTGGCGATCTCGGGATTCGCTATGGGTATCAGCGGTTCCTGCCGGAAGTGATGTTGACGGTCGTGGTGATCCTGATCGTCTTCGTGCAGTTGGTGCAGTCGTTCGGGGATTGGCTCGTGCGTCGTTTGAGCCATAAGTAAAACAACAAAGTCGATAGTTTCGGAAAGGTCCATCATGCAACGTCGTTTCATTCTCAAGCTGGCGGCCGTGCTCGGCGCCGCATCGCTGTTCGCCGCCAACGCGGCTCACGCCGAAGACACGATCAAGGTCGGCGTCACCGGCGGTCCGCACGCGCAGATCATGGAAGTCGTGAAAACAGTCGCGGCGAAGAACGGTCTGAACATCAAGATCGTCGAGTTCTCCGACTACGTGCAGCCGAACGCCGCGCTCGCCGGCGGCGATCTGGACGCGAACAGCTACCAGCACGACCCGTATCTGCAGGCGCAGGTGAAGGACCGTGGCTACAAGCTGATCCGTATCGCGGACACGGTCACGTACCCGATGGGCATCTATTCGAAGAAAGTGAAGACGCTGGCCGAGCTGCAGCCGGGCGCGAAGATCGCGGTGCCGAATGATCCGACCAACGGTGGCCGCGCGCTGCTGTTGCTGCAAAAGCAGGGTCTGCTGAAACTGCGCGCCGACGCGGGCCTGAAGGCGACGCCGCTCGACATCGTCGACAATCCGAAGAAGCTGAAGATCGTCGAACTCGACGCCGCGCAGATTCCGCGCTCGCTGAACGACGTGGACGCCGCTGCAATCAACACGAACTTCGCTATGGAAGCGGGTCTGAAGCCCAAGCAGGACGCCATTGCGATGGAAGACCCGAAAGGCCCCTACGTGAACATCATCGCAATCCGCGAGGCGGATAAGAATAAGCCGTGGGTCGCCAAGCTGGTCGCGGCGTATCATTCGCCGGAAGTGAAGCAGTTCATTGAAAGTAAATTCGGCGGGTCGGTCATCACCGCGTGGTGAGCCGGCGGCCTCCAGAACAAGCAAGACACGACGGCGATGCAAAATTTGAGTCGTAGGTCTTAACCCGGGGTTGCCACCCGGGTTTTTTCGAGATTAAAATAGAACGACCGTTCGATATTGCCGTCACGCCACTGAGGAGCGATATCCTCCTGCTAGAGCGCCCGCGACAGGGCTGCCACGAGGGCAGTCGTTATAATGTTCGTTGGGTTGACGTATTCGTAACTTTGGAGCGTGTGCATGAAAATCCTGGTGCCAGTCAAAAGAGTGGTCGATTACAACGTGAAAGTCCGGGTCAAGTCGGACGGCACGGGCGTCGACATCGCGAACGTGAAGATGTCGATGAATCCGTTCGATGAGATTGCGGTTGAAGAAGCGGTGCGGTTGAAAGAAGCGGGCGTGGCGACGGAAGTGATCGCCGTGTCGGCGGGCGTGACGCAATCGCAGGAAACGCTGCGCACGGCGCTGGCGATCGGCGCGGATCGCGCGATCCTGATCGAGTCTTCAGTGGAACTGCAGCCGTTGGCCGTGGCGAAGCTGCTGAAGGCGCTGGTCGACAAGGAGCAGCCGCAGTTGGTCATTCTCGGCAAGCAGGCGATCGACGACGATTCGAACCAGACCGGCCAGATGCTGGCTGCGCTGGCTGGATTGCCGCAGGCGACGTTTGCCTCGAAGGTTGTTGTCGCTGACGGCAAGGCGACCGTTTCGCGTGAAGTCGACGGCGGTGCTGAAACGCTGTCTTTAAAGCTCCCCGCAGTCATCACCACGGACTTGCGCCTGAACGAGCCGCGCTAT
>NZ_JARESS010000280.1:0-313 GCF_046027915.1 Paraburkholderia sp. RL17-347-BIC-D
AAGACCCTGGACGCCGGCGCGTTCGACATGAAGCTCGAGATCGTCGTGATCCCTGTCTTGGACGTCGATCGCGCCAAGCGCTTCTATGGCGAGTTGGGTTGGCGGCTCGATCTCGACTTCAAGGCAGGGGACGACTACCGCGTGATCCAGTTCACACCGCCCGGCTCCGCATGCTCAGTTATGTTCGGCACGAACGTTACCGCCGCCGCGCCGGGCTCAGTCCAGGCGCTTCACCTCGTCGTCTCCGACATCGTGGCCGCGCGCAATGAATTGCTCCGTCGCGGCATCGAGATCAGCGAGCCATTCCACGACA
>NZ_JARESS010000281.1:0-312 GCF_046027915.1 Paraburkholderia sp. RL17-347-BIC-D
GCCGCTGGTGCCGCGCAAGCCGGCACGGCCGCTCAGCCTGCAAGCGGCAACGAAAGCATGCACGCCGCCGACCCCACGTCCCACCGCGACCCCACCGTCAAACCGCGCCGCCGTCTCTGGCCGTTCGCGCTGAGCGGTCTTGCAGTGGCCTTGCTGATCGTCGGCATCGTGCCGCGTCTGCATGCAAGCGCCGCGCTCACGCAGCAAACACAGGCGCAAAGCATGCTCAGCGTGTCGGTGGTCGCACCGCGCGCCGCGCCGGCCGTCAACGAACTGCTGCTGCCGGGCGCCGTCACGCCTTTTGCCGAAGCA
>NZ_JARESS010000282.1:0-312 GCF_046027915.1 Paraburkholderia sp. RL17-347-BIC-D
ACCGCTGGCGCTGCGCAAGCCGGCACGGCCGCTCAGTCTGCAAGCGGCAACGAAAGCATGCACGCCGCCGACCCCACGTCCCACCGCGACCCCACCGTCAAACCGCGCCGCCGTCTCTGGCCGTTCGCGCTGAGCGGTCTTGCAGCGGCCTTGCTGATCGTCGGCATCGTGCCGCGTCTGCATGCAAGCGCCGCGCTCACGCAGCAAACGCAGGCGCAAAGCATGCTCAGCGTGTCGGTGGTCGCACCGCGCGCCGCGCCGGCCGTCAACGAACTGCTGCTGCCGGGCGCCGTCACGCCATTTGCCGAAGCC
>NZ_JARESS010000283.1:0-304 GCF_046027915.1 Paraburkholderia sp. RL17-347-BIC-D
GCCGTCGAGGTCGCTCAGCGCGCGCTCCTGCATCGTCGCCGCGCGCGGCGTGTGGCACGCGCCGCAGTGGCCGAGCCCTTGCACGAGATAGGCGCCACGCGCGATAACCGGATCGGCGTAATGCTTCGAGTCGAACGAAACCGGTCCGGGCGCGAACAGGTGACGCCAGATACCGAGCGGCCAGCGCATCGACAGCGGCCAGACGATATCGACCGGACGGTTCGCCTGGTTCACCGGTGCGACGCCTTGCGTGAAGTACGCATACAGCGCGTGCATGTCGTCTTCGCTCAGGCGTGCATACGAC
>NZ_JARESS010000284.1:0-304 GCF_046027915.1 Paraburkholderia sp. RL17-347-BIC-D
ACCGTCGAGGTCGCTCAATGCGCGTTCCTGCATCGTCGCCGCGCGCGGCGTGTGGCACGCACCGCAATGGCCGAGCCCTTGCACGAGATAGGCGCCGCGCGCGATAACCGGATCGGCGTAATGCTTCGCGTCGAACGAAACCGGTTCGGGTGCGAACAGGTGACGCCAGATACCGAGCGGCCAGCGCATCGACAGCGGCCAGACGATATCGACCGGGCGGTTTGTCTGGTTCACCGGTGCGACGCCTTGCCTGAAGTACGCATACAGCGCGTGCATGTCGTCTTCGCTCAGGCGTGCATACGAG
>NZ_JARESS010000285.1:0-302 GCF_046027915.1 Paraburkholderia sp. RL17-347-BIC-D
CGCGAGACCCGCTTCGAGTTGCGGCGCGTCGGCCAGCAGCACTTTGCTCACGCCGGCAATCTTCGCTGCCGCATCGGCCGCAGCTTGCGCGTTGTGACCCGCCACCAGCACGTGAATGTCACCACCAATCTTCTGCGCCGCTGCAATCGTGTTCAGCGTCGCGGCCTTGATCGACGCGTTGTCGTGTTCTGCAATTACCAGATTCGTCATTTCGTCCGTCTCCTTACAGCACCTTGGCTTCGGTCTTCAGCTTCTCGACCAGCGTCTTCACGTCCGGCACCTTCACACCGGCGGAGCGCTTC
>NZ_JARESS010000286.1:0-298 GCF_046027915.1 Paraburkholderia sp. RL17-347-BIC-D
TTGTAAATGGCAGCCAGCTCTCGACGGGAAAGGTTCTCGACCACGCCCCGGTGCAACACCTCAAGCTTGAACTCAAGGGTGTAAGCACAACGCTGCCGGATAAGCCCGGCGTTACCATGGTGACGATATGCCGCGACCCATCGCCTCACCATGCTTTCCGCAACACCGAATTTCCTGGCAAGGAGCTTATAGCCCCCTTTGCCAGCGAGGTACTCGCGAACCACTTTCCCCTTAAACCTTACATCGAATTTCCTCACGGAACCTCCAAGGTCGTGTCCAACTCTTGGGGGTCAGTTCA
>NZ_JARESS010000287.1:0-297 GCF_046027915.1 Paraburkholderia sp. RL17-347-BIC-D
ACAGCGCGCCACCACGGCCGCGGACCTGTCGCTGCGGCTCACGACGAACCGCTTCAACGCGGGCGCGGTCAGCTATCTCGACGTGGTGACCGCGCAGACGATTGCGCTGACGAACGAGCGCATCGCGGATCAGATTGCCGAGCGGCAGTTGGAATCGAGTGTGTTGTTGCTGAAGGCGTTAGGCGGGACGTGGGGTGGCGAAAGCCAGAGCGCGGCGGGGTCTGTGTAACCGGTTTTGCGTCCTCACCTGGCGCGCGGAAACCTCAGCACGAACCGCGTACTGCGCGCATCGCTCTC
>NZ_JARESS010000288.1:0-297 GCF_046027915.1 Paraburkholderia sp. RL17-347-BIC-D
CAGAGCGATGCGCGCAGTACGCGGTTCGTGCTGAGGTTTCCGCGCGCCAGGTGAGGGCGTACAACCGGTTACACAGTCCCCGCCGCGCTCTGGCTTTCGCCACCCCACGTCCCGCCTAACGCCTTCAGCAACAACACACTCGACTCCAACTGCCGCTCGGCAATCTGATCCGCGATGCGCTGGTTCGTCAGCGCAATCGTCTGCGCGGTCACCACGTCGAGATAGCTGACCGCGCCCGCGTTGAAGCGGTTCGTCGTGAGCCGCAACGACAGGTCCGCGGCCGTGGTGGCGCGCTGC
>NZ_JARESS010000289.1:0-293 GCF_046027915.1 Paraburkholderia sp. RL17-347-BIC-D
GATGGCGCTCGGCCTCGGCGACGGCGGCGAACAGAACGCGCCGCTCGGCCGCGCCGTGATCGGCGGCCTCGCGCTCGGCACGGTGTCGACCTTGCTGTTCGTCCCCGTCGTCTACGGGATGGTGCATGCGTGGCTCGACAAACGCCGCGCGGCTCGCAGCGAAAAACACGAATCCGCCGTCCCGGCCCGCACTCTTTGATTTCGACGAGACCTATCCCATGAACGATTCATCACTTCCGCCGGAGTCGGGTAAGCAGGCAACCACGGGCGTGGCAACCGCCGGCACCGCTCAC
>NZ_JARESS010000029.1:0-113575 GCF_046027915.1 Paraburkholderia sp. RL17-347-BIC-D
TGTCAAAGCGGCCGACTACGATACAATTTTCTACGCCGGTGGTCATGGCCCGATGTGGGATCTGACCAATGACAAAAACTCGATCGCCTTGATCGAGGATTTCTACAACGCCGGCAAACCGGTCGCCGCAGTCTGTCATGGTCCGTGTGTTCTGCTCAAGGCAACCTATGAGGGACAGCCTCTCGTCAAGGGAAAGCGCGTCACCTGCTTTACCAATGATGAGGAAGAAGCCGTCGGCCTCACCAAGGTCATGCCCTTCCTCGTCGAGGATGAACTCAAGCGCCTAGGCGGCCACTTTGAAAAGGTGGCCAACTGGGCCGTGCTCACCATTGTCGACGGACGGCTGATCACCGGCCAGAATCCGGCTTCATCTGGCCCGACTGCCAAGGAGCTGCTGAAGGTTCTGCAGGCCTAGTCCCAATCGCGCGCGGGCCGCGAAGCCCGCGCATGTGTCGGCGACAGGAGTCCCCAATGAACGCAACCACTAACCCCGTTCAGATTAGCGTGGGCCGGCGGTCCGCGGCCTATTGGCGTGTCACGATCGACAACCCGCCGATCAACGTCATGGGGCCGCCAATGGTCCAGCAGTTTCAGGAAGTCATCAACGCGCTCGAAACCGACGAGCATGTGAAGGTCGTGGTCTTCGATAGCGCGGTGGACGGCTACTTCCTGAATCACTCCGATTTCCGGGCCAGGCTCGAGGATCTGACCGCCATGCCGCCCGGTCCCACGGGCTTACCGCAGTGGCCGGACTTCCTCGTGCGCCTGACGCGCGCGCCCGTCGTCTCCATCGCCCTCATCCGCGGCCGGGCGACGGGCAACGGCAGCGAGATCACGCTCGCCTGCGACATGAGTTTCGCCAGTCGGGAAAAGGCGCTCCTCTCGCAATGGGAGGTGGGCGTCGGGATGGTCGCCGGCGGCGGCCCTATGGCCCGGCTGCCCCAGCTCATTGGCCGTAACCGCGCACTGGAGGTGCTCCTGGGTTCTGAAGACCTCCGTGCCGACCAGGCCGAGGCCTATGGCTATGTGAACCGGGCACTGCCCGATGCCGACCTCGACGCATTCGTGGATGCGTTGGCAACCCGGATCGCCGGGTTTGACAAGTGGGCGATCGCCAACACCAAGCGCCTCGTCAACACTTCTCTGCCGCCGGACGTGGAGCTCGGCGCCGGATGGGACGCGTGCATGGCGTCGCTGGGGCGCCCCGCCGCGCAGAAGAACATCAAGGCACTGCTGGCGCGTGGATTCCACAAGCCGGGAGATGTCGAAAATCGGCTCGGATACTACGTCGGTCAGCTCGCGCACTAAGCCGGCGCGCGAGACGCTCTCTCGCTGCTTTGGAAAAAACCCGCACGTGGTAGCTGAGAAATCTATCGCGGCGGCGGCATCAGCGTCGCTCGCTCGGATGAATTTCTTTTCGATAAATGTTTTTTTTCGGCGCACATCCGCCCATCGTCGAAAGCCGAATGAAAAAAAGAAATCACGTGGTGGTCATATCGCGTCTCTAACGTCTGCGGCACGGTAAGAGTGACAACTTTGTCGCCGCCGTCCATGGAGACTAAAGAGATGACGCGTGCCCTGTTCCCCGTCACAGCAACTCTGAAAACGCTCGCCGCCGCGGCGATCATCGGCCTCGCTTCGGCCAGCGTGCAAGCCGACGTGCCCGATCCCACCACGCAGATCACGCAAAGCGGCTACTCGCCCGTGTATGTCGGCGTCGATGCCGAAATGGCGACCGTGCCGTCGAATCCCGCGACTACGGGCGGCAAGCCGACCGTGAGCCGCGCATACGTGATGCGCATTGATTTGCGCGCGCCCGGCGTGAGCGTCGAAACGACCGGGCATAGCGGTCCGCTAATGACGACGTCGGAGACGATTTCGCAATTCGCCGCGCGCACCGGTGTGCGGCTCGCAGTCAACGCGAACTTTTTCGCGCCGTGCTGCGCGACGACGCCGGAGCCGAAGTCGATCATCGGCTTGCTGGTGTCGCACGGCCAGATTGTGAGCCCGCTGACCAGCGACCCGACGCAAAGTGAAGCGGTACTTGCGATCACGCGGCAGGGTCGCGCGTATATCGCCGAAGCGCCGCAGATTTCAGCGCAGGATCTGAAGCTGATCGATACGGCGGTCGCCGGCTCGGCGATTCTGCTGAAAAGCGGCCAGGACGTCAGCGCGCAAAGCCCGAACGAAGGCGATCCGCTTAATCCGAATCCGCGCACACTGGTCGGCCTGTCGCAACAGGGGCGCTTTCTCTATCTCGTCGTGATCGACGGACGCGTCGCGGGTTATTCGACGGGCACGACCAACGCGCAATCGGCGCAACTGATGAAGGCGATCGGCGCGGATGACGCGATCAATCTCGACGGCGGCGGCTCGACCGAACTCGTGCGCGCCGATCAGATCGGCGTGCCGTTTATCGTCGATACACCGAGTGGCGGTGCGGAACGGCTCGACGCGTCGGCGATCGGCGTGCATGCGTTGAAGCTGCCGGATTTGCCGGGCCTGCCGTTTTGAGGCATTGAATATTTGAAGCCGCATCAGCAACTTCAAAATGGCCGGGCGCTCACGCGTCCGGCTTTTTTCTTCTACATTTGGGGTAGATTGATCCCGACACTCGCGATCAGTCGAGCCGGTCGATCGCAAATGATTTTCAGGCACGACAGGTCTGGGCATCAGATTTGCTGCTGACTCATCTGGGCCTGCGTAGCGTGTCTTCCGACGCTCGCTAACCTGAATGTCCGACACCCCGGCGAATCGATCGCCAATGGTTCCAAATCCTGCTTCAGCCTGCCGCCCGGCCGCGCCGATTGTCGCCGGATGGTGGCCGCTCTCGCCATGAGGAGAACGCATGATGCAACAGACCGCCTCCAACACCACGCAACAGAGCGCCGACCCCGACGCAGCCCGAACCGCCCGCCAGCCTTCCGCGAACGCGACGATGCCAGTCGAGTTGACCGTCAACGGCAATCTCTACACGCTGTCGCTCGATCCGCGCACCACGCTGCTGGACGCGCTGCGCGAGCATCTGCACCTCACCGGCACGAAAAAGGGTTGCGACCACGGCCAATGCGGCGCGTGCACGGTACACGTGAACGGACGGCGCGTGAATGCGTGCCTGTCGCTCGCCGGCACGCACGCCGGCGACGAAATCACCACCATCGAAGGCATCGGTCAGCCCGAAGCGCTGCATCCGATGCAGGCCGCGTTTGTAGAATGCGACGGCTATCAGTGCGGCTACTGCACGTCGGGCCAGATCATGTCCGCCGTCGCGCTGCTCGATGAAGCGGTCGGGCCGGGCGACGCCGAAGTGCGCGAAGCGATGAGCGGCAATCTGTGCCGCTGCGGCGCCTACCAGAACATCGTCGCGGCAATCCAGCGCGTGCGCGGCCAGTCTTGAGGAGCGCCATCATGGAAATCTTCCAGTTGTCGCGCGCCAATGGCGTGCGTGAGGCGATCGCGGCGGGCGCGGCTTCGGCAACGGCCCAGCAGGGCGCACAAGTGCGCTTTCTCGCGGGCGGCACGACATTGCTCGACCTCATGAAGCTCAACGTCGAGCGGCCGACGCGGGTCATCGACATCAGCCGGCTGCCGCTAGACCGTATCGAAGCGCTGCCCGACGGCGGCGTGAAGATCGGTTCGACGGCACGGAATGCGGACCTGGCACTGCATCCGCTGATCCGCACACCGTATGCGGTGCTGTCGCAGGCGCTGCTCGCGGGAGCCTCGGCGCAATTGCGAAACATGGCGACGACCGGCGGCAACCTGCTGCAACGCACGCGCTGTGTGTACTTTCGCGACACCGCGATGCCATGCAACAAGCGCGAGCCGGGCTCGGGCTGTCCGGCGATCCAGGGATTCAATCGCACGCTCGCGATTCTCGGTGCCAGCGACGCCTGCATCGCGACCAACCCGTCGGATATGAACGTCGCCCTGACCGCGCTCGACGCGACCATTCACGTCGAAGGAACGGACGGCGCGCGCAGCATCGCGATCGACGACTTCTTCGTGTTGCCAGGCGCGACGCCGCAGCGCGAGAACGTGCTCGACGCAGGCGACCTTATCACGCACGTGACGCTGCCGCCTCTACCAGCGGGCGCGCGCTCGGTTTACCTGAAGCTGCGCGATCGCGCGTCGTACGAGTTCGCGCTGGCGTCGGCCGCCGTGGTCATGACGCTCGACGATGGACGCATCGGGCATGTGCGCGTCGCGCTCGGCGGCGTCGGCACGCGGCCTTGGCACGCGCTCGAAGCGGAAGCCGTGCTGCGCGGCGCAACGCCCGATGCCGCGACCTTCCGCAAGGCCGCGGACGCCGCGCTAGCGAACGCGAAGCCGCAAAGTCAGAACGGCTTCAAAGTCGAGTTGGCGCGCCGCTGCATCGTCAATGCGCTGACCCAGGCTACGGCCACGCCCTGAACCGCCGATCGAGAGGAACGCCCCATGTCTACCTTATCCGACTCCGTGCTGTCCGTGATCGGCCGGCCTCAAGCGCGTATCGACGGACCGCTGAAGGTCAGCGGCAGCGCAGCCTATACCTCCGATATCGATTTACCCGATCTGCTGGTTGCCGTGCCGGTGTGCAGCACGATCGCAAGCGGCCGGATCGTGTCGCTCGACATCGCGGACGCCGAGGCGATGCCCGGCGTACACGCGGTGCTGCATCGAGACAATATCGGCCGCTTCTACCGGCTTTCCGGCAACTCGATGGAGACCGGCTTCGTGGACGAAGCACGGCCGCCCTTCGAGGACGACATCATCCGCTACTACGGCCAGTACATCGCTGTCGTGATCGCGGATACCTTCGAGGCGGCGAGCGCGGCGTCGGCCGCGATCGGGGCTCGCTACGAAATCACGCCGCACGACGTGCGCGACGAACTGGAGGCCGACGACAAGCCAAAGGTCGAGAGCGAGCGCGGCGACCCGGATCGTGCGTCCGACGCCGCGCCGGCGACGCTCGACGCAACCTACGTCACGCCCACGGAAACGCACAACCCGATCGAACTTCACGCGTCGATCGCGGACTGGGACGGTGAGAACTACACATTTTACGAGACCACGCAGGCCATTTCGGTCCACCTGGGCACGCTCTCGCAGATGCTCGGCGTGCCGAAGGAAAAGATCCGCGTGATCTCCCGCTATCTTGGATCAGGCTTTGGGAGCAAGCTGTGGATGTGGCCGCACACGCTGCTCGCGGCAGCGGCGACGCGTCAGACCGGCCGTCCCGTGAAGCTGGTCGTGAGCCGCAAGATGATGTTCCAGAACGTCGGCCACCGCCCCGTTACTCAGCAGCGCATGCGGCTGTCGGCTGAACGCGACGGCAAACTCACCTCCGTGCAGCACGACTACGTCAACCACACCTCGATCGCCGACGAATACCAGGAAAGTTGCGGCGAAGTCACGCCGCTCATCTATAGCACGCCGAACCTGCGCGTGACCTCCGGCCTCGCGCGCCGGAACGTCGGCTCGCCGACGTCGATGCGCGGCCCAGGCGCCGTGCCCGGCCTGTACGCAGTCGAATCGGCGATGAACGAACTGGCGCATGTGCTGAACCTCGATCCGGTCGAATTGAGGCTGCGCAACGAACCGCGCGTCGACGAAAGCACGGGTTTGCCGTTCTCGTCACGGCATCTCGTCGAATGTTTGCGCACGGGCGCTGAGCGCTTCGGATGGTCGCAGCGGACGCCGGGCGTCGGATCGATGCAGCGCGACGGCCTGACTTTGGGCTGGGGCGTCGGCGCTTGTGTCTGGCCAGGCTTGCGCTTTTCCGCGGCTGCGAACGTCGATCTTCGAGCGGACGGCAGCGCCCGCGTGGTATGCGGCACGCAGGACATCGGCACCGGCACCTACACGGTGCTCGCGCAACTGGTCGCCGAAGAGACCGGCATTCCCCTCACTCGCATCGAAGTCGGTCTCGGCGATTCGGTGTTACCGCTTGGACCGGTTTCGGGGGGCAGCGCGGCGACTGCATCGGTGATTCCGGCAGTGCTCGACGCGGTGCGTTCGGCCATCAAGCTGTTGCTGTCGCGTGCGGCGGCCGTCGATGGTTCGCCGTTCAAAGGCGCCGCCGAAGATGCGCTCGCGTTCAGCGCGGGACACGTGCATCGCAAGGGCGACGCGCCGGAGCGCGGCGTGCCGTTCGGCCAGATTCTCGAAGCAGCGAAGATGAGCGCGGCATCAGGCAGCGGCAGCGCCCAGGGCGGCTTCGACGATCCGCTCAAGAAACGCTTCTCCATCTATTCCTACGGCGCGCACTTCGCCGAAGTCACGTGGCAGCCGGAGATCGCGCGGTTGCGCGTGAGCCGCGTCATCACGGTGATCGATGGCGGACGTATCATCAACCCGCGCGCCGCCCGCAACCAGATAGAAGGCGCAGTCGTGATGGGCGTCGGCATGGCGCTGTTCGAGCATACGACGTACGACAGGCAGACGGGCGCACCGATCAACAGCAACCTGGCCGATTACATCATCGCGTCGAATGCGGATACTCCCGAACTTGACGTGACCTTTCTCGATCATCCGGATACCGTGTTCAACGAACTCGGTGCTCGCGGGATTGCGGAAATCGGCCTCGCGGGCGTCGCGGCGGCGATTACCGATGCTACTTATCATGCAACCGGCGTGCGCGTGCGGAAGTTGCCGATCATGATCGAAGATCTGCTGGCTGCGGAAATGGCTTGAGGGCAGATGTCGTTGCAACGAGTGGCATGCTTCGACGTAAAGTTCTTCGCGTTGGAACCGCGTGGGATACGCTTACGGCAATTAAAAGAAGTTTCGGCGCGGCGGCAAGGACCAGGCAAACGGCGAAGGAGGCACAGAGCCGTTGCAGCCATTTCCTAGAAGGATCAACTTCCGCTTCCAATGTTCATTGGAAGTCGTAGCCAGGAAAGCTATGCTACTAGCTTGTCTTCAGATGATCGAAGACGAACCAGGCATCGCACGCCGGGAATCGAAGGGAATGGTTCCGCCCTCACGTGTGCCGGAGAACGCCATGAAGCCCATGCTCCAAACCCTGCGGGCCGCCGCGCTGGTGGCCCTTGCATTGTGTCTCGCCGTCCCAAAGACCTTTGCCCAGGCGGCGCCTGGCGTGGTGGGTTCGTGGTCTTTGGTTTCGTTGACCGCCTCGAGAAGTGGTAGCGAAGTCGAAGTGCTCGGTCCGCACCCGGACGGCCAACTCATCTTCGGCACCGACGGCCGTTACGTTCTGCTCGGAGTTCGCGCAGACTTGCCGAAGTTCGCATCGGGTAACCGCTTATTGGGTACCACCGAAGAGAACCTACTCATCGTCCAAGGCAACTTCGCGCACTTTGGCACCTATACCGTCGATCCGGCCGGACAGGTGATCGTTTTCCACATTCAGAAAAGTACCTTTCCGAACTGGGACGGGGATGTTCAACGACGCCCATTCACCCTCGATGGCGACCGGCTGACCTACGTCACGCCTGGGAGCTTCGGATATGGCGCATCGAAAGTCGTGTGGCAACGAATGAAGTAAGCAGCAGAACGCGAGGTTCATAACCTGAACCTCCAGCGGCGAGACCGGAGAACGTGATCGCGTTCAGGTCGCCGTATCCCTCGCTATCGCGGACCTGGCGCCGAGCGCCGAGTCCGAGTGCGGCGCGCGTCAATCCGTCGTCAGGAATCACAAGGCGAATCTAAAGACCTTTCGTGTAAGCGAATTGTCGTCCATCATATTTAAGCCAGAACGATCATGCACCGTCATCGAAGTCGGCTTGACACAGTGGTGGCTGAACACGTCCCTCCGCAGCGGCGTCCGCTTAAAACGGTAGTTATGCCTGGCGACATCAGGGATTACCATGCTCGACGATTCGCCCCTAATCCGAAAAGAGTCGATGACAGCACACCAACGCTGGACCATTCTGGTCGCCAGTACGGGTGGAGCGCTCGAGGTATTCGATTTCGTTATCTTCGGATTCTTTGCAAGAAGCATCGGCAGCGAGTTCTTTCCGACAGGAACTGGCGTGCCGGCGGAGACGTTGTCGTTCACGGTGCTGGCCATTGGCTACCTTTCCAGGCCGGTGGGCGGCATTCTCCTTGGGCGGTTCGGCGACACGCACGGCCGGCGCCTTGTCTTCGTCTCGTCGGCGATGATCGCCTCCGTTTCGACGCTTCTCATCGGAATACTTCCTTCATACGCGGCATGGGGCGCGCTTGCCCCAGCGCTTCTTCTCATGCTGCGGCTCATCCAGGGTCTCTGCCTGGGCGGCGAGTTGCCAGGCGCAATCGTCTACGCGGTCGAAACCGCGCGCGGCAGGCCTGGTCTTCTGTGCGGCATCGTGTTCGTCGCGGTCAACCTGGCGTTGCTTCTGGCGACGAGCATTAACTTTGCTCTGCAATGGGCGCTCACACCCGCGCAGGTCAATGCATTCGGATGGCGGATTTGCTTCCTGCTTGGTGGAATGGTCGGGCTGTTGAGCTTTGTCCTGCGCCGGACGCTTGCGGAGACCAACGAGTACGCGCAAGCGATCGGCGCCCGGCATCGCGAGCCTCTTGCCGTCCTGTTTCGCAACCATTTCGCTCCCCTGACGACAGGAACCGGCGCGTCTCTGTTGGCGGGTGCGTCGGGTGGCATCTTTATCGGCTTCGCACCAAGTTATCTGCAAAGGCTTCAATACGACACACACCAGATCGCGAGTGCCCAGATGTGGTATCTGGTCGTCGTGGCTGCCTGCATTCTCGTGACATCGCACGTTGGCGACCTGTTGCCGCGCCGTTATGTGTTCAGGTCGGGAACCGTCTTGTCCGCGCTTTTCGCGCCCTTCTTCTTCATTGCGGCCGCCCATCACTACGCGAGCCTGCCTGCGCTGTTCCTGATGGCCGGCGTCGTCAGCTCGTTTGCGAACGGAACCTTCGCGTGCGCGATTGCGGAAATGTTCCCCGTCGACGTCCGCTTCAGCGGTGTTGCCACGTCCATGAATCTCGGACTGTCCGCGTCGCTGGGACTGACACCGCTCGCAGCGAATTTCCTCGTTTCGGGCCTGCACTGGATGCCTGCGCCCGCGCTCGTCATTGTGTTGTGCTCGGCGCTCGCATTCGCGGCTTCATTCGGCATGAAGCGCGAGCGGCGGCGCGTCGACGTCGTCGCTGTGAACCGGAACTCGCGGTGGCAGGAGCGCAGATGAACACGCCAGAATCCGTCCGGATTGCGGATGTCGAACTGAACATCCAGCGCTACGAATTGCGCCGCGCAGGCGAGAAAGTCAGCCTCGAGCGTCTGCCGATGGAGTTGCTGATCCTGATGGCATCGCGCAACGGGGAACTCGTCACGCGTGCGGATATCGTGAGAGCACTGTGGGGCGCGAACGCGTATCGGGAAACGGACAACTGCATCAATACGGCGATCCGGAAAATCCGCGTCGCGCTGCACGACGATCCGGTCAACCCGCAGCACATCATCACCGTGAAGGGCAAAGGCTATCGTCTGAACAACGTACGGCCCGCGCCGGATGAATCGGCGCCCGCCCCGCAGGAAGCCGTGCGGATTCTGGTACTGCCGTTCGAAAACCAGACTGGCGATTCCGGCCAGAACAGCTTCTGCGACGCGCTGGCCGACGAAACCTCCGCCAGTATCGGCATGCTCGATCCGGAGCACATCCTTGTCATTTCGAGGACGACCGCCGCCCACTGCAGACGGGTCAGCAAGAGTATCGCGGAGATCGCGCGCGAGTTGTCGATCGATTACGTGCTGGAAGGCGCGCTCAAGCGGGACGGCACGAGGATTCGCATTCTGGCGCAACTGATCCGTTGCTTCGACCAGGTGCAGATCTGGAGTCGCGCGTATGAGCCGATGACGAGCGGAGCGCTGGAAATCCAGAAAGAGGTTGCAACGGCGCTCGCTCAGGAAGTATCGCCCGCGCTCGCGGAACAGCAACGGCACAGGCTGGCGAGACGTTTGCCGGTCGATCCGGCGGCGCACGACGCGTATCTGCGCGGCCGTTACTACTGGACCCGCCGCGTGCACTTCGATGCGGGGTTCGCCGCGCATCACGCGCTAAGTGACGAGGACTTCGTTCGCGCGCGCGGCTACTTCGAGCTCGCGATCGAACGGGATCCGACTTACGCGCTCGGATATGTGGGGATGTCGAACGTTTTAGGCGCCGCTGCGACGCACGGAGTGTGCGCACCGTCGGAGGGCCACCCGCGAGCGCGGCAGGCGGCGCTGCAAGCACTGGAACTGGATGCCAATCTTCCTGAAGCTCACCAGGCGCTGGCCGGCGTGCACTACTTCTATGACTGGGACTGGCGCCGGGCAGAGGAGGAGTTCCTCGAGGCATTACGGTTGAACCCGAGCCACGCCGAAACGAGCCGCCTGTATGCGCGGCTCCTGCTGGTGCTTGGGCGAGAAGCGGAAGGCAGAGCACAGTTCGAGCGTGCCGAGAAAGTCGACCCGCTCGGATTCGAAGGATCACGCGTATTCGGACTCGTGCAGGCGGGCAAATACGACGAAGTGATTCGGGAGTGCCTGAATGCGGGGCATGGCAATCGCTCCCCACTCGTCTATCAGCTACTGGCGACCGCATATGAAGGGCAGGGTCAATACGAGGAGGCCGTCGAAGCGACCGTTGATGCACTAACGCGGTGCGGCGAATTCGCCCGCGCGGAGACTATTCGCACGGTCTGGGACACCGGGGGTTATAAAAAAGTCCTTCAATGGTATTTGCAGGACCTGATGACGAGACGTCAAAGGCGCTACACGTCGCCGCTTCTGTTCGCGGAAATTTATGCGAGGCTCGACCAGCCGGACGAGATGTTTCACTGGCTCGATGTTGCGCTTGTCGAACATTCGCCGCGCCTGTGCGAACTTCGTACCAATGCATGGTTCAATCGCTACCGGTCGACGGGGCGATTCCGGAACGTCGAGAAGCGTATCGGCTACTGAGCCCGGAGCATAGCCCCATCATTCGACGGACGGGCCCCGGTCGGGGCCGTAGCCTGTCCCGTTACGCGCGATGAGTGTATTCGCGGGCACTCATCGTGCGGGACGGCAGTCGCGCGAAGCTGTTGTGCGGCGCTCAGTGGTGGCGGAATGTATTGGTCCCGAAACGGCTTTGGTCCCCGGATTGCAGGGCGTTCAGGTCCGGATAGGTCTGCCGCGCCGGACTCATTGCCATTCCTGTTTCTCCCCTCGACGCGTCGGTGACGCCACCGACATCCTGAACGGCCGGTGCGGTTCCCGATGGTACTGGTTTGTCTTGCGCCCACGCTTGTCCCAGGAACATGCCGATCGCGCAGAGGGCAACGATTCGAAGCGTTTTCATGTCAATTTCTCCTATCCACAAGTGCGGAAACGGTCAGTGCATGACCGGCCTTAAGGCGATCCCGGACGGTGCGCGAGGATGCGGCGTCGGGTTGCTATCGCTGTGTCAATCCTGCGATCAGAGCGTTCTTTGCACCATCGACCCAGTCTAAAGAAATTGTTAACACGGGCCAGATTGCGGATCAGCGGAGCGTTGCCGCGCAGCGTGCTCATTTAAGGCGAGCGTGAATCTGGCGGGATCCCAGTCCTCGTCAAGTGCGCGGTGCATGAGTTCCTGTTGGCTCTCCGGCGCCAACCCGCCGACCGGCGGGTCGCGGTCGAGGTTGGTAGGGAACGGGTATCCCTCGGCGCAGGATGCGATTGCCGCGGCGGCTTCCGTGTCACTTATCCGCCCCGATGCGCGGCGCTCGCGCAGTACCGGATAAACCACCTCGCACATTCTCCTGCGGTCGAGCACTTCCATCGCCCGGCCATAAGCCGACGAGACCTGCAAGAGATTCGCCATGCGTTGAATGTCCGTGGTGCGATTTTCGCCGGCCGCATGGAACAACGCGGGATTGAAAAACACGGCATCGCCCTTGGAGAGCGGCAGCTGGACGAAATGGGCTTCGAAATATTCCCGAAAATCGGCTCGGCGCCACGCCAGATATCCCTCGTCGTATCGCTGCGAATACGGCAGGAGCTTCGTCGGACCGCTCTCAACCGGCATGTCGCTATGCGCCACCGCGCCCTGCAGGGTGAGGAAGGCGGACATCCGATGCACGTGCGCAGGATAGCGTTCGGCCTTTTCAACCGTCTGGAAGCCGAGGTGGTAATCGCGATGCGCCTGTTGAGCAGCGCCGCCGGGGCGCACTACATTGACTTGTGACGTCATCTGGTAGGACGGTCCAAGCCACGCTTCCGACGCGATCATCAACATCGGATTTGAGAAATACTGCGCGAATACTTCGGGTGCTCGCAGGCAGAGCTTCTCCTGAGCGTTCCAGATCCGGTCATTCGCGCCCGCCTTTGCGAAATGGTCTGCCACACGCGGGCCTTGCTCGCGCTCACTGCGAATAATCGATTCGAAGACGGCCGTCGCGTCGTCGACAGGTCCGGTATCGGCATATGCCCGCCGAAGCACCAGCACCCCTGCGCCCTCGTGAAGGACGCGAGCCCATTCCGCCTGCAACTGGGCTCTCTCGGACGCATCGTGTGTCATGCCATCGAGTTGCTGACAGTCGTAAACGGGAATGCGCTGTGTGATTTCCGCCGCATAGCGCGTCGAGCCGTTGTCATCGCCTTCCAGCAGAGCGACGAATTCATTTAAAGCGCAGTCGCGTTCGCGGTACCAACTCTGCCCTCGCTCTTCGATGCGATCCTCGCTGTGGCCCATGTCTCTCTCCCTCTGTTCGTCACAGCATAGCGCCATGGACTGCCAACGGGGTATCATTAATCCATCAAAAACACCTCAAATCTGAGGGATCCGCCGTGGTTCACCACTTTCTTATCACGGACATAGCTCTACAGGCCGGGGGCGGGGTGGCAACAGTCGCCCACGTACTCAATGGCCGCGCACACGCTCGTGAACATGCGCGCAAGCGCGTCGAGCAAGCAATCAAGGAGATCGAGAAGCAGGAACTATAGTTGTTTATCTGATCGAAGCTGTACATCGCAGGGCAGGCAATCCATGAAAGCGTTTGCCGCCCCGCGATAGCGTCGTGAAACATTTGATTCCACTCGACTAGCTTATGTTGCCGCCGCTCGATTTTGCGTTCGCAAGCTTCCTGACCGCCGCAGAGACACCTGCACCATAGGCCGGATCCGCAAGACGGCAATGTTCGATATGCAGCTGAACGACCGGGTCCGACACACCCTGCAGTGCGCGCGCGGTGTTCTCGAACAACACTTGCTGTTGCCCGGGTGACATGTTGCGGAACAGAACACCCGTTTGCGAGTAGTAGTCGTCGTCGACCCGATGATTCCAGTGATCCGCAGCGCCTTCCAGACTCAGCGGCGGTTCGCGGTAGTCCGGTTGCTCGACCCACTCGCCACGCGTATTCGGTTCGTAGGAGATCGTGCCACCCTGGTTACCGTCAGTACGTCCTTGACCATCACGGTGATAGCTATTGACATAGCTCGCTCCCCTCGGCGCATTCACCGGAATCTGCGCATAGTTGACGCCCAGACGATAACGCTGCGTATCCCCGTAAGAGAAGAGTCGCCCTTGCAGCATCCGGTCTGGCGAGAAGCCGATTCCCGGTACGATGTTCGACGGCGCGAATGCAGCCTGCTCGACATCCGCAAAATGGTTGTCGGCGTTTCGATTGAGTTCCATCTCGCCAACTTCGATCAACGGATAATCAGACTTCGGCCATACCTTCGTGAGGTCGAACGGATTGATGCGGTACGAACCCGCTTCCTTCTCGGGCATGATCTGCACGAACAGCGTCCAGCGCGGGAAATCTTTGCGCTCGATGCTCTCATACAGATCGCGCTGATGTGATTCGCGATCCCGGCCAACCAACGTCTCGGCCTCAGCGTCCGTCAGATTCTTGATACCTTGCTGCGTGCGGAAATGAAACTTGACCCAGAAGCGTTCATTTGCCGCGTTGATAAAGCTATACGTGTGGCTCCCAAAGCCGTGCATATGACGGAAAGAACTCGGCAGGCCGCGATCGCTCATGATGATCGTGATCTGATGCAACGCCTCGGGAAGCTGGGTCCAGAAATCCCATTGGTTCTGTGCGCTACGCATGCCCGTGCGAGGATCGCGCTTGATCGCATGGTTCAGGTCCGGGAACTTCAACGGGTCGCGAAAGAAGAACACCGGCGTGTTATTGCCGACGATGTCCCAGTTGCCTTCTTCGGTATAGAACTTCAATGCAAAGCCGCGAATGTCGCGTTCGGCGTCGGCCGCACCGCGTTCGCCGGCAACCGTCGAGAAGCGCGCGAACATTTCCGTGCTCTTGCCGATCTTCGAGAAAATCTTTGCGCGCGTATATTTCGTGATGTCGTGCGTCACAGTGAACGTGCCGAATGCGCCTGAACCCTTCGCGTGCATCCGCCGCTCCGGAATGACTTCGCGATCGAAGTGCGCCAGTTTTTCGAGGAGCCACACGTCTTGCAACAGCGCCGGGCCGTTCGGGCCCGCGGTCTGGATGTTCTGATTGTCAGCAACAGGTGCGCCAAATACCGTAGTCAACTTCCTCTTCATATTCATGTTCCTATCCTCGCATTGGGGTGATGAAAACCGATGCAAACAGTTGCGAATCGCAACCATCGTTTGACGATTCAAGAATAGCAGCGCTGTGCATCTGCCATGTTTGGAATTATTTACTGATTGGATAACAGAATACTAAGTCCCCGATGCCAGCTCATACGTCGAATAAGGACAATCTACGTGGGAAAACTGCCAGCACGGTTGCAGACCGTCTCACGTAGCCGATAGTCGCGACTTATGGAAGCGCTAGAAAATACGACTTGGACCCGAAGCGCGGAATTGGCGATGATTGGTCCACAGGGTGAATCGCAAATCGATGACATCGCCCAACCCTCAAATAGATCCGAGGGCCAACCTTTAGGTGACGCGAAATGTATGCTGACATCTCTATTCGGAAAACGTCCCCGGCCGTTTCAATGCCTCGCGCGGCAGTTTTGCTGATCAACCTCGGTACACCAGACGCACCCACTGCGCGTGAAGTACATCGTTATCTTGCGGAGTTCCTCTCCGACCCGCGCGTGATCGAAATGCCGCAATGGCTTTGGCAGCCCATTCTTCGCGGCCTCGTGCTTCCATTCAGGAGTCACGCGGCGGCGCGCCGATATGAATCCATCTGGATGCCCGACGGATCGCCGCTCCGCGTGCATACCGAACAGCAGGCCACCGCACTTCGAAGATGGCTGACCGAACGTGGCCAGCAGGTGCACGTCGCTTACGCGATGCGTTACGGCACGCCGAGCATCGCGGGAGAACTCGATCGGCTGATCCGGCAGGGCTGCGATCGCATTGTGATCTTGCCGATGTATCCGCAGTACGCGGCATCGACCACCACCACTGCCTTCGACAAGGTGGCCTCCGCGTTCGCACAGATCCGCAATCAACCGGAGGCGCGTTTCATCAAACAGTACTTTGCAGATTCACGCTATATTTCCGCGCTCGCCGACACCGTACGGCGGCACTGGTATGTGCACGGACGCCCCGACTTCAGCCGCGGCGATCAAATGCTTCTGAGCTTTCACGGCTTACCGCAACGCGCTATCGAGCGTGGCGACCCTTACCACGCGCAATGCCTCGAGACGGGCGCACTGCTTGCCGAGGCGTTGAGCCTTGACGCACACCACTGCAGAGTGACGTTCCAGTCGGAGTTCGGAAGACAGGAGTGGATCGGACCACATACCGCGGAAACACTGGCTGAACTCGGCGCGTCCGGCACGCATCGCGTAGATGTCTTTTGCCCGGGCTTTACTGCCGACTGTATCGAAACCGTCGATGAAATCGGCGTCGAAGGGCGGGACACGTTCCTCAAATGGGGCGGCAGGGAGTTCCATCGGATCGATTGCGTGAACGCGTCAGCGCCGTTCATCGATGCACTCGGGGAGCTTGCACTCGACCAGTTGAAGCACTGGAGCGGCGTCGTCACACAATCCCGCCGGAAGGAAGAAGTCACGATCTCTGACATGGGCGCCGCATCATGTCTTACGCTTTGATTCCTGCAGGTTGCGCGCGGTCCACGTGCAGGCCGACGCACCCTGTATTCAATTTCTAATAGACTGCAGGAAATAGTGCTCCGGCAACGCAATGCCAAGGCCCAGCCGCGCCGCTTCCCGATACACGTGCCCGCCCACCGCCGCAAACTGCACGCCCCAATTGCCCACCGTGTAATAGAAGGTGATCTGCCGGGCATCCGTGCGGCCCGACGCGCGGCCGGTTATCACGTCGGTGTAAACCGGCCAGCCGGTCGTATCCACTCTTTCCCCGCGTGACACGGGCAAACGCGCCCGCTCCTCGCCGCTTCCGCCGATAAACGCATTCGGGCTGCCCGACACGCGCTGGCTGAAGCGTTCACTCTCCTCCATCGGCAAGCGTTCACGGCCTTGCGCGATGCACACGTCGAAGCGGTTTGCGACACTGGTGTCGAATTCACGCGGCGTGAGCGCCACCACGTGCATGCCCGGTTCCAGCCAGCCGGCGTCGATGACGGGCGTCATGCTGTCGGTGCAGGTGGCGACGATGTCGGCGCCGCGCACCGCCTCTTCGGCCGAGCCGACAGCTTCTACTTCGATCCCGAGTTTCGCCGCCATGTCCCGCGCAAATCGCAAACGGTTCGCCTCGCGACGGCTGAAAACGCGCACGCGCCGAATCTCGCGTACCGCCACCAGCGCCTCGAGAAACGTTTCGGCCATGCCGCCCGAGCCGATCATGCCGATGGTATGCGCGTCCTCACGCGCAAGCAGCCGCGTGCCGAGTCCCGCCGCGCCGCCCACGCGCATGTGTTGCAGGTGGCCGTCGTTGAGCATCGCGAGCGGCTTGCCGTTCTCGGTACTGAACAGCATCACCAGCCCGCAATACGTGCCCGGCTCGACGCAGTACTTCTGCTCGCTGCCCGCGCGGCCGTCGGCGTCACGCGGCCACACCATCACGTCCGATTTCAGACGCACCGCCAGAATGCCGCCGGTCGCGCCATCCACCGAGCCGAAACGGTAATAGCTGTCGTCGCGCTGCGTCGGCACATAGGTGTCGATACGTGGACGCCCAATCGACGCGCCACCCGGCAATCCGGCAAACGCGCGTTCCTGCACGTCGATGCAATCGCGCATCGTCAGCACGCGCGCGACACAGTCGTTATCGATAAGCAGCATCGTAATGAGTCCCCGAGCGTTCCCGTTAGCGTCCGAATCAGCGTGCAACCAGCCGCGCCGCGCCTGCCCCGGCGCGCCGCCCGAACACCACGCCGGCGACGAGCCCCGTGCCGCTGCCGTAGTTGTGATAGTAAAGACCGCCGACAATCTCGCCCGCCGCGAACAACCCTCGAATCGGCGTACCCGACGTGTCGAGCACCTCGGCCTCCGTCGACACCTTCAGTCCACCGAACGTAAAAGTCACGCCCGTGGTCACGCCATAGGCTTCAAAAGGCGGCGTGTCGAGCCGATTGGCCCAGTTGGTTTTGTCGATGCCGAGTCCACTCGTGCGCAGGCCGTCGTGGATGTTCGGATTGAACGACACATCGGGCCGCGGCGCCTCGTTATACGCGCGCACGGTACGCAGAAAACCTTCTGGATCGACGCCCGTGAGTTTCGGCGCCAGTTCTTCGAGCGTGTTCGCCGTCTCTTTCGTGATGCGCGCAATCCTGTACTCGTCGCGCAGCAGCTTGACGACTTTCTGATCGAAGATCTGCCACGCGAAAAGGCCCGGCTGGCGCAAGACTTCATGCCCATATTTCGCGTAGGTGAAACTGTGAAAGTCGAGCCCCTCGTCGAGAAAACGCTCGCCCTTCGCGTTCACCAGAATCCCGAACGGGTAGTTGTGTTTCTGGAAGCGATCGCCAATCGTCAGATCGCCGTACTCGGGTGCATTCATGTCCCATTGCACCGCATGCGCGCCGGACCAATGCCCCGTTACCGCCGCGCCGATTTCCATCGCCATCTTGTGGCCCCAGCCGGTGTTGTAGCGTGTGCCACGCACTTTTGCCAGGTCCCAGTTCGGCCCGAGATAGCGCGCACGCATCTCCGCGCTCGACTCGAAACCGCCGCATGCGAGCACCACCGCTTTCGCGCGGATGTCGACCTGCCGCCCCTCATGCATGGCGCGCACACCTTCGATGCGCCCGTCGCCATGCAGCAGGCCCATTGCCTGCGTGCGATAGAGCACGCCGATTCCCGCGTCCTTCAGCGCATGATGCAGCGTTTCGACCAGATGCGTGCCGCCACCCAGAATGTGGCAGGCGAGACCGCCCCAGAAACGGAATTTGCCTTCGACACGAAACGCCTGCCGCCCCAGCGCCGGCTGGAATCGCACGCCATGCCGCTTGAGCCACAGCGCGGCGTCGTAGCTGTTGCCAATCAGTACGTCGGTCAGATCCGGGTCGGCGCGGAACTCGGTTAGCCGGCCGATATCGTCGAAGTACTGCTCGCGCGTGTAGGTGCCGAAATCGATATTCGGCAGGTCCAGTTCCGCGATATCCGGCGCGAGCTTCAACAGGTCGTCGACGGAATCGTAGACGAAGCGGAACGCGCCGCCCGTGAATGCGGAGTTGCCGCCGCGGGCTTCCTCCGGTGCGCTTTCGAGCAGTGCGATGCGCTTCGCGCCGCCTTCGCGTGCGGCGAGTGCCGCATTGGCTGCGGCGTTTCCCGCGCCGATTACTAGCACGTCGATATCGTTGAGTTCGTCGAGGGTCATCAGTTGGCTCTCCAGTTCCAGTGTGATCTAGCGTCGTGGGTATTCAGCGAGCGGCGTCAGTGACGCCGCGTCCACTTCATCCACGACCGGGTTCAGTGTTTCGAGGCTGCGGCCGGTGGTCCGCGGGCCGAAGACGAGCGTGATCAACGCAGTCAGGAACCATGCGCCCGCGATATACATGAACACGGTCACATAGCCGTAGTTCGTGTAGATCGCCGCGATCACGAAGGCATTCGCGACATTCGCGATCCGGCCCGCGCCATACGTGAGACCCGTTGCGCTATTGCGCACGCCGGTCGGAAACTGCTCGGGCGTGTACGAATAGAGTAGCGTCGCGAAGGTCTGCGTCAGCATGCCGACCGCGAATCCGAACGTCACGATCAGTACCGGCGTGAAGCTCAGCCCGTATAGCAGGCCGAATCCCGCGATCAGGAGCGCAACGAGCGCGATCAGATGCTTGCGTTCGAAACGGTCGGCGGGATAGACCGCGAGCAATGCGCCAAGCGGCGCGCCCACGTTGATCAGCGTGAAATACGTGAGGCTGCGTGCAATCGTGATGCCGTGATGCACCAGCAAGGTCGGCACCCATGCTTCAAAGCCGTAGAAGCCGATCGTCTGCAGCAGCCAGATCGCGCAGAGCGTGAGCGTGCGCCGGCGGTAGACGCTGTTGAACATCGTCATCCATGGCTCGCGCGCTTCGGGCGGCCGCACGACGACCTCGGGCGAGCTCAGCACGTTACCTTCGGCGATGCTCCTTGCCTCCATCGCCGAGAGCGCGGCTTCGGCCTCGTCGAAGCGTCCTGCTCGCGCGCTCCAGCGTGGCGACTCGGGAAGCCGCTTTGCGATCAGCGGAAACGCAATGCCAAGCGCGCCCCACACGAAGACCCAGCGCCAGCCGTCCGGTCCGAACGGCACGAGCAACCGCGCGACGAAGTTGGTCAACGGAATCGCGCACAGGTTGATGACCATGGCCCACGATTGCCAGGTGCCGCGCGAGCGCGCCGGAAAGAGTTCGGCGATATAGGTCATCACCGTCACCATGCCCGCGGAAATGCCGAACCCGGTGACGACCCGCGCGGCGAACAGATACGGGACGCTAGGCACGACCGCGGTGGCCAGCGAACCGAGCGACGAGATCAGCACGAACAGCATCAGCGAGCGTTTGCGCCCGAGCCGGTCGGACAGCAAACCGCCGAGCGTCGCGCCGAAGAACATGCCGATGAAACTCGCGGACGTGATCAGTGCGATTTCATTGATCGCGATATGCCAATGCCGGATCAGCGCGGGCGCCGCCGACGCGAACGTGTTGATATCGCAGCTATCGAAAAAGAGCGGAATCGCGAACAGGAACATCCATTCGCGATGCATCCGCGAGTTCGGCAAACGGTCGACGCGCGCGGCGACGAGTGAGTCGTTCATGCCTGTCTCCTTTGTCGACCGGAGTTAGTGCTTTAGCACTTACTCCGGTCCCATGCAAAGCTGTCGGCTGGAGTTAGCGCTTTAGCGCTTACTCCAGCCCCATGCAAAGTTGTCCGGCGGTCATAGCCGCGCGATTATCCTGCTCGTTCGTATGAATCTATCCAACGCGGCCCGACAACTGCGTCAGTGCCGCAAACCTGCTTCGAATAAACCAGTCACCGTGCTGATGTCTTCAATACCGTCGATGCGCCACAACATGCCCAACGCGTCGCGGCTCGCATCGGGCGTCAATACGTGATTCGCGCAGTCGAGAAACTTGGCTTCGATCCGTGCATCCGGCAACGGATTGGCCGACGTGCGGCCCGCCGCGCGCGCGACGCGTTTCGACACACGCCGCCCATCGCTTAACTGAACGACAACTTCTGCCCCGAAATGATCCGCTTGCTGGTCCGCCAAAGGATCCGGCTCAGCGACGATCTTCGACATGAGCGCGCGAATCGCGGGGTCGGCGTACGCGTCGCCTTCGAAATCGGACAACACCACGCGCCCCTGCGCCAGCGCGCGCGCCACGCAGTACTGCACACTGAATTTCGCATCGAGCGCACTGGCCGGTTGCGGGCGGTTCGTATGCTGAAGGCGGCGCGGATGCGTCCACGACACAGCCGATTCGACATCGTCCGGCTTCAGTCCGTATTCGCCGACGAGCATCAACATCGCGTCGATCGCCGGGTGCGTGCTGCCGCAGCATGGGTACTGCTTGATCGCAATGCCGGGTTCGACGATGTCGAGTGGATCGGCCCAATGCGTCAGCGCCGCTTCGGCGTCGTAATGGCCCACACCGTTGTAGACGTTGAAAAAGCCCTGTTGATGTTCGAAGGTTTCGTCGCCAGCGTTGAAACCCTCGCGCGCCAGAAGCGTCGCGATCAATCCATTGCGCGACGCATGACCGACGTGCAACGGCTTCGTCATGGTGCCGAAATTGGCCTTGATGCCGGAAGCGAACGACGCGGCAATCGACAACGCGGTCGCCGTGTGCGCCGCATCCAGTTCGAGCAGATGCGCCGACGCAGCACACGCGCCGAATACGCCGAGCGTCGCCGTTGGATGCCAGCCTTTGTCGTAGTGATGAAAATTGACGGCATGCGCAATGCGCGCCTGCGCTTCAAAACCCGCCACGTAAGCGGTGACGAGGCGTCGCCCGCTCGCGTGCCCCTCTTCGGCGAGCGCGAAGAGCGCCGGCAGGATCGGTGCGGATGGATGACCGCCGAGTGTATTGCTGCAATCGTCGAAGTCGAGCGCATGCGCGGCCGTGCCGTTGACGAGCGCTGCGTCGCTGGGCTTCATCCGCTCGCGCGTGCCGACCACGAGCGCGGCTCCGTTGGAAGGCGCCGCCACGGTCCGCGCAATCCGCGCGCAGGGTTCCGCCGAACCCGCCAGCGTCACGCCGATCGTATCGATGATGCCGATGCGCGCCCAGCGCAACGCTTCGTCGGGCACGTCGGCGGAAGTGAACGCGGCGATGCGTTCGCCCAGCGTCTTCGCGATGCTCATCAGCGGTCTCCTTGTACAAGCGAAAGATCTGGCGGCGATCTGTGCAATGGATCGGTCGATGAAGCAGACATCGCGTCGAGCCAGTGCAGATCCGCTTCGTCTTCCACCCGGTCCAACTGCTCGAACAACGCGTGCGCCGCTGCGCCCAGCCGCTTCGTCATCCGCATGAACTTGGCGCGCAATTGGGCCGGTGTGAACGGCGTCGACGGACAGCCCGGGAAGTCCGTCTGCGCCAATTCGTAGGTCGTGCCGTTATCGAGCGTGATGCGTGTGACGGTGGCGAGGCCGGTGGCGTCGGTCGCGACGAGCGTCACGCGCTGCGCGAGTTCGCGGATGGCTTCGTCTTGCAACAGGTGGTCGCCGAAGGTCGACGGATCGTCGGCATCGTGCAGCAGCGCCGCCGCCACGCACACCGGCACGCTGTATTGAGCGAGCACCTGATTGGCGGGCAGCTTGATATCGTGATTCGCGGCAAGACGCGGCGCGCCCTCGATCCGGATCGCGATGATGCGGCGCGCGTCGATATCGTACGCGGCGCGCAGTTGCTGCGCGGCGTAGACCGGTGTGTGCGCCACGATGTGACACGCGTAGCGCTTCAGGCACAGCGTCGGCGTTTCATAGTGCGCGCCTAAACCAGCGGTCAGACGCGCCGCGTCCGAGGCCTCGCAATACGCCTCCAGAAAACCGTAGCGCCCTTCGAGCACCGTCGACGGCCCGTCGAACCCCGCTTGAGCCAGTTGCACGGCGACGATGCCCGATTGCGCCGCGCGCCCCAGGTGGATGCGTTTGACGAGACCACCATCGCCGGACTTAGCGAATTCGAGCAATCCGCCGCTCAACGAGCCCGCAATGCCCAACGCGCGACTCAATGTATCCGCATCGACGCCGGCCAGCTTGCCCGCTACGATCGCGGCGCCGAACGGTCCCGTCAAACCCGGCGCATGAAAGCCGCGTGCTTCGGCCGAGTGTTTCGTCGCCGTGCCGATCCGGAATAGCACCTCGATACCGGCGACGAGCGCCGCCAGCACTTCGCGTCCCGATGCGCCATAAACCTGCGCGGCGGCAAGCGCAACCGGCACCAGCGTCGCGCCGGGATGAACGCCGGCGCCAGGCTGCCGCAAGCTATCGAGTTCCGCCGCGTGGACCAGCACGCCGCCCGCAAACGCCGCCGCCTCCGGCGCGACGCGCCGGCTCGTGCCAGGAATCGCACACGGACCCGCGGCCGCATGGCTGACATAGCGCAGCGCGGCCTTGCCGGCTTCCACCTCCTGTCCGTACAACGCCGCGCCGATCGCGTCGATCAGGCAGTCTTTGGCAAGCCGCACGATGTCGGCGGGCAAGTGCTCGAAGCGCACGCTGAGCGCGTACTCCGACAACAATTGCGCAGCGGTGCGTCCAGCGAATGAAGCCGGCTGCATGAAAGCGTCTCCGTTGATCTTGGTGATCAGCGTGGTGACCACTGAGGTGACCACCTCAGTGACCACATTACTGGCGCGCTTCTTCGTCGATCACCGACCGGTGGCGCGTCTCGGGCATCAACACGTATGTGAGCAGCGACACTGCCGCGCACGCGCTGACGTAATAGAAGAACCATGATTCGTGGCCCGCGTGCTTGAAGCGCAACGCGAGATATTCGGTGGTGCCGCCCATCACCGACGACACGATCGCGAACGGCAGGCCAACGCCGAGCGCGCGAACCCTCGCGGGAAAAAGCTCCGACTTGACGAGCCAATGAATCGACGAGAAGCCGCTGAGAATGCCGAGCGCAGCAAGGTTCAATGCGAAAGCGGTGAGCGCGCTATGAGTCGCGCCCAAAGCATGCATCAGAGGCACCGTCAGGAACGTGCCGCCGACACCGAAGATCATCATGACCGGACGCCGTCCGATCAGATCGGACAACAGGCCGAAAAGCGGCTGAAAACCCATGTAAATGACGAGCGCCACGGTTGCGATCAGCGTTGCCGTGTCGCGGCTGAAGCCCGTCGTGTTGACCATGAACTTCTGCAGATAGATCGTGAACGTGTAGAACGCAACGGTGCCGCCGATGCTGATGCCGATCGTCCACAGCGTCTGACGCCGATGCTGGATCAGCAGCACCAGCAGACTGCCCCGCTCCGTCTGCTTCCGCAGGCCGGCACCGCCTTCACGCTCGAATGCGTCGGTCTCCGCAATGCCGCGCCGCAGATACAGCGCGAAGACGGCCAGCGCGCCGCCGATCGCAAATGGAATCCGCCATCCCCACTGTTCGAGTTGCGTGGGCGTCAACACGAACCGTTGCAGCACGAGCATCAGCGCGAGCGCCACCAGTTGCCCCATCACCACCGTCACCTGGACGAAGCCGACAAAGAAGCCGCGCCGGCCCGTCGGCGCCATTTCGCTCAGATACGTCGCGCTCGTGCCCGCTTCCCCGCCCATGCTGAAGCCTTGCAGCAGACGCGCGCAGACCAGCACGGCGGGCGCGGCCACGCCGATCGACGCATACGTCGGCGTCAACGCGATAATCAGCGAGCCGACGCTCATCATCGCCACCGATACGCTCAACGCCACGCGCCGCCCGCGTCGGTCGGCGAGCGCGCCGATGGCCCAGCTGCCGAGCGGCCGCACGACATAACCGATCGCCGCGACAGCCGCCGCATTCAGGAGTTGCGCAGTCTGATTGCCGCCCGGGAAAAAAGCCTTGCTGAAATAGATCGAGAAAATCGAGTACGCCAGAAAGTCGTACCATTCGATAACGTTGCCGGCACTGCCGCCGATAATCGAGCGCAACCGTTCGCGCCGCGCGGCGGGCGTGGCGGACAACGGGAGTGTGTGCGCAGTCGCGGCCACGATGGCTCCTCAGGGGGCGCTCGCGAGAAGCCGCGCGAGTTCTCTGGCGTCCGGCTGATCTTCGGCGTGCATCACCCAGTCGACGATGCGCGCGATCTGCCGCGCGTCGATCCGATGCGCGGCGAGCTTTCTCATCTTGCCGACGATATCCGCTTCGCTCGCGAACGCGTGTTCGCTGCCGCGCTGCGCCTCGACCGTTTCTTCGAGCCGCGTGCCGTCGCGCAACAGCACTTCGACGCGCACCATATGCCGCAGCATGGAACCGCGCGCCGTAATCGACGGATCCTCGACCACCTGCACGCGATCGGCCAGCGCCATGCGCTGCGGGTCCGCGACCTTGTCCTCGCTGAACTGGTCGACGAAGACGTCGCCTTCGAGCAGCAGCGTTGCGACGCAATACGGCAGGTTGAGCTGCGCGGAGGTCAGCCCCTGCGGCACGTATTTCCAACCCACATGATCGACCGTCACACGCGAACCGTGCACGACGATCCGCTCGATATCGTCCGGACCGAACGGATGACGCGCCTGCATCGCGCGGATCGCATCGAGCGTGGTGTGATTGCTGCCCACGCACGAGTAGAACTTCAGTGCGATGCGCATGGTCTCGAAGCGCTCGCCGAGGCCGTCCACGAGCTGGGTGAGATCGAAGCGGTCCGACGAACGCGAGAACGTGCTGCAAAAGCCGCCGTACGGGTTTTCAAACACGTCGACGATACCCGTGAAACCGTTTTGCGCGAGCAACGCGCCGTACAGGCCGCTTTGCGCGGCCCGGCCTGCATGCATGCGCTTGACCATCGCGCCGAACTGCGCGGCCATCAGCCCCGCCGCCTGGGTGCCGCCGATGCCGAGCGCGTGCACCGTCTGTTCCACATCGAGCCGCAATGCGGCTGCCGCCCCCGCCGCAGCCGAGAATACGCCGACCGTCGCGCCCGAATGCCAGCCTTGCGCGATGTGCTCCGGTCCCATGCACATGCCCACGCGTGGGCCGACCTCATAGCCCGCCACGCAGGCACGCAGGAAATCGCGGCCTGACATCGGCGCGCCGACCGATAGCAGTTCGGCGACGGCGAGCACGGCCGGCAAGGTCACCGCCCCGACATGCAGCACGCCGACGCGATGCACGTCGTCGAGTTCGAAACTCTGGATCAAGGTGCCGTTGACGAGCGCCGCGTGCGGCGCGGACAAACGCAACGGCATGCCCCACACGCGGCAACCCGGCGTGCTATCGACGCGCTGCAAGGTATCCGCAAGAATGCGGCTCCACGGCAACCCGGCGCCGAAAAGGGCGCAGCCGAGCGAATCGAGAATCAGCAGTTTGATGCGCGCGCGCACCTCGTCCGGTATCGCCTCATAGCGCAAGCCCGCAACGAATGCGGCCACGCCGCCGGTATAAGGGTTTGCGCCTACGTCGTTGTGCTGGTTCATCGTTTCGGGTGCCGTTCTGGGTGCAATCGCGCGGATTGGGTTGCACGGAAATGTCGTGCCTTCAGTATCCGCAGCCCGAACGCGTTTGTGAATTGCACGCGACGTGATTATTATTGCGTCACATGCAAGAGTCAGCGGGGTGCAGATGAACCGTTTTCCGGGTGTCGATCTCGACGCATTGCGGGCTTTCGTCGCGGTCGCGTCGCACGCGTCGTTCAACGACGCGGCGATCGAACTGAACCTGTCCGCGTCCGCTTTGACGCGGCGCATCAAACGGCTCGAGGAAGCGCTCGACGCCATGCTGTTCGAACGCACCACACGTACCGTCGCGCTCACCAGTTCCGGCGAATTGCTGTTGCCGCGCGCGCAGGGCGTGTTGCGTGAGCTCGATGCATCGCTCGAACTCGTGAGCGAAGCGACGCGTATCCGTACCGGTCAGTTGACCATCGCGTGCATTCCGACGGTAGCCAAATTCATGCTGCCGAAAATCGTCAGCAGTTATCACAAGCGGCGCCCTGAAGTGCGGCTCAGGCTCATCGAGGCCAACCTTGCGACGGTCGTGCAGCGTGTCGCGAACGGCGAGGCGGAATTCGGCATTGCGTTTCTGGTGAACGAATCGCCGGAGCTTGAAATCGACGAACTGCTTGTGGATCCGTACGTGCTGGCCTGTCCCGCGGATCATCCGCTCGCCGCGAGCGAGCACGTGACGTGGCCTGAGTTGCGGCCGTGGCCGCTGATCGTTTCCGGCACCTCGAGCGGCAACCGGCGCATGCTCGACGCCGCGCTCAGGGATATCGACTGGCGCCCCGACCGGCTGATCGAGATCGAGCATCTGACCACTTCATTGGGGCTCGTCGAAGCGGGACTCGGCATCTCCATCATTCCGCGTTGCGCGGCGCCGCGCGACGCGCACGCGCGCATCGCGATCCGGCCTCTGGTTGATCCGACGGTCGCGCGAACCATCGGTCTGATTCGCCGGCGCGATGCCGCGCTCTCGTCGATCGCGCGCGACTTTCGTCTCGCGCTGCGCAGGATGGCGCCATTCGATTCGTCGATTCTGCACGAGCCCGCTTGAACCTGTCGGCGCGTTGACTGAATGGCTCAGTGGATGTGAGACCGGATCATGGCGTCTTTCGAAGGCGTCCGATCTGGCGGCGCCACGCTGTCGGCGGACTCCAATACATCGATGCTCGTGTCGGTACGGTCGAGCATCGCGCGGGCCTTGTTCATATCCAGCGCCCCTTCCCATCGAGCTACCACAATGGTCGCCACCCCGTTGCCGATCAGATTCGTGACCGCACGAGCCTCGTTGAGAAAGCGATCGACACCTAGCAGCAGCACCAGTCCGGACACGGGGATTTTGTGCATCGAGGCCAGCGTGGCAGCCAGCGCGACGAATCCGGCTCCGGCCACACCCGCGGACCCCTTGGATGTCAGCAACAGCACGCCGAGCAGCAGCAACTGGTCCCAGATCGTCAGGTGGATATTCATCGCTTGCGCGACGAACATCGAGGCCATGGTCAGGTAAATCGCCGTCCCATCGGCATTGAAGGTATAGCCTGTGGGCAACACCATCCCGACCACGGGCCGTGAGCACCCCAGCTTCTCCATCTTGATGAGCATCTGCGGGAGTACTGCTTCAGTCGAAGCGGTGCCGAGGGTAATGAAGATTTCGTCTTTGATGTAGCGGAGATACTTCCACAGCGACAGCCCGCTCATCCGCATCACCAGACCCAGCACCACGACTACAAAGAAAATCGAGGTCAGGTAGAGGCACAGCATCAGTTGGCCGAACGACGCCAGCGTGCCGATTCCGTACTTCGCGATGGTGAATGCCATGCCGCCAAAGGCACCGATGGGCGCGACATACATGACGATTCGCACGACGCCGAACATGCCCTGGAGGAACATGTCGAGCATATCGACGAACGGCGCGGTGCGAGGCCCCAGCCTGGCGAGCGCGATGGCAAACAGAAGCGAGAAGAAGATGATCGGCAGGATATCCCCATTCGCGAACGCTCCGACAATGCTGTTCGGAACGATGCTCATGAAGAAGTCGAGCATCCCGTGCTGTTGCGCTGCGTGCGTATAGGTGGAGATCGCTGAACTGTCGATATGCGCGGGGTCGATGTTCATACCGCTGCCCGGCTTGATGACGTTCACGATAACAAGTCCGACAGCGAGCGCGATCGTCGATGCAATTTCGAAGTAGACGACCGCCTTGACGCCGACGCGGCCGGCCTCATGAAGGTCTGTCATGCGGGCAATGCCGACCACAACGGATGCAAAAATGATCGGAGCGAGCAGCATCCGGATCAGTTTGATGAACAGGTCTCCGAGTGGTTTGAGTTGAGAACCGAGGTCAGGGTAGAAATGCCCGACGAGGACACCGGCAATAATGCCAATCAGAACCTGTACGTAGAGCTTGGAAAGAGATTTTCCGATCTTTGAAACCCGCATGACTGTCTCCTATGCGTGGCATCTTCTAATGAAAGTCAGATTCGTACTCCCGGCAGCGGGATTTACCGTTGGGGAGAGTACGAACCGATTTCGCCAGCGTTCTTTGTCTATTTTTATCAACGCTACGCCGACGCTTGTTGTCGGCGCGTTTTGTCGGACTACGGCTTATGCGGACAGCTTTTGCATCTCGACGAAGAGATCGGCTTTTCCTTCGAAGCCGATGCCCGGCAGATCAGGCATCGTGATGAAGCCTTTTTCCACCTTCACGCCGTCGGGGAAGCCGCCGTAAGGCTGGAACAGGTCCGGATAGGATTCGTTGCCGCCGAGGCCAAGTCCGGCCGCGATGTTCAACGACATCTGATGGCCGCCGTGCGGAATGCAGCGGCTCGGTGACCAGCCGTGCTGGCGCAGCATGTCCAGCGTGCGCAGATACTCGACGAGGCCGTAGCTCAGCGCGCAGTCGAATTGCAACCAGTCGCGATCCGGGCGCATGCCGCCGTAACGGATCAGGTTGCGGGCATCCTGCATCGAGAACAGGTCTTCGCCGGTCGCCATCGGCTTGTCGTAGTAGTTGCGTAGCGTGGCCTGCAATTCGTAATCGAGCGGGTCGCCCGGCTCTTCGTACCAGAACAGGTCGTATTGCGAGAGTGCCTTCGCGTACTGGATCGCCGTGTCGAGGTCGAAGCGGCCGTTGGCGTCGACAGCGAGTTTTTGTCCGTCGCCCAGTACGCTCAGAATCGAGTCGATGCGGCGCAGATCTTCGTCGAGCGAAGCGCCGCCGATCTTCTTCTTCACGACCGTATAGCCGCGGTCGATATAGCTGCGCATTTCGTCTTTCAGCTTCCCGTGGTCCTGGCCTGGGTAGTAGTAGCCACCGGCCGCGTACACGAAAATCTTGCGATCGGGCTGACCATTACCGTAGCGGTCGGCCAGCAACTGGAACAGCGGCTTGCCTTCGATCTTCGCCACCGCATCCCAGATCGCCATGTCGATGGTGCCGATCGCGACCGACCGCTCGCCGTGGCCGCCCGGCTTTTCGTTCATGAACATGGTCGCCCAGATCTTGTGCGGATCGAGGTTGTCGCCGGTGTCGTTGACGAGCGTGGCGGGGTCGGCTTCGAGAACGCGCGGAATGAAGCGCTCGCGCATCAGCTTGCCCTGGCCGTAGCGGCCGTTCGAATTGAAGCCGTAACCCACCACCGGCTTGCCGTCGCGGATGACGTCCGTCACCACGGCGACGAGACTCAGCGTCATCTTGCTGAAGTCAATGTAGGCATTGCGGATCGGGGAACTGATCGGAACGGTCTTTTCGCGGATTTCAACGATTCTCATGACGGTGTCTCCTGAGTTTTGGGCACGTATCGCATGCGTCTGGCTGCAATGGAAACTAGGTTATCCGCGAAATGACGCGTTAGAATTCGCTTAGATTCATTTCATTTTTTACTTTAGGTGAACAGCCAAAGTGACAACTGACTCGGCATCCGACTTCGAGTTTTTCATCCTCCTCGCCAAACTCAAAAGCTTGTCGGGGGCGGCGCGCGCGCTCGATCTCACGCCGCCGGCCGCGACCAAACGCCTTGGGCTGATGGAACAGAAACTGGGGGCGCGGTTGGTCAACAGGACAACGCGCAGTGTCAGCCTGACGCCGGAGGGCGAGACCTACCTGCGCTACGCAACACAGATCGTCGGGCAAGTCCGGCAGATGGAGGACGAGATATCGGGGGCGCGATCCGATCCCCATGGACTGTTACGCGTCAATGCGACGCTCGGTTTCGGGCGCACGGCCATCGCGCCGCTCGTGTCCGAATTCGCGAAGCGCTTTCCCAACGTGGAGATCCAGTTTGAAGTGACGGACCGGCCCATCGATCTGGTCGAGGAAGCGTTCGACATGGCGATCCGTTTTGGAACGCTTCCTGACAGCCGGCTTAGCGCCCGGCGCATCATGAGCAATCGCCGCTTTCTTTGCGCCTCCCCGAAATACCTCGAACGATTTGGGACGCCGGAGCGCATAGAGGATCTGGTTCGGCACCGTTGCATCATTCATCGCCAGAACGACGATGCTTATGGCGTGTGGCGGTATATGCAGGGGGACCACACCGAAGCGTTGAAGGTCAAAGGCGCGCTTTCGAGCAATGATGGCGATATCGTGCTGCGGTGGGCGCTCGACGGACATGGGATATTGATTCGTTCCGAATGGGATCTGGCGAAGTACGTTCAAAGCGGCCGCCTAAAACTGGTTTTGCCCAATACGGTACTGCCGTCGGCCGATCTGTTTGTCTACTATCCCAGCCAGCGAAACCAGACAGCGCGCGCCCGGGCATTCATCGATTTTCTGATTGATCATTTTCAGGCCCCGTTCATTCCGGTTGAAACCGGCGCTTTGCTGTACGACCAGAAAAAGAAAGCGGGCCGCAAGCTGTGAGTCGCGTGCTGTCATTGCACGGACGCTGTCACGGACGGCGCGCGTTCGATCACTAGCCGTAGTCGTTGATCCTGGCCGCCCGTGCGGCCGGTTTTGCGCCCTTTGCCAAGCTTGCGTCGACCTTACGTCGAACCAATAGGATCGCTCACGGCGCCGCGCTGCGCCGTTTGCCCCAACTGCTCGCCGAACTGCAACGCAGCGAGCTGAGCATAGAGCGGCGAGCTCAGCAGGAGCTCCGCGTGACGACCCTGCGCGACGATACGCCCCTGTTCAAGCACGACAATGCGATCGGCCTGCTGGACGGTCGCCAGGCGGTGTGCAATGACCAGCGTGGTGCGATTCTGCGCGGCATTGTCCAGCGCCTTTTGCACCAGCCGTTCGCTGGCGGCATCGAGTGCACTGGTCGCTTCGTCCAGCAGCAGGATGGGCGGATTCTTCAGGATCGCGCGAGCGATCGCAATGCGCTGGCGTTGTCCGCCGGACAGGCGCACGCCGCGCTCGCCGAGAAAGGTGTCGTAGCCCTGCGGTAGTTCTTCGATAAAGCCGGCCGCAGCGGCCATATCGGCAGCCCGCTGGACCTGCGCGAGCGTGGCTTCCGGCGCGCCATAGCGGATATTGTCGAGTACGCTCCCGGAAAAGATCACCGATTCCTGCAGCACCACGCCAATTTCCTTGCGCAATTCAGCGAGCGGCACGTCACGGTTCGGGACGCCGTTGATCAGAATGCGGCCGGCTTGTGGATCGTAAAAGCGCAGCAGCAACTGGAACAACGTGGTCTTGCCCGCGCCGGACGGGCCGACCAGTGCGACATGTTCGCCCGGACGGACATCGAGCGAGACCGCAGAAAGCGCCGCGATGCCCGGGCGCGACGGATACGAGAAGCTGACCTCGTCGAAGCGGATGCCCTCGCCTCGCGCAGGCAGCGTGACCGTCGTCTCGGCCTCCACCACCGGCGAGCGCGCCGCCAGCAATTGCAGCAAACGTTCGGTGGCGCCGGCAGCGCGCTGCAGATCGCCCCACACCTCGGCGACCGCGCCCACGGCGCCCGCCGTGAACACCGCGTAGAGGATGAACTGGGACAATTGGCCCGCTGTCATCCGCCCGGCCAGCACTGCCTGCGCTCCGAGCCACAGCACGAATACGATGGCGGTGAACACCAGCACGATCACCACGGCGGTCAACCAGGCGCGCGCGCGAATGCGCGTGAGCGCGGTCTCGAAGGCCGCCTCCACCGCGCCGGCAAACCGGCGTGTTTCAAAGGGTTCCTGCGTGTACGACTGCACGGTCGGCATGGCATTGAGCACCTCGCCCGCCAGCGCGCTAGTGTTCGCGATCTTGTCCTGGCTCGCGCGCGAGAGCCGCCGCACGCGCCGGCCGAAGATCACGATAGGCGCGACCACCACGACCAGCGTCGCGATGATGTAGCCGGACAGCACCGGGCTCGTCACCGCGAGCATGGCCACGCCGCCGGTCAACAGGAAGAAGTTGCGCAATCCCAGCGACAGGCTGGTGCCCACCACCGTCTGGATCAAGGTGGTGTCGGCGGTGAGCCGTGACAGCACCTCGCCGGTTTGCGTGGTCTCGAAGAACTGCGGGCTCATCTGCAGCACGTGATCGTAGACCGCACGCCGCAAGTCGGCCGTGACCCGCTCGCCCAGCCATGACACGAGGTAGAAGCGCAGCGCCGTGGCACCGGCCAGTACCAGCGAAACGATCAATAGCGCGAGGAAATAGCGATCGATGTGCCCCCGGTCGCCCGCGGCGAAGCCACGATCGATCAGGTATTTGAACGCCACCGGCAACACCAGTGTGGCGCCTGCCGAGGTCACCAGCGCGAGGAACGCGAGCGCCCAGCGGCCGGCATAGGGGCGCAGGAAGGGAAATAGGGCAAAGAGCGGGCCGATGCGGGGTGAAGGCGGCGACGACGTCATAGCGTCTGGCATGAGGATTCCCAAGCGGATCGAATATCCTCCCGATTGTGCCAGTCTTGCGGATTGGAAGGCGGCCCGTTTAGGTCCTTCAATCGGGCGTCGCAGTATGGACGATGTACGCGTTGCCGAATTCGACGACGTTCTCCGGTTATGAGTCGAGGCGGACCGGCTGAATCACGCGACAGCCGCCAGCATCGACTGACGACACCCCACTGCGGCACACCGGCAAGTGTATTGGGCTCGAACGTCTTCGTCCGAGGGATCGTCGGTCGTCAGCAGGTACTCGATAAACAGTTCTTCACCCGCTTCAATCGGCCGGATCGTGTGAATGAAGATGCGGCCAGTATCTTCGATGGTCTCGCAGTTCGGCGCACATGCATGGTTCAGCCATCGCGCACTATTGCCACCACGGCTTCCGTCGATCACGCGTCCGTCCGACAGGCCAAACAGAAACGTGTGCCCGGCGACACCTTCGCGCCGGTGCCGGCGCACGGCTTCCCGCCAGCTCGTCAATTCGCCCCGGTATTCAAGCACGCACTCACCCGCCGCGAGCGGCCGCATCGCGAACACACCCTTCCCGTGGACCGACGACCGCCGTACGATCACTCGCCGCATACTGTTTCCTTGACTGATATAGGCGCCAGTATACGAGTGCAAATTTACGCTTGCATCATTTTGTGGTGGTTATTCGCGCTCGCGCGGTCCGTGGAAAACGATCCAAAGCCCCCGCGATAACTAGAACTTCTTGCGAATCCCCACCCGCAGCGCGATCTGATTCGCCGAACTCGACGCTTGCAAAACGGGCGCAAGATCGGCGACCGCGCCGCCTCCGGCGCGCATATACGTTGCCGATCCGTACACGTCGGTGCTCTTCGACAGGAAATAGTCCGCACTCGCATCCACCTCGTGATAGTGCGGTTCCTGCCCGGTTGCGGAGACGTTGCCTTCGGTATAGCTGTACGCCACGCCAAGCTGCAGCGCCGGCGTGATCATGTAACTGGCCACGACCTCGCCGATATTGAAGGTCACATGTCCGTTGATTTTCGCGCCCAGGCTAGGGTCGAGGTCGCCGAACTGTGTGTGAGTCCAGTCGGCGCTGATCTTTGCCGCACCGAACGCGTAGGCGGCGCCGAGGCCAAACACTTTGTAGCTGCCGGCGGCAAGACCATAGTTGCCGTCGACCGTGTTGGTGGCCGTCCACACCCCTTCCGATACGGCGGTGGCCGGATGGTCGATCGATGTGTAGGCGCCCACCAACTGCAGATTTCCATTTGCGTACTGAAGCGCGAAAGATTTTGCGCCGAAACGTGCAAAATCGCCCGCGACACCGCCGAAGCTATAGGTGGCGACACCCGTGAAGCCGGCAATGGTCGGCGACACGTACTTGACGGCGTTTTGCAGGTGAAAATCGACACCGTTGTTGTCTAGATCGCCAGGATGCGGAAACAGAATGCCGCCTGGCAAGATGCCGTTGGCGGACAGCGGGCCAATATAGTCGCCCACTTCTTCGCCCTGCCGCCCGAGCGTCAGCGTGCCGTAGCGGTTGTCGGACAGACCCACATAGGCCAGCCGGCCGAACAGCCGGCCGCCTTGACTCAACGCGCCGGTGTTGACGTTAAAGCCGCTCTCGAGCCTGAAGATTGCCGTCGTGCCGCCTCCCAGGTCTTCCACGCCTCTGAGCCCCCACCGATTGCCTTGCGAGATGCTGCCCTGCATCTGCCAGGCGCTCTTGCCGCCCTGATTGCTCGACCAGGTCAGCCCGTCGTCTATGATGCCGTAGATCGTCACGCTGCTCTGGGCATATGCCCCGAGACTGATGAATAGCATTGCGGGAAAAGCAACGAGCAGCTTCTTCACGATTTTTCCTTGGTTAGTTATCTTGCGTTTTTGTTTGCATACCGAAGTAAATAGAAAGCGCGTAGAAAGATGATTTGCTCAGCCTTCCAACTATTGCTGCCTGCTTTCACCCGGAGCAGGCAGCACATGATCGTGAGTCAGATCGGCTTGCCCTCGCTGGACGCCCAATTGCGCATCAGCGTGTTGCCTGGCAAGTTCTCATCAACCATCTTCCTGGCAGTTTCAATCCCGGCAATGGGCAGCCCCGTCGGATCAAGCACACCGATCTGCACGAGCACCGAGGCCTGATCCCAATAGATATGCTCGTTGTACAGCTTGTCGCCCCGAAAGCACACGACAGCCAGCATCGGAATCTCGATGTACCTTCCGGTAGGCGCCAGCCCCGGCAGCAGCCAGTCGATCTCACGATCGTGGGTTGCGCAGAACACGAACTCGTCGACGATCCGGTCCGACCCGATGGTGCGGGACAGCGGAATGAGCCGCGTGTCGTCGGGATTCGCGTCAACAAAGTGGTATTTATAAAAACGCTTGAGCTCGTCATGCCCGACTCCACCTGTCAGGGTCGGCACGTGGTTGACGTACGGCTCGGCGACCATGGTGGGCATGATCGCGTTGACGTCGCGTGTGGCGAATTCATAGTGGCAGTGCAAATCCCACAGCGCATTCAGGTCGTAGATCGGCCCCAACACTTTGCGCAGCATCGCAAGCGAGCGCGAATACGCCATCATGGCGGCCGGTTTGTCGAAGTGCTCGCGCTCCGGGGTCGCGAATGCGTGATCGCAATCCTGGTACACGTACTGCTCAATCTGCGGATTCTCGCTGAATGCCGCCTGGATCTTCTCGCGCATCGCGGGCGGGCACAGCGCATCCCGGCCGGCAAAATGGAACACCATCGGGCATCGGATCGAGGGCACCTCATCCAGAAACGCGTCGAGGCCCACACCGTAATAACTCACCGCGCAATCGATCTCCGTCCGCGCAGCGGCAAGCATCGCCAATTTCCCGCCGAGGCAGTATCCAAGCGCACCAACCTTGCCTGCCTGTTGCGGCAACGCGCGCAGCGCCGTGAGGGTCGAGGCGATGTCTTCGACCGCGAGTCCAAGGTCGAGTCGCGCGTTGTAGTCGAGCGCGGCAGCAAAGTCCGCTTCGCCGTACCCAAGCTCGACGCGCGGTTGCATGCGCCAGAACAGATCCGGCACCAGCACCACGTAGCCTTCCTCCGCGAAGCGATCGGCCATCGCCTTCATGTATCCGTTGATGCCGAAAATCTCCTGCAACAGAATCAGGCCGGGCCCCGAGCCTTGCCTGGGTTTTGCCATGTATGCAGAAAACGTCTGTCCATTGCCTGCATTGATCTGGATGAACTCACCGCTCATGATCCGTTCCTTTCCTTCTGAAAGTGTTGGTGCATCACCTACCGTTCTTTCATGCGCCGCGTGCGAGGCTCAACTGCACCGCCAGCCGGTCCGTCGCCAGGCCGGCGGCGATCTGTTGGGCCATGGCGCCGACATAGACCTCGTCGTTGCCGTCCCTCAGCGCCGCAAAAGCCGCATCGACGACCTCGGCAACTGGAATCTTCGGCGGGGGAAAATCGCGGCTCATGTCGGTGTCGACCGCGCCCGGGAGAATCGACAGCACGCGCACCCCATGCGGGGCAAGCTCGGCGCGCACGGCTTCGGTCATCCGAAGCGCAGCCGCCTTCGACGCGCAGAGCGACGCCATGGCCGGCAACGCGACGCGCGCGAGAATCGACGACATATTGACGATCGCTCCGCCACTCAGTCGCAGCGACGGCGCGAACGCGCGAATCATGTTCAGCGTGCCGAAGTAGTTGACCTCCATCTCGGCGCGCGCCGCGTTCAGATCGGTTGCGGCAAGCGCAGGCTCCAGACGGTTGATGCCGGCATTGTTCACGAGGAGGTTGACATCGCTCGCCACGGCGGCCGCGCGCGCCACCTGCTCCGCATTCGTAATGTCGAGTGCGACCGGCACGACACGCGGGTCACGGTCGTCCAGCACGCTGATGTCGCGTGCACTCGCGTACACCTTTCGCGCGCCCTGCTCCAACAGCATCTTCACGAAACACGCGCCGACCCCGCGATTGGCTCCGCTCACAAACGCTACACAGCCATCAACCTGCATCACGACCTCCGAACGTTTTACTTTGCTTTTCACCTGCATCCGCACTCGACGCCGCGCGGCCTCAAACCGCGCGGCCGACAATACGACCGCTATCGTCCACGTCGAGACTCACCGAATCGCCGGGCTGCATGCCAGCCGCGAGCCGCGCGATGACGATGGGCCCGGCGCTCGTTGCCACGCTCGCGAGATGCACATTGCCACCGCCCTGCGCGCCGACGCGATGCCGCACGACCGTCGATTCGGCAACGCTGCCGTGTTCCACCGCACATTCACGCCACTGGCCGCCGCCACATGCGGGGCAAAAATACCGAGCCGGGAATAGCGTCATCCCGCACTGGGTGCATTGAGATACCTTGAGAGTCATTGCGCACCTCGCCGGTCGCTTTCAAGTACGACAGCATTCGCGCACATCCCGTAGCGATACTCGACCATGCCGTACCCGCTCACGACCGCCAACTGCGCGTCGGCCACCTGCCGCTCGCCCGCCGCGCCACGCAATTGCGTGATCGCCTCGACGAGGCCGTGCATGCCGCCAGCGGCGCCGGCCTGTCCCGCGGATAGTTGCCCACCCGATGTGTTGACGGCGAGCGCGCGCGAGCCGATACGAGAGATCAACTCGCGCAGGTCGCCGTCACGGGCGAAGCCGAGATCCGCGAGCTGCACCAGCGTCATAACGGGGTAGTCGTCGTAGACGGACACCATGTCCATGTCCTCCGGCGTCGCGCCGGCCTGCCGCCACAAATCACTGGCGATCGCCGCCAACGAAGTCTGCAAACCATCGCCCGCCTGGTGGTCCAGGTTGTAGCAGCATTGCAGCGCGCGCACGCGCACGTTCATCGCGTTGCGCACGAGGTCGGCGCGAGCGACGATCACCGCGTTCGCGCCGCACACCACGGGCACGCAGTCGAAGCGTCCCAGCGGTTCAGCGACGATCGGCGCTTCGAGATAGTCGTCGATCGTCAACGGCGTGCGGTAGACGGCATGTGGGTTCAACGCGGCCCATGCGCGTTGCGCGACACAGAGCGCACCATAATCGCGGCGCGTCAGACCGTATCGCTTCGCGTGACGCTGCGTGAGCATGGCGAACAGGCTGTTCGGGCCACCGTTCTCCAGCGGACGCAGCCAGGTGCGTGTCGTCAGGTTGTAATGCTCGACCAGTTGTTTGAAGTCAGCCGGCTCGAAGCGGTCTCCGGATACGAGGGCAATGACATTCGCGTCGCCGTGCTGAATCGCGCGTATTGCATGCTGCAGCAGGTTGATGGCGCTCGCGCCGCCGTGACAATCGTCCATGCACCAGCGCGGGCTCAGGCCGAGTCGCCACGCAAGGTCGATCGCGTGATCGGGTGCGAGCGTGAACGACGCTACACCGAGCCCGTCTATGTCCTTCGGCGAGAAACCCGACTGAACGAGGGCCGCGCCGAATGCCTGCGCGAGCAGATCTCCCGTTGACGCAGCGCTCGCCTGTCGCTGGTACGGCACTTCCACGCCGGCCGTCAGCACGACGTTATCGAATGAGTGGGCTTGCATATCAGGAATCCTCAGATCGAGCGTCAACGCACGCGCCGGGCCACGGTCTCGTGCGTGAACAGCAGCGAGATCACCGTGATCATGCCCATTGCGATCAGCAACAACGCCACCGGCCAGGCTGCGTGATAATGCGCGAGCAGCGCGGTCGCAATCAGCGGCGACAGACCGCCCGCGAACACCGACGCGATTTCATGCCCCAAGGCCATGCCCGAATAACGCACTTCGGTACTGAACAGTTCGCCCATCAGGCTCGGCTGCGTGCCGATCATCGCGCCGTGGCAAACCGCGTTACCCAGCAGAAACGCGAGCCAGATCAGCGCCGGCACCTTGGTTCCGATCAGCCAGAAGAACGGAAAAGCGATCACGACGAAACCCGCCGCGCCGATCATGTACACGGGCTTGCGGCCGATGCGATCGGACAACCGCCCCCACAGCAGCATCGTGCCGAGTTCCAGGGTCATCGACACGATCACACCGGCCAGCATGATCTGATTCGGCACACCGATGAACTTGCCGTACACCAGCGAAAAGGCGAGCACGATGTACGAGCCGCCGTTCTCCGCGACGCGCAGGCCCATCGCCATCAGGATCTCCTTCGGGTGTTTGCGGATTACTTCGAGCACCGGCATGCGCGCTTTCTTGCCGGCCGCTTCGGCCTTCGCAAACTCGGCGCTCTCCGGTAGCTTCGAGCGGACGTAGACGCCGACACCGAAAATGACGATCGACAACAGGAACGGGATGCGCCATCCCCAGATCATGAAAGCGTCCTTTGGCAGCATCTGCACGAGAAAGAACACCGCCGCCGACAACACGAAGCCGCCGCCCACGCCGATCTGGCTCCATGCCGCGTAATAGCCACGCTTTTCGGGCGGCGCCGACTCGCTGATCATCAGCACGCCTCCGCCCCATTCGCCGCCGGCGGCGATGCCTTGCAGCAGGCGTAGAACCAGCAGCAACGCCGGCGCCCACAGGCCGACTTGCGCGTAGGTCGGCAGGAAGCCGATCAGGAAAGTCGCCGCACCCATGATCGACAGCGTCCACACCAGTGCGCCCTTGCGGCCGTAGCGATCGCCGATATGGCCGAACAGCACGCCGCCGAACGGCCGCGCCGCGAAGCCGACGGCGAAGCCCGCGAACGCGGCAAGAGTGCCGACGAGCGGATCCGTGCCCTTCGGGAAAAACAGTGCGCCGAACACGAGTGCCGCCGCCGTGCTGTAGAGAAAAAAGTCATACCACTCGAGCGCATTGCCCACGACCGATGCGAAGACAATGCGCCGCAGCGACTTTTTGTCGACTGAACCGGCTTGCGCGGCGGCCGCGTCATCGTCGTGGGTGCTTGCGGCAGAAAACGTTCGCGTGCTTGCCATCTATGCCTCCAACTGTGCATCTGTCGACGCACTCAATGTTGCGGATGCTTCTGCCGTGCCGTGCCATGCTCGCGCCGCGCGCGTCCATAGAACGACGGGGTGATTTGATATCGTCAGCGCTTGAGCCGGTATCCCGAGGCGTCGAGATCCCAGGTCGTCGCGGTGACACCGGTCTCGCGCAATTTGAACTTCTGGATCTTGCCGTTCTCCGTCTTCGGCAGGTCTCGCGCGAAGTCGAGATAACGTGGCACGGCGAAATACGGCAGGCGCGGTTCGCAGTAGCGAATCAGGTCGAGCGGTTCGAGCGTCTCGCCGTCGCGCAGCACGAGGGTGGCCATCACTTCATCTTCAGCGAGTGCGGACTTCACCGCGAAGACGGCCGCCGTCTCGACTGACCGATGACTCAGCAGCACTTGTTCGACTTCAAAAGAGGAAACGTTCTCGCCGCGACGGCGGATCGTGTCCTTCAGGCGGTCGACAAAACGGTAATAACCATCGGCGTCGCGCACCACGCGATCGCCCGTATGAAACCAGAGGTTGCGCCAGGCCTCTACCGTCTTCTCGGGCATCCCCAGATAGCCGCTCGCGAATGCGAACGGCGTGTCGGCACGCAGGATCAGTTCGCCCGCTTCGCCATCCGGAACCGGCTGGTCGTGTTCGTCGACGACACGGGCATCGAAACCTGCCACGAGCTTGCCCATGTGGCCGGGACGTTGCGCGTCGATCGCGCCGCTGATCACACAGTTGGTCTCCGTCGAGCCGTAGCCGTCGACCAGCGCAATGCCGCAGCGCGCCGTGAATTCCTGCTGGAAATGGCCCGGTACGCCCGGCGCCAGCGCCACGCGCACCCGATGCTCGCGCTCGCTCGCCGTGACCGGCCGGCTGAGCAGGATCGGCACCATCGCGCCGAGCACGTAGGTCACGGTGGCGCGCGTTTCGACCAACGCGTCGAAAAACCCGCTCGCCGAAAAACGCCGGTCGGCGACGAGTTCGGCATCGTGAATCAACGCCTGGAAAAAGCTGTTGAGCGCATTCGTATGAAACAGCGGCAGGCATGTGTAGAGCACGTCGCCCGCCGCGACGCCAAGGTCACGCGCGGTGTAGTGGCCCCACCAATAGAACTGCGCGTGTGGGCAGATCACTCCTTTCGACAAGCCCGAAGTCCCGGATGTGTAAAGCACCGCGAACGGATCGCCATCGGTGAGCGCGGCGGGTGTGACCGGCTCGTCTGCCGGCGGCATCGCAGTCGTAATGTACGCAGGCTTCAGCGCATCCGCTGCGGGTTCACCAATGAGCCAGATCGTTTCCAGCGGCAGATCCTGGGCGTCGAGTGCGTGAACGACATCGACGAGATGCGCTTCCGCCACGAGCAGCCGCGCGCCGCAGTTGCGCAGAATATGTTCCAGTTGCAGCCCGCGCGATGCGGTATTGATCGGCACGACCACCGCGCCGAGCCAGCCACAGCCGAGCACGATCTCCATGAATTCGACGCGGTTCCCGCACAGTAGCGCGACGCGGTCGCCGCGCCCGACTCCTTGCGCGGCGAGTGCGCCTGCGCGGCGTGCCGCGATTGCAAGAGCGTCGGAAGCCGTCCACGTGGTCGCACGGTCCGAGAACAGCGGCGCCGTGCCGTTGCGAGCAGCGCGAGCCGCCAGCAGCGCCGGCAATGTGCGATGTGCAGCACGCCCCTGGTCCGGACTGGTACGCGGTTCGACGAGGGTTTCGATAAGTCCCATGTGCTCGTGCCTCTCCTATGTATGAGGCCGAGTCTAGGTTCAGGTAGTATATCCGTCAAATTAATCAATTATGAGTGGCCCATAAATATGACTGATTTCAATAAGGTCGACCTGAACCTGCTGCGCGTGTTTCAGGTGATCCTCGAGGAACGCAGCCTCACGCGTGCCGGGCAGCAACTCGGGCTGTCCCAGCCGGCGGTCAGTTATGCCCTTGGGCGCTTGCGTGCATTGTTCGACGATCCCCTGTTCGCACGAACACCGGAGGGCATGCTGCCGACGCCGAGGGCCGAACAATTGGCCGCGCCGCTCAGCCGCGCGATTGCATCGATACGCGAGACGTTGCGTCACGGCGAACGTTTCGATCCCGCCACAAGCACGCGGGAATTTCGTCTGTCGATGTCCGATATCGGGGAACAGGTATTTCTGCCACCCATCTGCGAGAAGTTGCAACGCGTGGCGCCGCTGGTGCGGATAGCGGCTGAGCAAGTGTCGTTTGCGGATATCGAAGAGAAACTGCGCCTGGGGCAACTGGACTTTGCGATTGGCAATCTATCTGCGCTCAAACCGGTGACGAAGTCGGCTCTTCTGTTTCACGAGCAGTATGCGTGCATGACTCGCAAGCGGCCCGGGTTGCCTGCGCGTCAATTGTCGCGGCAGAAGTTTCTGGAGTTGGCGCACGTGGCCGTCGCGTCGAGTGACAGTAGCCACCTGGAGATCGACGAAGCGTTGCGGGCGCGTGGCCTGCATCGGCACATTGCGCTGCGCGTGCCGCATTTCACAGTCATTCCGCAGATCCTTCAGCGCACTGACTGGATGGTTACGTTGCCGCGCGGCGTCGCACGCGTTTTCAATGAAACGGGTCAGTTCTCGATCTATCCGCTGCCGGTGGAATTTCCAGCCATCGAGTCCTCCGTGCATTGGCATGCCACTTTCGACAACGACGAGGGCAACCGCTGGCTTCGCGAACTGGTCGTGGAGACGCTGCGCAGATCAAGTGCTGCGACTAAGGCCGAGCAAGCCGGCGATGGCGGAAGCGGAACTTGAGGATTACTCGGCCGATTGCGCTGGAATGAGCGAGGTGGCTATTGCTGCGGTGCTGCTTCCAGAAGGCTCTTCAGTCGCGAAACCGCCGTATCGGATTCCGATTGAATCCGCGCGCGCAGCACAGACCAGTTTAATATCGCGAACCATATCGACGGCGCGCGATAAGTGAATTCACGTTCGAAGCGTGTCCCGCTCGCAGTCGACGTCAGCGAGTAAGTGACAGTACCAGCCGGTCTGCCGTCAATCGTTCCTTCTATCGTCCACCTGCCCGGAGGCTCCCGTGCAGCGACTGTCCACACAACGCGGCCGCGCCTGCCGGCTACACGGAATTCCTCCGTCACTTGCTCGCCCAGATCGAGTGGATGATCAACCGAACCACTGACCGCGAGCGATGACGGATGCCAGGTGGGCCAGTGAGCCGGGGTCGTGACATAGTCGAATACGACTGTGGGAGGGCGTTGAATCGACGCAACCGTCACGATGTGCGTGTCGAGTCCGATCCGATGCGGCAATGGGATAAAGAGCAACGCGATGGTGACGAGCATGGCCAATATTGCGGTGACGAACCGTGTACGGTTTTTCATAACGCTTTGTACTCCACGCGCTCCAGACGAAGTTATTTTACTGCGGGGTCGTGGGTCAAGCGGATCGGATGCGAGCGCTGTCGTCTTGCGTCAATAAGTGACGTGCGGTCCGGCCATGCGGCGATCGAACGGCAGGGACTGGCCGCTCACCGTCTCATGCATTCGGCACAAGTCGGCGGCCGGCATGTCACCACCACCTCTATGGAAGCTTCAGATTCATTACAGGTATAGCGTCCACGTAATGTAGACCATAAATAAGTTTTACTTTCCGATTTTCCGTCGCGCCGCCATTGTGTGAGCCGGACAGCCAGTCGCGGCTATTTCTTCAGATAGCCATTTCTTAAGATTCCTTAAGAAATGGTTCGTTGCTCGTCGTCACTCGGGAGCGGGAGAAATTTTAGTACTCGGGCCGATCCCTGGACTGACGGTCAAGCCAATAAACGGAAAGGAGACGAATTGATGGAAAATCGCCTGATAGCCTTGATGTTGCTCGCTGCGGCTGCAGTGGCCGGCTGCGGAGGTGGAGACAATGTCAGCGCACCGACACCGCCAAAGCTACTGACGAACATCGCCGTGCCCAATGCTTCGAGCCCACCATTCAGTTTCGATATCGGCTACGTCGAGGCCGGCAAGTACTTTCTTACCGACCGCAATAACAAAGCAGTCGATGTCGTGGACACCCAATCGAACACGTTGATCGCACAGATCCCTGGGCCATTCATCGGTGCCGGCGCCACAACCAATGAGTCCGGTCCCGACGGAATTGTCGGGATCACCGGCACGAACACGATCTATGTCGGCGACGTCGACTCAGTCAAGGTGATCGATACGGCTGCGCAAAAGACCGTCAACACAATCGCCATCAGCAATTCCGGATCGCGCGTCGATGAGGGTTGCTACGATCCTGACGATCATCTCGTGATGTACGCGAGCCCCGGAGACTCGCCGCCGTTCGTCACATTCATTTCCACGCTGACACAAAAGGCGGTGGTAAAGCTTCCTTTCAACGGCTCGTCGGGGCTCGAAGCATGCACCTATGATCCCGTCTCGAAGAGCTTTTTGATCAACAATGACGGGACTTCTGCCAATCCCGACGGCGAACTCGATGTCATCACCGCCAGTTCCGCAGTGACGGGCAGCCCCTCTGTCAGCAAGTCGTTCCCACTAGGGAAATGCGCACCGGCGGGAATCGTGCTTGGCCCGAATAACGACGTGCTCATTGGCTGCGATCCGCCGGCTGGCGACCCGCTCATCACGCTGATCCTCGATCGTGCGAGTGGCGCAATTCAAGCCAGCTTGCCATTTGGCGGGGTGGACCAGGTCAATTACGATCCGGCTTCCAACCGCTATTTCCTGCCGGCCCGGCACTACGTCACGAACGGTACCGCTGCAGCGTCAGGTTTTAGCCCGCAGATGGGCGTGATCGATGGCGCATCACGGCAGTTGCTCTTCAAGATTCCAGTGGGCACGGGGGCGCATTCTGTCGCCATCGACAGCATGCGCGGGCAAGTGTATGTGCCATTCCAGCCCGGCGCGGCAGGATTTCCTAACGGCGGTATCTCGGTGTTCTCGAGCCGCTAGTTCTCCGATGTGGGTCATTGTCTAGCGGGCCGGATTGGATGACGATTACCGCAGACACGGTTTCAACACGAGTGAATAGGCGCTCCCACCAACGCCCCACGATCCGGTGGTTAAGGGTCTGGTGCGCCGGTGGTGGCCGTCTTTCATCGTAGCTGGAGCGGTCGTGCGCAGGCGCGTTCCATCGCAGCTCAACATTTCACTAGACCATCTATTCCTTAAGGAAACCTTAAGTAAACCTTAAGGAAGACACTTATAGCGTGGTTTCTTTTTCCCATCGCACAAGTCGCTCATGAGTTATGAATCGAAAGCGTCGATTCATCCGGACGACTCAATTCCACTGCACATTCTTTCCCGCATTACCAAATATTTCGTGGCAACCTAAAAGGACGGGAAATGAAGACGATCAGGATTGGAAAGCGTACGCAAATCGCCGTTGGCGTGGGAGTTGTCTTGCTTGCCGGACTGTACTCGGCAGGCGCAACGGCGGCCGATGAACACGATCGTGAGCATGAATCGGTGAAGCATGTGCTGCTGATTAGCTTCGATGGTTTGCATGAGCAGGACGTCGCACGCTGCGTCGGATCGAATGCATGTCCGAATCTTGCGTTGCTGGCCAAGTCGGGGACGACCTACACCAACGCGCACACGCCTGGCCTTTCGGATTCGTTCCCGGGCCTCGCGGCGCTCGTCACCGGTGGCTCGCCCAAATCCGCGGGCCTGTTCTACGACGTATCCTATGACCGCACGCTCTATGCGCCGTCCGATACCAGTTGTACAGGCAAGCAAGGCTGGAATGTCGTATTCGACGAGACTACTGGCATCGACGGCGAGAACGGCGGCGCACTGACGCACCTCGACGGCGGTGGCGCGTTCAATCCGCAGGCCATCCCGCATGCTTTGCTCAATGGTGTCTGTACGCCCGTCTATCCGCACAATTATGTGAAGACCAACACGATCTTCGAAGTGGTCAAACACAACGTGAAGGGCGCTCGCACTGCCTGGGCAGACAAACATGCATGGGGCTACGACTGGCTCAATGGACCGTCTGGCAAAGGCGTCGACGATCTTTCGCGCACCGAGATCAATTCGATTGATCCGGCCACCAACACGAACTACACCGACGTCTACACGCACACGGAACAGTTCGACAATTTCCACGTGCAGTCGCTGATCAATGAAATTGACGGCAAGGATTCGACAGGCCAATCCAACGCCGACGTACCCACGGTGTTTGGGACCAACTTCCAGACTTTGAGCGTCGCCCAGAAGGCAACGGTCGCGACTGGCGGCGGCTATCTGGATGCGAGTTTCACGCCGGGTCCGCAGGTCACCAACGCGATTGCTTATCTGGACAACGCCTTGGGTCGCATCGTATCCGAACTGAAGCAGCGCAACCTCTATTCGTCGACGGCAATCATCGTCACGGCGAAGCACGGGCAGTCCCCGACCGACCATTCGAAGCTCGTGAAGAACGGCGATACGCTCTCGAAACTGCTTGAAGCAAACAACTATCTGGACCCGAACGGCAACTTCGGGCAGAACAGTACGAAGAGCGGCAACCTCAATGACGGAACGGGGCTCGTGGGTACGGGTTTCGTGCAGACCGATGACGTCGGTCTGATCTGGTTGCGCGATCAAAGCCAACTGCCTGTTGTCGTGAAGACCTTGAAAGACAACCTGAGCTGCAACGCACCCGGCATTTGTGCGGACGGCCCGCAGGCGTACATTCTGTATGGCCCGCAACTGGCAGGCCGGTTCGGCGATCCGGCACGCGGACGCACACCTGACATCGTCGTCCAGCCGAACCCGGGGGTCATCTATACATCGAGTACGGCCAAGGACGAAGAGCACGGCGGCAACGCTCCCGACGACAGCCATCTCGGTCTCGTGATCTACGTGCCTCACGGCCATCACGCTGGGCGGACGAACGACGAGCGTGTGCTGACCACGCAGGTTGCGCCGACGATCCTGCGTTTGCTCGATCTGGAGCCTGATCTGCTGCACTCGGTCGCTATTGAAGGAACGCGTGCGCTGCCGGAGTTCGATCGCGAGCGCTTTTAGGCGAACGGCTGTGCTGTGCCGCTAGTGGATCACGGCACTTGGGCGATGCGATTCTTTGGAACGTATAGCGGTCCTGTATCGTGTCGTCGGTAGATTGTGGCCGGCCTGGAGACCTCCCTGGCCGGCCATTCAATTGGGCGGGCAACAATGGTCAGGACGAAGCGCCGATCGGCGTAGAAGCAACGGTTCAGTCGCGGAGTACCAGCGAACTGGCGCTCCGCGAACAAGCTGATCAACCACCGCGATACATCGGGTTGATGCTATCCCCCGGGGCACGCCGACCGGATTGCGACTTGCCCGATTCGCTACCGCCGACGCCACCGTGGCTCCCGTCAACTACGCTGCCGTGGCCTTCTGCCGTCGCCTTCGTGTGAGCGGTTTGACTGCGGTGCGATACTGACGCACCGACATCGCTTCGATAGGAGGAAGTCTGATCGTCTCCGCCCGCGAAGGCGGGTGCAACCAGCAATGCGGAGCTTGCGACTAACAGAGCGGCGATAGGTCTCGCTTTCATGACGACTCCAATGAGCTTGTTGGACCGTCGAACGCACCCGGATCAGGTCCATAGCGGCGCGCTATGGTCAACGTGGATGGGTCGACATGTCGGACTTTGCCGCGCGCTAACAAAGTGGCTCAAACGAACAACAGGTTCTCGGAATCTGAGCAATGCATGCTGATGCCGTGGCGGTAGCACCAAACTGTCCGTCGTTGTGCCCACCGCTATAAATGCATGGGTTGTGCCAAGCCTGATTCGCTCATCTTCCGAGCGTCCCTAACTGCCTGAAAACAAACAATGTTGACCTCGACCACTCGGGCGTTTGCAGCTGGATCTAGCAGCGACGACGTCTGGCTATAGACAACGTTTTTCGAGCGTCTGTGTGCGGTCACCCAACACAAAGTCCGTGCACTCAAGCGACGAGTGGCTCTGGACGAACCAAGCGGAGATCGTGTAGGAGGTCCGCTCAGGTGAGGGTTAACATTGATTCAAGCCGACGCCGCTTCGCGGCACTGCTCAATTCAGCGTTAGGCTTGGCGCGGCCAGCGCGTGTTGACTGCTGGGCTGGTTGTCGATCCACATGCGATTCGTTCGTCGTATCTACGGACCGACCGGGTCCGTCGACTTCGAGGACATTATGCGCAAGCTCACTGTTTCCGCTTTCATCAGTCTGGATGGTGTAATTCAAGCCCCTGGCGGGCCTGGAGAAGACCCCAGCGGCGATTTCCGCCTTGGTGGCTGGATCGTTCCTTATGCTGACGAAGCCATCGGCCAAAACTTGCAAGACCTGCTCTCGCAGCCGTTCGAGTTGCTGTTGGGGCGTTGCACCTACGACATATTCGCGGCGTATTGGCCGCGTGTACCGGCCGATTCAAGCAGCCGCACCATCGCTGATCCGTTCAACCGCGTACCTAAGTACGTAGCCACACATCGATCCGGCACCCTTGACTGGCAGAACAGTCATGCGCTGGAGGGCGACCTTGCCGACGCGATACGCGCGCTTAAACTTCAGGACGGCGCCAATCTATTGACGTTTGGCAGCAGCGACATGGTGCGCCAACTGCTCGTAGCCGGCTTGGTGGACGAGCTTTGGCTTGTGATTTATCCCATCATACTTGGGCGCGGCAAGCGCTTGTTCGGCGACGACGCACTAGCGTCTGCCTTCACTCTGGCGCACTCGGCCAGCACGCCTGGCGGCGTGCTGATTACCCGCTACGTGCGCGACGGCGAGGTGTGCACAGGAACGTTCGAAGAAGTCAATTGACACTCACTGCAGTAAGAACATGCAATCTTGCACACTCTCCCGCGGCACGAATTGCAGCCTGACAAATCATTCAAGCCGAACCCGTTTCACGGGTCGGCTTTATTCGGGCGTTAGCGCCTTGATGCCCGCTTCTGGGCCGGGCACTGACGCGCATGAGTGTGATCCGGGTCTCGAAAGGCGCAAACTCTGGTGAGGTGCGCAGCTTTGCGCAGATGATAGGCCGCCGCGCTCGCAACCGGCTGTATCAGTATGTGCGAGCGGTCCAAGGGAGAAAGTCATGTCTTCGATCGAACCCTGGACATGTCCGACGTGTGCCAATCACGTCACCACGCCTTTCTGTCCGCAGTGCGGCGAGAGCCCACTTCGGCCGCCCGACCTTACGCTGCGTGCGATCGGCGCGAAGGTCCTGCACGCGGCGACAAGCATCGATGGGCGCCTGATTAGCACGATGTGGGTCCTGCTACGCCACCCAGGCGAGTTGACCGTCGCGCATCTGAATGGAAAGCGGATGCCTTATGTGCCCCCGTTCCAGCTGTTTCTCATCGCGAACGCCTTCTTCTTTGCGATGCAGTCGCTTACCGATACCCAGATCTTCGGCTCGACTCTGGAGTCGCACCTCCATCACCAGGACTGGAGTTCGCTCGCGCAGTCGTTGGTGGCGGAACGCGTCGCAAAACTGGGAACGAGCCTGCGCCAGTACACGACCACTTTCGACCGTGCGGCAGTGCTCAATGCCAAGTCACTGATCATTCTCATGGTCGTTCCGTTCACTTTGTTGTTGTGGATGACCTCTCTGCGGGCACGCAAGCCGTTTGTTGCCTTCGTCTATTTCTCACTCCATCTCTATACGTTCTTGTTGTTGCTGTTCTCGCTCGCGCTAGCCATCGCGGCCATTGAGGTCCGTCTGGGTGGTCTTGGGCTCGATTCACCCAATGTCGACAACATTCTTTCGATCATCAATCTTGGACTCTGCGGCGGCTATTTGTTTTTCGCGTTGAAACCCGTCTTCGGTTCTCACGGTATAACGCGCCTCGTCAAGGCGGCGACGATGACGCTGATGGCTGGCCTGATCGTTCTTGGCTATCGATTCGCGATCTTTCTGATCACGTTATATACGGCATGACGGTTGAACATTTTTGCACGCTGCGTTTTCCAGACAACGCCGTATACACCACCGCAAGGAGCCAACCTGTCCTCGACACTGGACAGGTGGTCGGAAAACTTTCTCAGCCAAGCCAGGATGGATAAGGCGCAACCAGACGCTCGAACGATTCGCCATTGGCTGAATCGGCCAACGCCACCACGCTTCGTTTCTCGAAACTTCGCTTCAAGGTGCTCGTGGTAGAGTCGAGCATCTTTCTTTATCGCGTAGCCCTTATGTCGCCACGCATTCAATCTGGACCCGACGATCCGGGAGTTCATCAACAGGACATGGGAAGCGCCGCCGCGGCGCAAAGCTTGAACATGCAGATTCCAGCGATCGTTCCAGCGCAAACCGCTCTAGTGGTCATGCATTACCAGACCGACATCCTGGGGCTATTTCCATCGGTCGCACCCACGCTGCTCGCCAATACACGCAAACTGTGTGACGCCGCGCGGGCCAAAAGTGTCAGCGTCTATTTCGCCAACATCCACTTTAGTCCAGGGTATCCGGAAGTCGGTCCGTTGAACAAAAACGGGCAGGGAATCAAGCAACTGGGTCTTTTCATCGACGACGAGATCGCGCCGGAACTCGGCCAGCAGGCCACTGAACCGCTCATCATCGCGCATCGTGCAAGCGTGTTCTTTGGTACCGACCTGCAGGCGCGGCTTTCCGCGCAGGGGATCGATACGCTGCTCATGGTGGGCATAGCGTCGACCGGTGTCGTGCTGTCGTCGGTTGCGTACGCGAGCGATGCGGACTTCCGCTTATTCACGGTCAAGGATTGCTGCTACGACCCGGATCAGGTCGTGCATGATCATCTTTTTTCAACGGCGTTCGATTCGCGCACGACGGTGCTCTCGCTCGCTGATGCCTTGTCGTTACTTGCCTAACAGTGCCGGCTTCAAGAAAACAGCGGTAAAGATTCAACTGCCGTTTGCCGCCGACGCCGCGAAGCCGTGGATCGACTGCTTCGAGAGGGAGTTTGCTCGCCGACCGAGCCGAGTCGTTTGTTGAGATCCGACAGGGCTTTGCAGACAGACGTGCGATCGGGCATTCCGGCCAATGCCAGTTCAAGCCGGTTCAGCAATTCCGGCAGACTCGATTCCCCAGTCATCTTTCCTGCGAACTTCCGCTTCCGCATAAGACCACTCCCTGATTCGGCAGACGCTGCACGCCAACGTCACCATACATCTTCAAGATCCAGCGACATCTGTTGCTTCGTGTTTACGCCAGCAGATCCGTCGGATGCCTCTCCCTTTGGCAATGCCGGTTTTAACACATCAAGATGAAAAATCACGTCGGCTGATCGCAATGCATGCCAGTGACGGCGAACGGCACCTCATGCTACCAGGTTGGCAGGCACGCGTCCAGGCAGGTCCGGGAAGCTCGACCTCCAGAAAGGCGTCATCATCTGCCGGGGTTTTCGAAGTCCAGCCTCATTTCATCTCGCTTGCGTGCGCAGCATCTGTTCCGCGCCTATGTTGAACAGCGCCGAACCGGCCAGGTTCTGGCCGCCATCGCAAACCATCACGCAGCCCGAAATATAGGAAGCGAGCGGCGAAGCGAGGAAAACCGCGCTCTGGCCGATGTCATCCACCGTGCCCATGCGCCGCAGCGGAATGGCGTTCACGAACTCTTCGTATCGCTCCGCGCTCAACAGCCGCTTCATGCCTTCGGTCCCCTCGATGGGTCCGGGGACGATGCTGTTCGTGCGAATACCATAGCGCCCCCACTCCAGCGCCAGGTTTCTCATCAACATATCGATGCCCGCCTTGGCGGCACCCACATGCACCTGGAAGGCGTGCGGCATGTACGCCATGCCTGCGGAAATGTAGATGATGGCGCCCTGTGTCTCCTTCAACTGCTCGAAGGCCGCCCGTGAGGCGTTGAAGGCTCCAAGCAGATCAATATCGATGACAGTCTTGAAGCCGTTGGCGGAGAGCTTCTCCGCCGGGGCCAGGAAATTGCCGGCCGCGCCGCAGACCAGCACGTCCATGGGACCCAATTCCGCCCTGCTCCTCGCGAAGGCCGCTTCCAGCGCGGCGAAATCACGCACGTCGGCAACGATAGGGCAAACCGTGGCGCCGAGTGCGCGCAGTTCCGTCGCAGCCGTATCCAGCTTTTCCTGAGTGCGGCCGCAGATGGCCACCTGGGCGCCCAAGGCGGCGAAGTTCTTCGCCACGCCGAGATTGATGCCGCTGCTGCCACCGGTGACGAAAACGGTTTTGCCTGCGAACAGGTCGTTCGACAGGTATCGAGTGACTAGCATGCTTCCCTCCTGGTTATACGCCCTCGTACCGAAGGGCATCACTGAACAATTCGGCTAGAACCGGTAGCCGATCCCCACGAAACCGATCCACGGATTCGCCGTAATGCGCGTCCTGTTGGTCAGCACGGTTTGCCCGTTGGCCGCGACAGCAGTGATCGTCGCATTCGTCTTGAGCGGCATATACGTCACCGATGCGGTGGCGTACCAGTTCTTGCTTAAGTTATAGGAGACGCCCGCATTGAATGCCGGATTCCATGACGGACTGAGCGATGCCTTAACGTCCCCCCCAGGCCCGGCGACCGTGTGCAACGCACCATTGAATGTCGGATTGAGCTGGACCGCCGTGTACCAGGTGTAGTTGACACCCACACCGAGGAAAGGACGCACCTTCGCCTGCGCCGCGCCAAAGTAGTACTTGAGGAAAAGAATCGGCGGCCACGCTCTGGTTGTCGCGAGCGGTTGCAGATTGCCCAGTCCGAGGGAGGGACCACCGGGACCGAACGGCGTCACCGTACCCTGCGCGTAGAGTTTGAGCTTCGGCGGCACGCCGGTCGCCAGATCGATCGCGATGTTGTCCGTGATGAAATACGTGAACGCCGTCTCGACCGTCCAGGTATTGTGTATCTGGCCAGTCGTCCCCGATGAGGTGAAGGTGCCTGCCGCCGAAGTGCTTTGCAATGGCGTTGCCGACGACATGCCATAGTCAATCCATGTGCCGCCGCCAGTCGCGATGAAACTACCCGCACTTTGGGCCAGTGCGCCGGCGCACATTACCCCTGTCAATAAGGGCAGATACCTGACTTTCTTCACCTTTTCCTCGATTTTATATTTTGCATGACGAATTAATATCGTCTTATGACTTCTTAAACTCGTTTGAAAATCGGGATCAGAATTGTTCGATGGCGATATCCGACGCGCTGGATGCGCCTGAGCGGAGCATCTCCAGATGCGAATTCGCTTTGGGCAGTATCTTGTCCGCATAAAACCGTACCGTCGCGATCTTCGCTTCGTGGAACGCCGGATCTTCGCCCGCAGCGCATTTTCTCGATGCGGCCAGCGCGGCGCGCGCCATCTGCCATCCGCCGCACACATAGCCGGTGAGCATCAGATAGTCGAATGAACTGGCCAATGCTTCGTCCACGTCTTTCGCCAGGGCTCGAAGCATCCACCCGGTCGCGTCCTCCAACGCCTGCACGCCGGTGGCCACCGCCGCGCCGACCGGGAAAAGGCGCCTATCCGTGCTGCGCTCCAGTTCAAGCGCGAGCTCGCGCATCTCCGCAATCAGTTCAGCCATTGCCGCCCCTTGGTCCGTGGCGAGCTTGCGGCCCACAAGGTCTGCTGCCTGGATGCCCGTCGTACCCTCGTAGATGGTTGAAATGCGAGCGTCGCGCAGGTACTGGCACGCGCCGGTCTCTTCGATGTAGCCCATCCCGCCGTGCACCTGTACGCCGAGTGATGCGATCTCCTGACCCAGTTCAGTGCACCAACCCTTCAGGACCGGAATCAGCAGATCGACACGGGTCTGATAGCGGTTGCGTTCGCCGGCGTCCGGGTGCCGGTGCGCGTAATCCGCATTGGCCGCCATCACATAGGCGAAGCCTCGCATCGCTTCCACCTGAGCTTTCATCGTCAGCAACATGCGCCGCACGTCCGGATGCTGAATGATCGCCACTGCAGTGCTCGACTTGCTTGCGGCCGGCTTGCCCTGAATGCGCTCTTTCGCGTATTCCCGCGCCTGTTGATACGCGCGCTCGGCCATCGCGAGCCCTTGAATGCCGACCTTCTGGCGGGCCTCGTTCATCATCGTGAACATATGCGCGAGGCCCTTGTTTTCCTGCCCGACCAGATAGCCGATCGCGCCATTCTGATCGCCGAAACTCATCACGCAGGTCGGACTCGCGTGAATGCCGAGCTTATGTTCGAGGGACACGCAGTGCACATCGTTGCGTTGTCCCAGCGAGCCGTCGGCGTTCACGAGAAACTTGGGCACCAGGAAAAGCGAAATGCCGCGCACGCCTTCGGGCGCATCGGGCGTGCGCGCCAGCACGAGATGGATGACATTGCCGGTCATGTCATGATCGCCCCACGTGATGAAGATCTTCTGGCCATACAGGCGATAGTGATCTCCCTCAGGAACGGCTTTCGTACGAACGGCCGCAAGGTCCGAACCGGCTTGCGACTCGGTCAGATTCATCGTGCCGGTCCACTCGCCGCCAATCAGGTTCGGCAAGTAGCGGGCCTTGAGTTCCTGTGAGCCGTGCAGTCGCAATGCCTCAGTGGCACCCGCCGTCAACAGCGGGCACAGGGCGAAGGACATGTTGGCGGAGTTCCACATCTCCACGGTCGCCGCATGCAGCAGTTCGGGCAGACCTTGACCGCCGTAATCGGGATCGCCACTGAGCCCGTTCCAGCCTCCCTCGACGAATTGCTGGTAGGCCGCCCCGAATCCGTCTGCCGCAATGACGCCATCGCGGGTCAGGCGCGCACCCTGCTCGTCGCCGGTCTTGTTGAGCGGCGCAAGCACTTCGGTGGCGAACTTTGCGGCCTCCTCGAGCACTGCGCCGGCGAGTTCCGGCGTCGCGTCCTCAAGGGCCGGTAGCGACGATAAAGCGTCGAGGCCGGCCAACTCGTTCATTACGAAATGCATGTCGCGCAACGGCGCAATATAGGTGGTCATCATTTACTCCTGGAATCAGTTCTGTTGCTGCTTGTCCAGTTCACGCGACAACTCCGGCAGCACCTTGAAGAGGTCGCCGACGAGGCCGTAGTCCGCAATCTGGAAGATGGGTGCTTCTTCGTCCTTGTTGATCGCCACGATCACCTTCGAGTCCTTCATGCCGGCCAGATGCTGGATCGCGCCCGATATGCCCACCGCGATATAGAGCTGCGGAGCGATGACCTTGCCGGTCTGTCCCACCTGATAGTCATTGGGCACGAAACCGGCATCCACCGCGGCACGGGATGCGCCGACCGCCGCGCCGAGCCGGTCAGCGATCTCGTCGAGGAGCGCAAAGCTCTCGCTGGAACCCATGCCTCTGCCGCCCGAGATGACGCGCTGCGCGGCGGTGAGTTCAGGACGTTCGGAGCGGGTCAGTTGCTGGCTCACGAAGCGGGAAGTCGAAACCTGCGCGGCCGGCGCGACCGATTCGATCACCGCGGCGCCCCCTTCGGCCGGCGCCGCCGCGAAAGCCGTGGTCCGAACCGTCAGGACCTTGATGCGATCCGCGCTTCGCACCGTAGCCAGCACGTTCCCCGCGTAGATGGGACGCACGAACGTATCCGCCGACTCCACCGCCACGATTTCCGAGACCTGCGCGACGTCGAGCAGCGCTGCGACGCACGGCATCACGTTCTTCGCCGAAGTGGTGGCGGGCGCGAACAGGTGGCTGTAGCCCGGAGCCAGTCCGACAATGAGCGCGGCCAGGTTCTCCGCCAACGCGTGCTCGTAGTGCGCAGCGTCGGCCACGCGCACGCGGGCCACGCCTGCGATGCTGGCCGCCTGCTCCGCGACTCTCCCGCATTGAGAACCCGCCACGAGCACATGAATTTCGTCGCCGAGGCGGGCGGCAGCGGTGATGGCGCTCAAGGTTGCTGCCTTGAGCGTTTGATTGTCGTGTTCTGCAACAACGAGTACGGACATGTTTGTCTCCTCTTTTCTCTAGATCACACGCGCAACGTTCTTCAGCTTTTCCACCAACTCGGCGGCGTCGGTGACGCGGATGCCCGCCTCGCGTTTCGCGGGCTCCCCCAGCTTGAGCGTCGTCAGCCTCGGCGTGACGTCGACACCAAGGGCATCGGGCGTCACGACATCGAGAGGCTTTTTCTTCGCCTTCATGATGTTGGGCAGCGTTGCGTAGCGCGGCGTGTTGAGCCGGAGATCGGCGGTGATCACAGCAGGCAGATCGACCTCGATCGTTTCCAGCCCGCCGTCGATCTCGCGCGTCACCGTCGCCTTCCCGGCTTCCACGACCACCTTCGATGCGAACGTGGCCTGCGGCAAGCCGAGCAGCGCAGCGAGCATCTGGCCGACCTGGTTGGCGTCGTCGTCGATGGCCTGTTTGCCGAGCATCACCAGTTGCGGCTGCTCCTTGTCGACCAGCGCCTTCAGCAGCTTGGCTACGGCGAGCGGCTGCAATTCGGCCTCGGCCTCGACCAGGATGGCGCGGTCGGCGCCGATCGCCATCGCAGTGCGCAGCGTTTCCTGGCACGCCTGCACGCCGCAAGAGACCACGACCACCTCCGTGGCTGCACCGGCTTCTTTGAGCCGCACGGCCTCCTCCACGGCAATCTCGTCGAACGGGTTCATCGACAGCTTCACGTTGGCGATGTCGACGGCACTACCGTCGGCCTTCACACGAACCCTCACATTGGCGTCGACGACGCGCTTGACGGGAACAAGTACTTTCATTGGCTACTCCGTTTGACAAAAACGCTCCGCCCGTCCGGCCAGGAGCCGGTCGATTCAGGTGCATGGAGGCACGGTCCGTCGATTCGATCTCGACTACGCGTGCGCGGTATTCGGTAGCTGCCCAGATTGCGTTCATGCGCATGGGACGGAGACGGACCACGTTTGTGCGTTGCAACGTGGTTCATGCGGTTGACATGTCTCCTCCCTGGAGGTGGTTGGGCGTATCATTTCCTCGGCGACGCACCGGTCCCGGGCGTGCTCGGCGACCCTGTCACGCGATAGCCGATCGGCGCGCCGCAGGATGATCCCGGTTGCACTCCGATGTCCTCCATGGAAACCATGGTGCACTCGCGAAGCGCTGCGCAATATCCCCCGTACAGGGGAGCGCGATCGCATGGACAGGGGAGCTCACCAGGGAGAACCCAAATACCCGGAGCAGTTCGTGCGTATGACCAAGGAACCCATGCACTCCGAGACGCTGCCCCTCCTGCTCGCTACGAAGGTTCTGCCGCCGCGCCTGTCGCCGGGGTTGATCGATCGTCCGCGCCTGTTCGATCTGGCGGCTCAGGCAGAGAACAGACGGCTCACCGTGATCAAGGCGCCCGCCGGCTTCGGCAAGACCTCGCTCGCGATCACCTGGCTCAACCGGCTGCGCGCCAGCGGCGCGCGCGTAGCGTGGCTATCGCTCGATGACGAAGACGACGAACCCGCGCGCTTCCTCCACCATCTCGCCCGCTCGTTGCGGCATGCCTGCAACAACGTCGGCGCGTCGGCGATCGGCCTCGCGGCCGGCAGTTCGCTGGTTCCCGCGCACGCCATCGTCTCGACGCTGATCAACGACCTCGTGGAAGTCGAGGACGAGGTATGCCTGTTCCTCGACGATTACCATCTGATCAGTCTCCCGGCGATTCACGACGCCATGTCGTTCTTCATTGCGAACGCACCGTCGCACGTGCATGTGATCGTTTGCACCCGTGCCGACTCCGCCCTGCCGCTCGCGAGACTCCGAGCGCAAAACGAACTGCTGGAAATCGACGCCTCGACACTGCGTTTCAATTTCGACGAGACGCGCTACTTTGTCGAACGCGAATGCCCTGGCAGGCTGGGCACGTCCGGCGTGAAATCGCTGCACGCGACCACGGAGGGCTGGGCGGCGGCGTTGCGCATTTCAGCGTCGGTGCTGTCCCGGGAAGAACCCAGGCCGGGTTGGGAGTCGAGTGCGCCGTCCGGCGCTTCACGACCGTTCGCCGCCTACCTCGAAGACATGCTCACGCGCTTGCCCGACGAGATGGTTTCCTTCATGCTGCGCACGGCGATACTCGAACGGTTGACGGCCCCGCTCTGCCAGGCGGTAACCGGTGTCAAGGCCAGCCAGAGCATGCTGGAAGCTATCGCCGCGCGCCAGTTGCTGCTGGAGCCGATGGATCTCGAAGGGCACTGGTTCCGCTATCACCCTCTGCTGCGCGAGTATCTGCGCCAGCGCCTCGGCACGCAGTCAGGCGACGAACTGGCGGATCTGCATCGCCGCGCGTGCCGGTGGTACGCGTCGCAGGAAAACTGGACAGACGCTGTCAGGCACGCAATAGCCGCAGGCGACACGGACGATGCGATCGCCCTGATCGGCAACTGCGCGATGGCGCTCGTCAAGAAAGGCGACTTGCTGACACTGCTCGGCTGGCAACGGCATTTTCCCGCGCACCTGATGCGCGGGCAGGTCGAGGTCACGCTGGCGATCGCCTGGGGCATGGCGCTCGCGATACGTCCGAACGATGCGCTTGCAATGCTGGATGCAATCGAGCGCGATGCGCACGCGAGCGCCGACCCCGACAGCATCCGCTGGGAATGCCGGGTGATCCGTTCGGTCGTGGTGGCGCTGCAGGACAATCCGCAAGCGGCGCTCGCGATTGCGCAGCCGTGCCTCGACCGGCCGTCGACCGATATCTGGAGCACCAATGTCGCCTCCAACGTCGTGCGTTTCGCGCACTGGAAGGCGGGCAATCTCGAAGCGCTCTACGCAACGCCGTGGATCCCCTATTCGATCGAAGAGGACCAGCGCAATGTCTTCGCTTCGACCTACCGGCTGTGCCTGCTCGGTCATGCGGAGATGCAGCAGATGCACTTCGATCTGGCCGAGCGGTATTTCACCGAGGCGATGCAGTTGGCCGAGCGTCATTCCGGTCCGCAATCCGTCTCCGCCGCGCTATGCGCACCGATGATCGCGCAGATCCGCTATGAGCAGGGCCGGCTCGACGAGGCCGAAGCGTTGCTCGTCGATCTCATGCCGGTGATCGAACTGGCGGTCCTGCTCGACAGCACGTTGATCGCCTTCCGGTTGCTCATCCGGATCGCGGCCGCGCGTTCCAATACCGTGCAGGCCTATGCGCTGCTCAATCAGGGCGAGGCGCTCGGTCACGCGCGCCACTGGAACCGGCTGATCGCGGGCGGCCTCGTCGAGCGCACGCGGCTCTATCTGCTGGAAGGACGCATTGCGGAAGCCGCGGGATGTGTCGCGCAACTGGAGCATCTCGCCGCTCCCGGCCCCGCTGGTTCGCCTGCCGTCTCGCCGGAGATCGGAACCTACCGCTCGCTCGCGGCGGCCTATCTCGCGATGGCGCAGAAGCGGACACAAGACGGCATTGAAATCGTCAGGGCCGCGTTGGAGGTCGTCGACGCACGGCACGAGACCTATCTCGCGCTGCGCCTGCGAAGCGTGCTCGCCCTGATCTGCCTGGGTGCCGACGAACGCGACCGCGCCGTCGAGATCTTTCGCGATCTCCTGAAGGAGGCTGCGGCCGCGGGCATCTACCAGTCGATCATCGACTTGTTTCCGGAAGTCGGCGCGCTGCTGCAGGCCGTTCGCGACGACACGCGCGCGACCGCGCAGACGAAGGCACTGCTGTGCTATGTGGATCGCCTGCTCGACGGCTGGCGGGCGCTGTACCAGCCCGGCAGCAAATCCGCGCGGGACACCGAACGGGAAGCGCTCAGCGCACGTGAACGCAACATCGTCGACCTGATCGCCGACGGGCAGTCGAACAAGGAAATCGCGCGCACCCTCGGCATCGCGCCGGAAACCGTCAAGTCCCATGTGAAGAGCATCTTCGTGAAGCTCTCGGTCGACAAGCGCGCGCAAGCCGTTGCGCGCGCGCAGGCGCTGGGACTCGTGAAGCAAGCCTAACAGGCGGTTCACGCATTTTCGACGAGCCACTCGCTCATGCGTGTCACCGCGTGATCACGAGTGCGGCCGCATGGAGCAGCACACCGACCGTGCCGCCCACGAACGTGCCGTTGATCCGGATGTATTGCAGATCGCGGCCAATTTCCGCTTCGATCTTCCCGCTCACTTCGTCCGCGTTCCAGCTTTTTACGACGTCGGTGATCAGCGCCGACAGCTCGCGCCGATAGCGCACGATCAGCTCGTGGGCCAGCGCGAGCCACCAGGCGTTCAGCTTGTGCTGAATCGCCGGATCGCTGCCCACACCTCTCGCGAGCGACACCAGCATGCCCGCCAGCGCGCCGCGCAGCGCCGAATGTTCGTGCGCGAGATCGGCGCTCACGCGTGTGCACACGTAGTCGAGCAGCACGCGATACGAGTCCTCGTTTCTGAAGTAGCGAATGCAGTCGCGCATCAATGATTTGCCGACGCGGCGATGCACCGCCGAGGTCTGCAACTGGACAATCAGGTCCTGCACCGCGTCGTCGAACTGATGGCGAAGCTCATGATCGGGATTCGCCGCCACGTCATGAAGCAGCGCGATGATGCCTTCGACGAATTTCCTGACGATGTACGTATCGAGCGGCACGGGCGTGTATCTCGAGGCCGCGCTGAATCTGGCCTTGATCATGTCCACGTTGGCCGTCAGCCACTTCTCCAGCGCCAGCAGCCCGTGGTCCAGCAGCGGCTGATGGCGGCCTCCGTCCGTCAGCACTTTCAGCACGCTGCCGGCCGCACGTGAGACATCGAACGCACGCAATTGCGGTATCACCATACGCTCGAAGAAGCGTTCGACGTCCGCTTCGTCTATCCCGTTCAGCAATCCCGGCAGCGAATCCGCGACGACATCGGCGATTGCCCGGCTGTTGGCCGGGACGGCAAGCCACTGCGCCAGCGCCTGCGCGGCGTTATGGCCGCTCAGTTTGCCGATGATGAGCTCGGGCGTCAGGAAATTCTCTTCGACGAAGTTGCCGAGACTCTCGGCGATCCGCTGCTGGTTCTGCGGAATGATCGCCGTATGCGGGACCGGCAGACCGAACGGCCGCCGGAACAGCGCGACGACCGCATACCAGTCCGCGATCGCGCCGACCGTGCCCGCTTCCGCAAACGCTCGCAACCATGCCAGCCACGGATACTCACTCTGCCAAACCAGGGACATGAGCAGCAGCGCGATCAGCACCGCGAGCAACCACGTCGCGGTTAGCCGCATCCGCTTCAGGCGCTGCGTTTTCAGGTACTCCGGCGCGTCGGCCGCGGCACGCCGCGCACCTTCGTCGCCATTCGCGACGGCACTCAACCCGCCTCCTGCCGCAGAAACCGGCGCACTACGGGAGCGACCTCCCTGGCGCGCGTGATGAGGAACAGGTGGCCGTCGTCGATTACATAGAGCGTCGCGTGGGGGATGCGGGCGGCGAGAATCTTCGCGTTGGTGAGCGGGACGATGGGATCGTCGTTGCCGTGCATCACGAGCGTCGTCTGACGCAACGCGCCGAGCCAGGGCAGGCTGCTCCAGCCCGAAGCGGCCAGCAACTGGTAGAGGTAACCGCGCCCGCGGGGCGCCTGAATGTGCCGCGCGTGATCGCGCAGCAACGACGGATTCCGCCGGTACGCACCACCGTAGATTTCCGCGCCCACCTCCTGAAGATAGGCCGGGTCGGTATAGCGGCGCGGTCCGATCAGCTTCGACAGCACCGACAGTTTCGCCGGCACCATGATGACGCCCGGCGAGGTTGCCGCGAGAATCAGCCGGCGGCAACGCGCCGGATAGAGACGCGCGAACTGTTGCGCAAGCGCGCCGCCCCACGACACGCCGAGCACGTCGACGGTTCCGTCGTAGCCGAGCCGCGATAGCAGCCGCTCGCTCAGCACGGACAGTGTCGAGAAGCGATACGGCACGACGGGCGCGGGCGAGCCGCCCACGCCGGGGACGTCGAAGATGATCACGCTCACGTCCTCGAGCGCGGCGACGAACGGTTCCACCAGTTCGAGGTTGGCGCCGATGCCGTTGAAAATGAGCAGCGGCGGCGACGCGTCGCTGCCCTGTCGCGTCGCGACACGCAACAACTGGCCGTTGAGATCGACCATCTGGATTTGCATGCCGCCGACAGACGCGGGGGTGGGTTCCATATCTATCATCCGGAGGACCCTCTGGTGGAGCGTGACATCGGGGATTGGGCGCGCCGCATCGCGAGCTCGCCTTACTTCTTCGGCTGCAGCAGCGTCTTCAATTCCTCGACGTGTTCCGCGACGCGCTTCGTGACCACCGCAACGCTGTCCGACTGCGCGCGATACGCCGTGTCGGCGAGTTCCTGCATGTCGGTCAGCGCCTTGTGCAATGCCTGCTGAACCACTTCGCCGGCGTTCGCGGGCTGGCCGCCCGACGCGCTCAGGCGACCGACCAACGACTGCAGTTCGGTGAGCGTCGTTCGCAGAATGTCCGCCTGCTTGCTCGCCAGCGACTGGACGCCGGCGAGTGCGGTGGTGTTGGCCTCGGCGAGCGCCTCGATGTCCTTGCGGCGCGATTCGAGGATCGCGCCGGTGTCGATACCCGGCAACTTGAACTGACTGATGAGCTTCGTGTACTCGGTGAAAATGCTGTTGGCGTTGGTTGAATCCATGATCGTCTCTCCAAAAAAATTTGCATCGGGAAAAGGCTGGCCATCACCCGGCCAAAAGGGTGTGCGTCATGCTTCCATCACATAGGTGCCTGGCGCCTTGACGCCTGCCGGGTGCCGCTCGTTACCGGGCGCGGCCGGCGCCGCGCGCCGTTCGCCGGACCGCTCGCGCAGCCAGTCCGTCCAATTGCCCCACCACGAATCTTTCTGCGCCTGCGCGCCGGCCAGCCATGCGTCGGCATTCGCCGGCAAGCCGGAATTGACGAAGAACTTCGCCTTCGGATTGCCGGGCGGGTTGATCAGGCTCTGGATGTGCCCGCTCGAACTCAGCACGAACCGCGTGTCGCCGCCGAACGTGCGCGCCGTGTTGTACACGCCTTTCCACGGCGTGATGTGATCCGTCATGCCCGCCACCACGTACTTGTCGCAGGCGACGCCGGACAGGTCGATCGGCGTGCCCAGCACCGACAGCGCGCGCGGCTTGCTGAACAGGTTGCCCACGAAGATGTCGAGCAACTGGCCATGCATGCGCGCCGGCAACCGGGTCGCGTCGTTGTTCCAGTAGAGAATGTCGAACGCGGGCGGCGTCTTGCCCAGCAGATAGTTGTTCACCCAGTAGTTCCACACCAGATCGTTGGGCCGCATCCATGCGAACACGCGCCCCATCTCTTCGCCGGCGAGCACACCCTTCGACAGACTGTTCTGTTTCGCCGCCGCAATGGCTTCGGGCGTGGCGAAGAGGCCGAGCTGCGAGTCCGCCTTGTTGTCCAGCACGGCCACCATCAGCGTCGCGGCGTTGACGGCCGTTTCGCCGCGGGCCGCGAGGTGACCGAGCAGCGCGGAGATCGTCATGGCACCGGAACACGCGCCGTGCAGATTGACATCGTCGCTGCCGGTGATGTCGCGCACCGCCGCGATCGCTTCGAGGAGCGCGCCGACGTACGTGTCGAGATCCCAGTGGCTCTGCGCCGCGGTCGGATTGCGCCAGCTCACCATGAACACCTGAAACTCGCTCTTGACGAGGTAGTCCACGATGCTCTTACCCTCGGACAGATCGAACACATAAAACTTGTTGATCTGCGGCGGCACGATCAATTGCGGGCGGCTGTAGACCTGCGCGGTCGCCGGCGCATACTGGATCAGTTCGAGCACCTCGTTGCGAAACACCACCGCTCCCGGCGTCGTGCCGAGATTCTTGCCCACCTCGAACGCGGTCTTGTCGACCTGCGCGGGCATGCCCTGGTTCTGCAGCAAGTCGGTCATGAGGTTCTTCACGCCGCCAATGAGGCTCGCGCCGCCCGAATCGACGATCTTTTTCAACGCCTCAGGATTGCCGAACAGCGTGTTCGTCGGCGACAGCGCCTCGGTGAACAGCGACATCACGAACTGCGCGCGCTCCTTCGATTTCGGGTCCAGCGCGGAGCGCTCGATAAATCCGGAGAGCGCGTTGCGCCATGCCAGGTAGCTCTCCAGCGTGACGCGATAGAGCGAGTTGTCGCGCCAGGCGGGGTCGGCAAAACGCTTGTCGCGCTGCGGCGACGCGTCCGCTCCGTTGCGGACGCCACCGTACAGCACGGCGATCAGTTCACGCACGAGCGCCGCTTCCTGCTCGAGAACCAGCGCGGGCTGCCGCAGCGCCTGCGCGCCGATCTGCTGCGCGGTCGCCAGAATGTCGCTCGGGCGCAGCCCGACGAACGGGTTGGGACCGAGCATGCCTTCGGCGGCCGATGCCGCGAGATCGTCCGTCTGATCGTTTCGCGACGCGTTGTCAGTTGTCTCCGCCATCTTGATGCTCCTCGAACGACGCTTTACTTTGTCAACAGTAGTAGAGGTCATGCCACCAGCATCGCCAGTGACTCGGCGATCAGCGCCGGCTTGTCCTCGCCCTCGATCTGCAACTCGTTCATCGTCTTCACGATGATCCGGCCGCCGCCCTTCATCTCCACGGACACGAGGGTCACGCGGTTGCGCACCCGCGCGCCGGCCTTCACCGGCGTCATGAAGCGCACCTTGTCCAGCCCGTAGTTGAGGCCGGCCGACGCGTCCTCGGGAATGAGCCCGATCTCGATGGCCAGTGCGGCAAGCAGCGAGAGCGTCAGATAGCCGTGTGCGATCGTGCCGCCGAACGGGCTTTCGCGTTTCGCGCGCTCCACGTCCACGTGAATCCACTGCCGGTCGCCCGTGCATTGCGCGAACGCGTCGATGCGTGTCTGATCGACCGTGACCCAGTCCGACACGCCCAGCTCGCGGCCGACGAATTCGTCGATCGTCGCGATGCGATATTCGTTGATGCTCATCGTGCCTGCTCCTCGTGACCGGTTAGGCGAACTGCGCTCGCAACCACTTCTTGTTCATCTTGCCGACGCTCGTCTTCTCCAGCGAGTCGATGAATTTCACGACCTGCGGCACCGCGTACTTCGAGATCTTCCCGGTGTGGGTGAACTTGAGAACGTGCTGCTTGATGTCGTCCTCGGTGAGCGTGGCGCCCGCCTTGAGCACCACCAGCGCCACGGGCCTTTCGCCCCACTTCTCGTCCTTGATGCCGATCACGGCGACTTCCGAGACAGCCGGATGCAGCGAGATCAGGCTTTCGATTTCGAGCGACGAGACCCATTCGCCGCCGGACTTGATCACGTCCTTGATGCGGTCGGTGATCTGCAGATTGCCGGTCGTGTCGATGTTCGCGATGTCCTGCGTGTGCAGGTAGCCGCCTGCCCAGAGCTGTTCCGACGCTTCCGCGTTGCCGAAGTATCCCTGGGTCAGCCACGGGGCGCGCACGACGATCTCGCCATAGGCCTTGCCGTCGTGAACGACGTCCTGCATCGATTCGTCGACGATCCGCAGATCGACGAGCGGAACTGCCAGGCCAGTTTTGCAGCGCAGGCGCACCTGCTCTTCGGTGTCGAGTTGCTCATACCCCGGCGGAAGCTGCGCGAGACTCAGGACGGGACCAGTCTCGGACATGCCATAGCCGGTGAACACGTCAATGCCACGCTCCAATGCGGCATGGGCGATGCCGTGCGGCAGCGCGCTTCCGCCGATCACGATCTTCCATTTGCTGAAATCCGCGGACTTCGACTCCGGGCAGTTCAGCACCATGTGGAGGATCGTGCTCACGCAATGCGAGAACGTGACGCCCTCGTCGCGCAACAGCTTTACCAGTCGCTCGGGCACATAACGGCCCGGATAGACCTGCTTCACGCCCAACACCGTCGCGATGTACGGCATGCCCCATGCGTGCACATGGAACATCGGCGTCAGCGGCATATAGACGTCGCCGCGATGAAAGCGCTGTCCCGACACCGGGCTTGCGAGCGCTGCCATCAGCGTGATGGTGTGCAGCACCAGTTGACGATGCGAGAAATACACGCCCTTGGGCAGGCCGGTCGTGCCAGTCGTATAGAACGTGGTGGCGCGGGTGTTTTCGTCGAAGTCTGGAAAGTCGTAGCTCGTGGCACTCGCCGCCAGCATCGCTTCGTATTCCGTCGCGAACGGAATGGTGTGCTCGAACGCCTCGCTGTCCGGCTCTTCGATTCGCACGAATGCGCGCACCGTTTCGAGCTGATCTTTGATCGCTTCCACCACGGGCAGAAAATCGGCGTGAACGAACAGCACTTCGGCACGCGCGTGATTGATCGTGTAGACGATCTCCGCCGGCGAGAGCCGCACGTTGACCGTCTGCAACACGGCGCCCATCATCGGCACGGCGAAGTAGCTTTCCAGATAACGATGACTGTCCCAGTCCATCACCGCGACCGTGCTGCCGTGGCGCACGCCCAACCCGGCGAGACCATTGGCGAGCCGTGCGATCCGTTCCTGCAACTGGCTGTAGGTCATGCGCAACTGGTTGCGGTAGACGATTTCCTGATTCGGCGCCTGGGCGAACGGCGTGTGCAGCAGATTCTTGATCAGCAACGGATAGGCGTAGGCGGATGGCGCCGCGTTCTGTACGGTGTCCTGCATCTGTGTCTCCTCGCATCTATGAATGGATAGCGGGCCGGCACCGGCTTGTCGTTGCATCTCGCATACGGTGGCGTCCCCGAGTAGTGCCATGATCGCGGCGATCGGGCATCCGGGACCATCCCCTGAACGGGGGAGATCGATGGGGCGCCGGCCGGTTCAAGCCCCAGTTCACGGAACGCGATCGTGCCGTTCGGGGCAATCTAGGAGGGCCGCGCCCGCCTGCGCCAACTGCCGCGCGAATGGGTCGTCGACGGCGCGCAACGCGGCGACGGGGACCGTCAGGAGCGGCTCGGCAGATTGGAGGCAGAGGGTGAGAGGACCGTGGGAGCGGTTTTGGACGCACCGGTCTTTCCGATGCTTGATTTGGCGGATCGCACAGGTCGGGCGATCTTTGAAAACGTACTCGCCACCGATCCTTCAGAAGAGACGCGGTCTCTGCTGAGTGGGTCGGAGGACGACGGCCAGATGCCGTGCTAACACGTTGGCGTATTCATTGCCCGAAGCGTCACATGCGCGGTGACTGGGGCGACGTTGCATCGCCCCGCAAGGGATGTTTGAAAGACCCGGCCTATGCCCTACACCGGCATCATCAAGTAGGGGTTCTCGCTTCCCGGCTCGTATCGCTGGGCCTTGATTTCCATGCGAGCGATGCTCTGCAGGTGCACCTCATCCGGGCCATCGGCAAAGCGCAGCGCCCGCCCCCAGGTCCAACTATCCGCCAGCGGCGTATCGGGACTCAGCCCCATCGCGCCGAACACCTGCATCGCCCGGTCGCAAACGGCGGTATGAACGCCCGGCACGAGCGCCTTGATCATCGAAATTTCCTTGCGCGCTTCCTTCGCGCCCACGTTATCGATCATCCACGCGGCTTTCAGAACAAGCAGCCTCGCCTGATCGATCTCGATTCGCGACTTCGCGATCCATTCGCCAACCGTACCTTGCTCATGCAGCATCTTGCCGAATGCCGTGCGCGCCTGAGCCCGTTCCACCATCAACTCGAGCGCCAGTTCGGCGGCGCCGATCGAACGCATACAGTGGTGAATCCGTCCCGGTCCAAGGCGCGCCTGGGCGAGTGCAAAGCCGCTTCCCTCTTCGCCTAGCAGATTCGACCGAGGTACGCGCACGCCTTTGAACTCGATCTCGCAGTGTCCTTCCGGCGCCACGTGATTGACCACCGTGATATTGCGGATCATCTTGACGCCCGGCGTATCGCGAGGCACGAGAATCATGCTTTGCTGACGGTGGGCCGGTGCGTCAGGATCCGTTTTCCCCATCACGATGAAGAGCTTGCAATTCGGGTGCGCCGCGTTCGTGATGAACCACTTTCGGCCATCGATGACATAGTCGTCTCCGTCACGACGAATCGACGTGGTGATATTGGTCGCGTCCGAGGAAGCCACCGCCGGCTCTGTCATCGCAAACGCCGAGCGGATCATGCCGTCGAGTAGAGGCTCGAGCCACTCTTCGCGCTGAGCCGGTGTGGCAAACATATGGAGCAGTTCCATATTGCCCGTGTCCGGAGCGTTGCAGTTGAATACCTCGGATGCCCACGACACGCGCCCCATGATCTCGGCCAACGGGGCGTACTCGAGATTGGTCAGCCGGGTGCCTGGCTCGTCATCCCGCAGATGCGGAAGGAAAAGATTCCAGAGGCCTTCCGCACGCGCCTGTTCCTTCAAGCTCTCCATGAAGGAAACCGGATATTGCCCCGCGCTCACTTCTTCGTGCCATTGCCGGATGCGCGGAACGATATGCGTGTCCATGAACGCGCGCACCTGCGTGCGCAGCGCTTCCATTTTCGGGTTATATGAAAAATCCATTTTGATCTTCCTGATTCCTGGTAAATGTCATCGATGCATCGTCCAATACCGCGCATCGACCTGGTGACTAAATCGTCAATCCACCGTCGACGACAATGCACTCCCCATTGGTGTAGCTCGCGGCGTCGGAGACCAGATAAAGCACGGTACCGGCCATCTCGCGAGGCTCCGCGTGACGGCGCAGCGGAATTTTGGACATCCAGCTTTCATAGATGGCCTGATCGTCGAACAGCGCGCCGGCAAACCTGGTTTTGGTCAAGCCTGGGAGCAGCGCATTCACCCGAATCCCCAACGGCCCACACTCCTTCGCGAATGCCCGTGTCATGTTGACGACGGCGGCTTTCGTGATCGAGTAGATCCCTTGCTTGTCGCCCGGCTGTAACGCGTTGACGGAAGCCGTGTTGACGATCGCGCCGCCGCCGTTCTCCCGCATCAACTTGCCAGCCTCTACGGACATGAAGAAGTAACCGCGCAAGTTGACTTCCACGGTCTTTTCAAACGACGCCAGATCGGTATCGAGAATGTGGCCGAAATAGGGATTCGTCGCCGCGTTGTTGACCAGGATATCCAGACGACCATGCCGCGCACGAATATGCTGGAAGATTGCGAGAATGTCCTCGACACGACCAACGTGGCAGGGTTTTGCCTCCGCACTCCCGCCTGCGTTGTTGATCTCGCTCGCCACCGCCTCGCAATCTTCGAGCTTGCGGCTCGACACGATGACGTGGGCGCCCTGCTCGGCGAGCAGCCTGGCAATCTCCTCCCCGATACCTCGGCTGGCGCCAGTCACCAGTGCAATCTTTCCTTTCAGACTAAATAAATTAGTAGTCACAATCTGCCTCCATGTGTTTTTTAAAGTTTCCAGTCTTGCGCGTGCCGTCAGATCAGGTCAACGCCCATCTTCGCAAGCGCCCCTGCCATCTCCCCGACCTGGCGCGCCTTGTCATTCGACGCATTGCCGCCCAGAGCCCGCTTCTTTACGCCCTGCGCGATGGCGGCAAGTCGGAAGAAACTGAACGCAAGATAGAAGTTCCAGTTCTCAATCGATGCAATACTCCGCAGCCGGCAATATTGTTCGATGATCGCCGCCTCATCCGGCACGCCCAACTCCGCTCTGTTCAATCCCTCAAGCCCGGCGATATGACCGTTGGGAGGCAGTCGCAAGCACATGCAAAAGTAAGCGAGGTCGGCTAGAGGATTACCGAGCGTGGAGAGTTCCCAGTCGAGAACCGCGCGAACCTGCGACGAGCCGCGCGTGAAGATAAGGTTGTCGATACGAAAATCGCCGTGCACGAGCGAAGGCTTGCCGGCTTCGACGGGACAGTGCGCCGGCAACCACGCGATCAGTGCCTCGATCGATTCCAGCACGTCGGTCTGCGCGGCTCGATACTGTTTGGTCCATACGTCGATCTGGCGCGCGAAATAATTTCCGGGGCGACCATAGTCGGCTAAACCGACAGCCTCGACATCCACGTCGTGGAGGGCCGCCATCGTCCCCAGCAGAGCATCGTAGATGGCGCCGCGCTCTCCGACGGGCACTTCCGGCAACGCCGGATTCCAGAAGATGCGCCCGTCCTCGAAACTCATGACGTAAAACATGCTGCCGATAACGTCACGATCCTCGCAAAGATGAAATGCGCGCGCGACAGGGACCGGCGTTTGACCGAGCGCCGTTAGCACGCGGAATTCACGGTCGACCGCATGCGCGGACTTGAGCAGCATTCCGGGCGGCTGACGCCGCAAAACATAGCTGCCGCTGCGCGCCTTCAGGAGAAACGTTGGATTGGATTGTCCGCCAACAAATTTCTCGACGGACAACGGCCCTTGAAACCCGGGCACGTGCGCCGTCAAATAACGCGTGAGTTTTTCGATGTCGAATTGAAGGCCAGTATTCATAGTGTTGCGGGAGTCCCGATTCGAATCAACCATAGGTGACGAATTCGTGCCTCTCGATAGGGTCGAGATGAGGCAGCGAGTTGAAACTGACTAGCGACATTGCGGTGTCATTAAAGACATATTGGCAAACGCTGCTATTTCGAATCTGCAGGTTGAGCGCAATGGCGGCGGCCGCCGGCGCCTGCAGAATCTGCTGGGCAAAGACGGCAATCGGACCACCGGAACTCACCACCAGGACCCGTCTGCCGCCCGCTCGCTGGATTGCGAGACGCGAGCGCTCGACGCGCGCCTGGAACTGTTGCCACGTTTCGGGAACCGGCCCGGGCAAGAGATCGTCGGACCAAAGTTGCAGCGCCTTCTTGAGCCGTTTGTAGAAGTTCTTCTTCGAACTTTCCGCAGAAGAGCCCGACACAAACTCGTCTTCGCCAAGAGCCGCAAACAAGGCCTGGAAATCGTATTCGTTCAAACCCGCGTCTTGCACGACCTCGACTTGCAAACCTGGCATCGCTGCGAGAATTGCGTCAGCGGTTTGCTCATGCCGTCGCATCGCGCCGATGACAACCCGATCGAACTCCAATGTGCTCTGCGCGAAGTGCTCTCCGAGCCATCGTGATTGCGTATAACCGGTAGGTGATAGTTCGTCATAGTTGTCCGCGCCGAACGACGCCTGACCATGCCGCACAAGGTAGAGTTCCGCCATGCCATCCTCGTCTAAACATGACTAGAACAATACCGAGCCCCGCTTCATTCAGGAAATTTATTGTTGTGATAGCTGCCGATAACTTTTCGTGACACCTGGTGTGTACTCTTCGATAGCCTCGACTCGGGTCGTCCGGCTAGGCGTTCGCTTCCCGCATGAGACCGCCGATCTGCTCGCGTAGCCAACGGTGTGCGGGATCCCCCGTGACGCTTCGGTGCCAGTAGCAATGTGACTCGAGATTGGGGAGGTCGAACGGCAGCTCCAGGATGCGCGCGTCATAACGCTGAAGGAGCGTGAGAGGTGCGGTAAGGACGAGATCGGTCCGCATCGCGATCAAGGGCGCGACCAGATAGTGCTGGACCCGAGTCTGGATCGAGCGCCTGAGACCCAGCTTGTTGAGTTCCGCGTCGACGAGACCGGGCCCCTGCCGCCGGCTGGACACGTGGATGTGACCGAACCCGAGGTAATCATCGATGGTTAGCTTCTTCTTCGAAAACGGGTGGTCCTGACGCAGCATGCAGGCATACCGGTCCCGGCTCAACGGCTCCTGCTCGAGGTATGGGTCGTCAAGCAGAGGCGCATCGATCGCGAGATTGACCGCGCCACTCGTCAATGCTTCGGGCACCTCTCTGCGCGTCGTGAAATAGCTCTCGATGCGTATGCCGGGTGCGAGACGCTGCAGAACTTCCTCCAGCGCAGGAAGCAGCAACGCCTCGGTCAGGTCGTTCATGCTAAGCCGGAACGTCCGTTCCGACGACGCCGGATCGAATAGTTCGCCGGCATGGGTACTCGAATCGAGCAGCAGCAGTGCCTCGCGGACGCGCTCAATGATGTTTTCGGAAACCGGCGTCGGTACCATGCCGGCCGACGTGCTCACAAAGAGTTGATCGTCGAACGTCTTGCGCATCCGCGCCAATGCATTGCTGACAGCAGGCTGCGTGATGAATAGCATCTCCGCTGCACGCGTCAGGTTTCGCGTTTTATAGACTGCTTCGAAAACAACGAACAGATTCAGGTCGATCTTTGATAGACGCATTGTCGGGTTCCCTGACGCCACCTGGAGTGGTAGTCCCTCTTTCGCACGCGAGTACGCCGTTCAAACGCGGCCAGAAAATCAGCGCTTGCCCCGCCCCTCTTCCAGCGCGAATTTGTCGAGCAGCATCTGACGATTCGCGTTCAGTATTTCCTCTCCGAGTTGGGGATTGGCGTCGGCTACCGCCCGCGACAGGATGAGCGCACCGACCATCTCGCTGTAGAACGCGATTGCCTCGCGGCGCGCTTCATCCATATCTCCGCTTTCGGCGCGCTGTTCCGCGACGAGCGCTGTCAACGTTTCAAGCATCGTTTGCAAGCCGCTTGCAAAGTGCGACTGTGCCTCATGCCCAAGCCGGCGCACGTCAGCGGTGAGGCCGGCTATCGCGCAACCCTGCTCGATATCGCTGCAATGCGTGCCAGACAGGTAAAAATCCACCTGTCGCTTCAGGCGATTCCCGCCTGGCTCGAGCGGCGTGGCAATGGCGTCTGTCAGGTCGCGGTTGGACTTGTCCATCGCAGTCGCCACGACTTCAGCGGCCAGCGCCTCCTTCGATTCGAAGTGGTTGTAGAACCCGCCCTGGGTAAAGCCCGCGGCCTTCATCAGCGCGCTCAGGCCCACACCATCGATTCCATGCGCACGGAACAGCTTCTCCGAAGCCGCAATGATGGTCTTCCGGTTCTCCACCGCCTGCTGTTTTGAAACGCCCATCGCTCAATGCTCCCACGCCGTTGTCAGCTCAATTATAACCGCCTTCGAAAAATACAATGGTGATCGACATTGACTTTTCTCGATCGACCCATCAAACTCAATGTCAATCGCCATTGTGTTTGGGTGAATCCTTCAAACGTCGTAGGAAATTTCATGAACATCGAAAGCAACCAGCCCCTGCACAAGCCGATTCGGCTGGGGGACCTCGATCTGCCCAACCGCATCGTCATGGCGCCGCTGACGCGCATGCGCTCGGCGAATCCCGATCTTGTCCCGACGGCCTTGCACGCCGAGTACTATGCGCAGCGCGCCGCGGCGGGGCTGATTGTCAGCGAAGGCATTTTCGTCAGCCCCGAGGCAGTTGGCTGGGCAGACGTGCCCGGACTCTGGAGCGAAGCCCAGGTGCGCGGCTGGAGCGTGGTGACGGATGCCGTGCATCGCGCGGGCGGCCGGATCGTCGCGCAACTCTGGCATACCGGCTCGTTGGGGCATCCGGATTTCCAGGCCGGCAAGGCGCCGCGCTCCGCGTCAGCGGTCAACCCGGAGCAGCAAAGCGTGACCGCGGCCGGCCGCAAGGACACCGTGGTTCCACGCGCCATGGAGAAGGACGAGATCCGCCGCACGGTCGCCGACTTCGGCCGGGCCGCACGCAACGCGATCGCGGCCGGCTTTGACGGCGTGCAGATCCAGGGCGGCTATCACTACCTGTTCAATCAGTTCCTCAACGTTCGCACCAATCTGCGTACGGACGCATACGGTGGTTCGACGCAGAACCGGGCGCGCTTTCTGTTCGAGGTCGTGGAAACGGTGGTCGAGGCCGTCGGGGCGCAGCGCACCGGCATCAAGACGGGACCGGCAACGTCGGAGACGGGCGCCTTCGTTTCCAATGACGAAACGCTTGCCACCTCCGAATATGTGATCGGCCGGCTCAACGAATTCGATCTCTCTCATCTGCTGCTGATGGGCGCAATGGCCGACCTGTCTGCGACGCCGCTGGCCACGCTGGCCGGAGACGGCATGTTCCGCCACTTCCGCGAGCTCTACCGCGGCAATATCATCGCCAACGTCGATATGGATCGTGCGCGCGGCAATCGGCTGATCGAAGCCGGGCTCGTCGATATGGTCGCCTTTGGCCGACCGTTCATCGCCAATCCGGATCTGCCGGCGCGCTTCGCCGCCGATGCACCGCTTGCCGAAGTCGACTGGCCGAAGGTCTATGGCGCGACCGCCGATGGCTACACCGACTATCCGTCCTTTCAGGCCGTGGCGGCATGACGCGCCGCCACGTCACCCATCTATCAGGAGAACATTCATGACCACCACGACCGAAGCAGCCAACAAGGCCTTTGTACTCGAAGCGTTCGACACGCTTTTCAACCAACGCGACTACGCCGCAGCCGAGCGTTTCTGGTCGCCCGACTATATCCAGCACAGCGCGCATATCGCACCGGGGCGCGACGGCCTGTTCAACCTGATCAAGACCCAGCCGCCGACCTTGCGATACGAACCCGGCGTGATCGTGGCGGATGGCGATTACGTGATCGTGCATGGGCGCTTTTCAGGTCATGGGCGTCCCGCCGCATGGATCGCGGCCGATATCCTGCGCTTTGCGGACGGCGTGCTCGCCGAGCATTGGGACGTGCTGCAGGACGAGGCAACCGAGGCCGAATCGAATAGCGGCCTGCCCATGTTCGGGAATAGTTTTCCGAGCTGACTCGGCCGCCATTGGCATTAACTCGTCATTTCGGCGTGCGTAGCGGGGTGCCGCCTCCCCGGTTGCGCCATGCCTCGCCGGAATGACTGTTATGCGGCCGACGTGTCTTCTTCATTCGTTTGTATTGACCGACTATCTCTCCACCGCAGCACAACTTCAACACATTACCCTGTCTGAAGAAGGAGATTGTCATGTCACTTCAAGCGAAACTCGACGCATTCAAAGCGGATTTCAAAGGCGGTAAAGCACCGTACTTCGCGCCGCCTGAAATTCATCCGATCATGGAACGCGCTACCGCCGCACTCGTGGCGTCCGGTCAGGCTGAACGCGCGCTCAAAGCAGGCGACGCAGCGCCGGAATTTATCCTCAACGACCCGGACGGAAAACCCGTCTCGTCTACCGAACTGCTGAAGCGCGGAGCGCTCGTCATCAGCTTTTATCGTGGCGTGTGGTGCCCATATTGCAATCTTGAACTGACGGCTCTCGAGGAGGCACTGCCGTCGCTCAAGGCCGAAGGTGCCAACCTGGTCGCGATCTCGCCGCAAAATGCCGTGAATAGCCGCAAGTCGGTGCGCACCAACAAGCTGAGCTTCCCGATCCTCAGCGATACGCACAACGATGTGGCGGCGGCGTTCGGCATCCGCTTTGCCCTGCCCGACTATCTGGTCGAGTTGTACAAGAACCTCAAGAACGACTTGCCGGCGTTCAACGGCGACACTAGCTGGACTCTGCCGATGCCCGCGCGTTACGTGATCGGGCAAGACGGCACGATCCTGTATGCCGAAGTGAATCCGGACTACACGCATCGGCCTGAACCGCAGGACATGTTGCCCGTTCTTCGCCGGAAGACTGCCTCGGCCTCTTAAGCCGGGCCTGCTTCGCTCCCGGCACGTCACGTGCCGGGAGCGAGCGCATCAAAGATCATCCCGTTCAGTCAGGCCATCGAATCCGATGCGCCGAATATCTCCTCGACCCACGCAACAAAAGCACGCGCCTTTGCGGTCACCATCCGCCCACTCGGAAACACGGCCCAAAGATCGATGCTGGGCAATTCCCAATCGGCAAGCACCAGTTTTACCGCGCCGCTTGCGATTTCGGGCGCGAACATCCACTCGGACGTGATCGCGACGCCCATATCGGCTAGCACCGCTGCGCGCACACCCTCCGCCGCGTTCACGCGAATGCGCCCCGCGACAGCAATGGACGTCTCCGTATTGCCCCGCTTGAAAGACCATGCATTTCCACCGCCGGCCTGCTCGTACACGATCGCCTGATGCGAAACCAGATCGGCAGGCGTGCGCGGTTCACCGGCTTTCGCGAACCACGCCGGCGAGCCGACGACACAACGCCTGCCACGCGTGAGTCTGCGCGCCGTCATGGTCGAGTCGCCCAGCACACCCATTCGCAACGCGACATCGATGCCGTGTTCCAGCAGATCAATGTTCTCATCATCGAGGATGATGTCGATGTTCAGATCAGGATGTCGTTCGAGGAAGGACGGCAGTCGCGGGATGATATGAAGCCGCGCAAAAGTCACGGCCGCCGACACCCTGAGACGGCCCGAGAGTGCGCCGGCCGATCCCCGCGCCGCCAGTTCTGCTTCGTCCGCTTCTTCGATCGCCCGTTTCGCGCGTTCGTAAAACGCCTGACCCGCTTCGGTCGGCGTCAGCCCACGGGTAGAGCGGAGAAGCAATCGGACCGCGAGCCGCTCTTCGAGTTGTGCAATCGACTTTGAAACGGCTGGCTGCCCGACATCGAGCAGGCGGGCTGCGGCCGAGAAGGAACCCGACTCGATCACGCATACAAACGTTTCCATCGCTGTCAGCCGGTCCACTTGCTTTTCTCCTGGAACGAATCATCGTGGTTCGCGTGTCGTACGGCTGCGGCGCAATCCAATCCCGAGGGCCGACAACCGCACGGTCTTGTTCCATCGCTCCCCACCCGCGACGTGTATCGCCGGATCGTGATGTTCTGGGGGGACGGCCGTCGGTCCGACGGCCGTCCCCCTGTCAGCGCCTTGAAGTCGCGTCGATGAATGCCTGTGTTCAGGCCGTGGCCACTGCGCGGTGCGTGCTGTAGTCGATGTAGCCTCGTCCGTCGCCGCCATAGAACGTGGCACGGTCGTAAGCATTCAGAGGCGCACCCGTACGCAAACGCTCCGGCAGGTCCGGATTGGAGACGAACATCCGGCCGAAGGCGACCAGATCGGCATCGCCGGTGTGAAGAATCTGCTCTGCGCTTTCAGCGTTGAATCCGCCGGCGGCCACAATCGTGCCGGTGAACAGCCGGCCCAGATCCTTCGATGAGACAGCTGACTCGCTCGCCTCGGTGTCCTCGTTACCGCGAATGCGCGGCTCGATCACGTGCAGGTAAGCGAGGTCGTAGTTGTTGAGCCGGCTCGCCACATAGCCGTAAGTCGCGTGCGGATCGCTGTCGGACATGGTCCCGTACACACCGCTTGGCGACAGACGTGCGGCAACGCGCCCCGCACCCCACACCGACACGACTGCCTCCACGACCTCGAACAGAAAACGCGCGCGATTCTCAATCGAACCGCCGTAAGCGTCCGTCCGGTGGTTCGAGCCATCCAGCAGGAATTGATCGATCAGATAGCCGTTCGCCGCATGCAGTTCGACGCCGTCGAAACCAGCTGCTTTCGCACGCGCAGCGCCCTGTCGAAACTGTTCGACGACGTCTGCAATCTCATGCGTGTCCAACGCGCGCGGAACGAGTTGCTCGACTTCGACGATATTGCCTTGTGCGTCGCGGATTGCAGCATGCTCATACGCGCGTATCGACGACGGCGCGATCGGCGTCTGTCCATTCGTGTTGGCGGGATGCGCCTGCCGGCCGGCATGCCATAGTTGCAGGAAGATGCGGGCGCCTTTGGCGTGCACGGCGTGAGTGACGCGCTTCCAGCCGTCGACCTGCGCCTGCGTGTAAATGCCGGGAGCGTCGACATACGCGATGCCCAGTGGCGAGACGGCGGTCGCGTCGGTGATCAGCAGACCGCCGTCGGACGCGCGCTGCGAATAGTATTCGACCATCAGATCGCCGGGAACGTTGCCCGCTTCAGTGCGCATGCGTGTCAGCGGCGCCAGTACGACGCGGTGCTTCAGTTCGAAGGGGCCAACGGAGATGGGTGTAAACAGTTGGTTCATTGCTTCATCCTTGAGATATTCAGATTGGGACGGAGGAATGATCGCGCGAGTCGAGGTGACGCAGAAGGGACCACGGGGCAATAGCTGTCATTCCCGTCGGGAATACGCCGTCAAGCAGTATCGATCACGTCGCGCAACGCGGGCCCCGGCGAATAGCCGGTGCCCGCGCCGGCTGGCTCACTGCGCCGTCGCTCGCGGCGGCACGTTGGCCAACAGCGGGCCGAAGCCTTCAGCGAAAGTCAGGTGCGTGATCACCGCATCGCGCAGCTTCGGATAGGGCAGTTCCGCCAGTATCGCCGTCTGCATCGCGGCCATCACCTCGCCGGCTTCCGAGCCGATCATCGTGAAGCCGAGAATGCGGTCGTCGGCGGCGGACACGAGCACTTTCATGAAGCCTTGTGTCTCGTCCGTGGCTTCGGTGCGCAACACGTTGCTCATCGGCAGCTTCGCGACCCGCACGGCGATGCCCTGCTTCTGTGCTTCGCGTTCGCTGAGCCCGACGTGCGCGAGCGGCGGATCGCTGAACATCGTGTACGGCACAAGACGATCACGCGTGCTGCGATGGCCACCCGCCAGGTTATCCCGCACGATGCGGAAATCGTCGACGGAAACATGCGTGAACTGCGGACTCCCGGCCACTTCACCGATCGCCCACACACCGGGCGCACTCGCTTGCAGGCGGTCATTGACGCGAATGTAGCCACGTTCGTCCAGTGCAATGCCGGCTTTGTCCAAGCCGATACCGGCGGTATTCGGAATGCGGCCCGTGGCGACCAGAATGTCGCTGCCTTCAATCGTCTGCTCACCGGCGGCCGTGCGCACGGTGATGCCAACGTGCTTGCCGGATTGGCCGTCCACCTTGAGCGTCTCGGCGCCGAGCACGAGGTCGATGCCCTCGCCGCTCAGCACACGCGACATCTCATCGGCGACGTCGGCGTCTTCGCGTCCCATCAATTGCTGCCCGTGTTCGACGATCGTCACCCGGCTGCCGAAGCGCCGATATGCCTGAGCCATTTCGATACCGGTATAGCCGCCGCCGAACACGATCAGATGAGCCGGCGTGTAGTCGAGGTCCAGTGCGCCGATATGCGTGAGCGGTTGCGCCGCACTCAGACCCGGAACGTCCGGAATAGCCGCATGCGATCCGACATTGACGACAATCTGGTCGCCGCTCAGCGTGCGCGTTTCGCCATTGTTCAGTTGCACCTCGAGAGTTTTCGGCGCAATGAAACGTCCACTGCCCATGATCAGCTCCGCGCCGCTCGCCGCATACGCCTGCAGGTGAAACGCAACCTCACGTTCGATCATGCCGCGCTTGCGCTCGCGGACCTTCGCCATATCGACCGTGACTGGGCCGGTGATCGTGCCGAAGTCCCCGGCGTGCTGCGCAAGATGTGCAACACGTGCGCTCCAGATTTCGTTCTTGCTGGGAAGACACGCAACGGCCGGGCACGATCCGCCCACCCATTGACGCTCGACGACGGCGACGCGCTGGCCCGATCGCCCCAGGTGCCACGCCAGCAGCTTGCCACCCTGGCCGCTGCCGAGAATAACGGTGTCGAAATGTTCAGTTTGAGACATCACATCCTCCGATTCAGGACAACTTCAATCAGCCGGACGACGCGGACCTCGCACGAACTCCACGCCCTGCCCGGCTGCAACCATCACGCGGCGAGCTGCGGCGCGGCGGGGAAGTCCACCGGTACGCGCGTCGTTGCGTGCAGATAGTTAGTGACGGTCTTGTCGCCGATCACGACGATCGTGTCGACCAGATTGGCCTTGGTCCAGCCCGCGGCGAAGAACGCATCGACGAGCGCCTGATCGGCGTGCCCGCGGTTGACCGCGATGCTCTTCACCAACCGTGCGAGTGCGTCGAACTTCGCATCGAAACTTGCCTTGCCACTGCGGATTTCGAGAATCTGTTCGTCGGTGAAGCCGCTCATCTTGCCGATCACGGTGTGCGCAGCCAGGCAGTATTCGCAGCCGTTGACCTGGCTCACGACGAGGTTCACGATTTCGCGCGCCTTGCCGGTGATGCTGCTCTTCGCGTTCTGGAACGCAAGATAGTTGCCGAGCGCGTGCTCCGAATGGGCGAACGTGGCGTACAGGTTGGGCACAGTGCCGAGACTGCTCTTGAGCTTGTCGAAGATCGCCTGGTTAGCCGGGGACACTTCGTCGCGCGTCGGGACATTGATGGTGGTCATGGTGAGGCTCCTGAGTAGAAAAGATAGGAAAAAATCGCGTGTTATTGCGCCGTGTAGGCGCCGTCGACTGCAATGTTCTGTCCGGTGAGGTAGCGCGCCTTATCGCTCGCAAGAAAGACGATGGTCTGAGCGATCTCGTCCGGCGTCGCGGCGCGGCGCGCCGGTATCGTCGCGAGGAAACCGGCCTTGCCCTCCTCGGTGCCGCCGGCAAAGCGGTCAAGCATTTCAGTGGCGACCGGGCCCGGCGCCACGGCGTTGACACGCACACCCGCGGTAGCGCCTTCGAGGGCCGCGCTCTTCGTGAGGCCTTCGACCGCATGCTTGCTGGCCACGTACACCGACCCACCCGCGAAGCCGACCTGGCCCGCGATCGACGAGAGGTTGATGATCGAGCCGGCGCCCTGCGCCAGCATCACGCGCATCTCGTGCTTGAGCGACAGCAGCGTGCCGAGCACGTTGACCGAGAAGGTGTCTTCGTAGTTGGTCGCTGTCTGCTCGACGATCGGCGCCAATTGCCCTTCGGTGCCGGCGTTGTTGACCGCCACGTCGATGCGCCCGAAACGCTCGACGGTCCGCTCGACGAGGCTGCGCACTTCGGCCTCGAAGCGCACGTCGGCGCGCAGGAATTCGGCTTCGGCGCCAAGCGCGCGCAGTTCGGCGGCGAGCGCCTGGCCTGCCTCTTCGCGACGGCCGCTGACGACCACGCGGTTTCCTTCGCGAGCGAAGGCAAGTGCGGTGGCGCGGCCGATACCGGTCAGCGCGCCAGTGATAAGGACGACGGGTGAGTTCATGTCAGTGCTCCTAGAGTTGGGTTGCTTCCAATCGCGTTTGCGATGACTGAACTTTGAATGATTCCCGGCGGGCGATATAGACGGTGTATGCTCATATAACTGATTCCACGCAGGAATATATTGAGCAAAATGGACAAGCTGCAGGCAATGAGGACTTTCGTGCGCGTGGTGGAAGCGGGCAGTTTTTCCGCGGTCGCACACGAGGCCGACACGACGCAAAGCGCAGTGAGCAAACAGGTCGCGGCTCTCGAGCGCGAGCTGGGCGCGCGGCTGCTGACGCGAACCACGCGTTCGCTCGCACTGACGGAAGAAGGTGAACATTATTTCGAACAGGCGCGGCGCCTGGTCGCGGAAATCGCGGAGGCCGAGGGCGCGCTGCGGCGCGGCGAGCAGCAACTCACGGGCTGGCTGCGAATCGCGGCGTCGGTCGGCTTCGGGCGCCTTAAGCTCATGCCGCTGGTGCAATCGTTTCTGGCAGAGCATCCGGCCGTGAAGATCGACCTACGCCTTAGCGACAGTTTTATCGATCTCGTGGAACAGGGGATCGACGTCGCGGTGCGCATCGGCGACCTGCCGGACAGCAGCCTGATCGCGCGTCGCGTGGGAACTTCCTACCGGATGTTGATGGCGCATCGCAACTACGTGCGTTCGCTGCCGAAAGGCAAGAGGGCGCCGCGCGTTCCCGGCGACCTGGTCGATCACAACTGCATCGTCTACACCGAACTGGCAATGCGCAACGCGTGGAGTTTCACAGCAGGCCCCGGCGCCGCGGAGCCGGTGGGGATCACCCGCATCGTGCGGGTCGAAGGCAATCTGCAAACCAACAGCAGTGAAGTCATGCGAGCGTCGGTCCTCGCGGGCATGGGGATTGGATACTCGCCGAACTGGCTGTTCGACGACGAACTGGCCAGCGGCGAAGTGCAACGGATATTGCCGGATTGGGAAGCGATCGCTATTCCGATCCAACTGGTGAGCCCACAGGAGCGACGGCATTCCGCCAAGGTCAGAGCGTTCGTCGACCATGTCGGAAAGGCGATGGCTCCTGGCTGAAAGGGCTGTGGAGCAGAGTCCTTCGCCCCACAGTTGCCGTTGTAACAATGTCCAACGCGTCACTCGATGAACTTTAACTGCGCACCCCATCACGCGCCGGAAAGCAAGGCTCCGGCGCCAGGCACGATCGGCTCGAGCTTCAGATGATCCAGCATGCGCCGCACGGTGCATACCGCAGTCGAGACGGTGCGGATTCCCAACATGTCTTCGATGCGCTGAATCGCCGGCAATGAAGGCATCTGGACGCAGGCGGATGCCACCACGACGTCCGCGCCTTCCGTGTTCAGGCGCCGAACGTCGTCGACCAGTTGCATCGGATCGCGCAGCCCGACTTCGAGGTTGTCGGGAATTTCAAAGCAGATGGAATCGATGACCTCGATTCCTTCGTTTTCGATGTAAGCGACAACCAGGTCAGTCAACGGGCGCATATACGGCGCCATCAGCGAAATCCGACGAGCGCCCATGATCTTCAGGCCCTCTACCAAAGCGCCCGCGGAGGTCATGACTGGCGCGAGGCAATGATTGGCGCGCGCGACCTCCAACAGATCGCGTTCTGTTTCGCGATGATAGCCGGGCCCCATCGCCATGATCGCGACCAGGCACGCCGTGCTCATCACATCGACACGAGCGTCGGCGAGTTCCGCCGCGCAGCGCAAGCCTTCCTTGTTCATCGCAACCAATTCCTCCTTCGTGACCTTGTGCATTCTCATCCGGCTCGAATGGAACGTGAAGCGCTCGGGACGAATGGCTTCACGGGCACGAAACATGGCCGGAATCTCGGTTTCCATGGTCGTATTCGAGCTTGGAACGATCTGTCCAATACGAAAGTTTTGAGGCATTTTTCAAATCTCCGAAATAGATTTAGGCATCCAGAATACTGATGGGATTTTCACGGCGTCCTGATCCGCGCGAAAAATCGCGGTCTCAGTCCGGCATGCCTGCGCCACGCGTCTCAGGCAAGAACCAGGGCAGCACGATGCCGATCAGATACACGGAGCCGAGCGCCAACGCCGCCTGCGACACGCCACCAAACGATTTGATCATGCTGCCCGCGATGATCGGGAAGACCCACGCAATCAGGCGCGCAGCATTGAACACGAAGCTGATCGCAGTGGAACGCACGCTGGAACCGAAGAGTTCACATGGGTAGATCGCCATCCAGACATACGCGCAACCCAGGGTGAAGAAGCCATTGATCGGCGCCACGATCATCATCGCTTCGACGCTGGTGGTCAGCTTGTACGTGACGAACGTCGTGATCAGCGAACCGACGAACGTGAGTGACAGAAAGGCCCGCCGTCCGATGGCATCCACCACGAAACCGGCGATCATGTAAGCCGCAATCGCGCCGACGGTGTAAGCGATCGATATCTTTGAGCCCCACGACAACGCGTCGGGAATCCCCTCGGCTTTGGCGAGCGATACGGTGAAGGTCGGCAGCCAGCTTGAAATGGCCCACCAGCCGACGGTCGTGACGATCGACAGGACGAGCAGCAGCAGCGTGCGGCGCAGCGCTTCGGGTTCATTGAAGAGTTGCGTGAGCGTGAAGGGACGCTTCTCGGATGCGGGTGCGTCGCCCGCGGCCTGCTCGTTGCTCGTCGCGCTCCAGCGCTTCTCGCGCACCGCGCGTTGCCATTTCTCCGACTCGCTGACTCCGCGGCGAATGTACAGCACAAAGAGCGCCGGGACTGCGCCAAGCACGAACATCAGCCGCCAGGTTTCGGCGCCGAATGGGTGCGTCGACGAAAGCGCATACCACACGACCGCCGCGATCAGCGTGCCCCAGCCAAAGCCCGATTGCAGAAAGCCGGCCCCTTTCGCGCGAGCCCGCTCCGGCCAGGTTTCCGACAGCAGCGCGACGCCCGTGCTCCATTCGCTGCCCATTGCGAGGCCCGTGAGGAAACGCAGCCCGCACAACACCCAGAAGGTTTGCGAGAACGCGGTCAACCCCGAGAACAACGCGTAGAGAAATACGGACCAGAGCATCATCCGCTTGCGTCCGACATAGTCCGCGAGAATCCCGCCGATCAGACCGCCCGCTCCCCAGCCGAGCAACGTGATGCCGATAACCAGACCGGCGTAAGTCGTGGGGGACGCGGCTTGCTCAGGTGACAGCACCGAATGCAGCATCGGCCCAAGAACAACCACGAGCGCCAGTGCTTCGTAGCCGTCGAAAATCCAGCCGAGGAAACTCGCTTTGAGTACACGCCAGTGCATCGCCGTGAGACCGTCGTACCAGTGAGTTCGCGAACTCATCGCCAGCTCTTTGTGTTCCATCTCTCGTCTCCTTCATATTTTCAACAGAATTTTCAGGCGGTCCGGTCTTACAGCGCCGGTACACGCGGCGCTGCAACAAATCGTGCGTTTGGGCGCCGGTGTACCATGTTCCACCGGCGGCGGCCAGGACAACGCCGCCTCCTTCGACATAAAATCGCGCTGCGCGCTGCCGGCCCGCGTCTTGATCTGGTCCTGCGAGGATCGATCTCTATGGCACATAGGATGCCGGTTGCCGCGCGGATTGAAAACTTCTCAATGTTCAATACAGGCATCGCCAAACGCGATGGGTGCCAACCGACCGGATATTCCCCCGAAGGAGTGAGGATGCGTGTTTCAGCAGATCGGCCGTTGCGACTCGACATGGAGTCCCTGCGCATTTTCGTGGCAGTCGTCGAGGAGGGCAGCATCGCCGCGGCGGCGGCCCGCACGCACATCGTGGCATCGGCCGTCAGCAAGCGCGTATCGGATCTCGAAGACGACGCCGGCACGCCGCTGCTATATCGGCACAGCCGCGGTGTTCAAGCGACGCCTGCGGGCGAGGCGCTCTATCATCACGCGAAGCGGCTGAGCGAGCACCTGCAGCAAATTTCGGATGAACTGTCTGAATATTCGGCGGGATTGAGGGGCCATACCCGGATTTACGTGAACTTTACCGCCATGGTTCAGTATCTGCCCGGCGTGCTGCGTTCCTTTCTCCGCGCCAATCCAAACGTGCGGATCGACATGGTCGAGAAGTCGAGCGACGAAGTGGTGCAGGCGATCGCAAGCGGCGTCGCCGATCTCGGCATCTGCTCGGCGACCAAGGAGTCCCTCGGCGATCTGCAGTGGCGCCCGTACAGCGTGGATAAGCTGGTCGTGATCGTGCCGTCGGATCATCGGCTCGCCGGGCGCGCAAGCGTGAGCTTCGCGGAAGCTCTGGAGGACGACTTTGTCAGCATGCCCTACGGGACGTCCATTTCCAAATTGTGCCGCGCCGCCGCCGAGCGTGACGGCAGCCGGCTACGCGTGCGCATCGAGGTGACAAGCTTCGAGGGCGTGCGCAACATGGTCAGCGCAGGACTCGGCATCGGCGTGCTCCCCAAGGGAAGCGTGACACCGTATGTGCATTCGGCGTCGTTTCGCGCTGTTGAGCTTGACGACCCATGGTCGCTGCGGCCGCTGTCAATCATTGCGCGCAATTTTGACACCCTGCCGCTTCCCGCGCGCATGCTGGTCGATCACCTCGAAGCGCATCATGAGAACGACGCGTGAGGAGCGCCGCCGCTCAACGTTTCCTCCCACACCGCGCATGGCCTGATAGCGCACCGACTGCGCCATCGCGGTTCGCGATGGGTGGCGTCGCGAGTTATTGATTTACGTCGTCGGCCGCGTTACATAGCATTCAGTGCGGAAATTCAGATCACGGTACCAAGCGTTTCAACTCCCGGAGTGCGCAATATGAACGCCAAATCCCCCACCAAGGTAGCGATCCTCGACGACTATCAGAACGTCGCACTGAGCATGGCGGACTGGTCGGCCCTCGAGAACCGCGCGGACGTGACGGTGTTCAACGACCACGTCGCTGATATCGGGAAACTGATTCAACGCCTGCAGCCATTCGATGTCGTCTGCGTAATGCGGGAACGCACCCCGCTGCCCCGCGAGGTCATCGAAAGCCTGCCGAACCTGAAGCTGATTGCCTCGACCGGCGCAGGGAATACGTCGATCGATCACGATGCGGCTGCGGAACGCGGCATCGAAATTCGTCATACGGGCTATTCGTCCACACCGACGATCGAGTTGACGTGGGGGCTGATTCTCGCAATGGCCCGCAATATTCCGCTCGAAAATCAGTCGCTGCGTCAGGGAGGCTGGCAGCTTTCGCTTGGCGATGAACTCGCGGGCAAGACGCTCGGATTGCTCGGCCTTGGCCGCGTCGGCTCGGCGGTCGGCATCATCGGGCGGGCATTCAGAATGAACGTCATCGCGTGGAGCCAGAACCTGACCGAGGAGCGCGCCGCGGAAAAGGGCGTGCAGCGAGTCAGCAGAGATGTGCTGTTCTCCACGGCGGATTTCCTGTCGATCCACGTGCGGCTGAGCGAGCGAACCCAAGGTTTGGTCGGCGCGACGGAATTCGCGCAGATGAAACCCACGAGCCGGCTGATCAATACGTCGAGAGGTCCGATCGTCGACCAGGTCGCGCTGCTGACGGCACTCACGACCGGCCAGATTGCCGGCGCCGCACTGGACGTATACGACGTGGAACCGCTCGACAATCCGCACCCTCTGCGCGAATTGCCCAACGTGCTCGCGACGCCTCATATCGGCTATGTATCGAAGGAGTTATATCGCACCTTCTATGGCGATACGGTGCGTAACATCGTTCAGTGGCTCGATGAAAGCGGAGGTTCTGCGCAAGGCTAGCCGAGCAGACGATCCTTCTCAGTGAACCATTGTCACCGGCGTAACCGTTCGCCTCGATAAAGACGCGAGCATGGCGAGCCTGCGGAAGAAACCCATACGACTGGCGTCGATCACCATCACGTCGGGCCGGGTCGTGGCTATATAGTCGGCAATCGCTTTGGCAGGGTGACCGAAGACGCGCTTCCAGTGGTAGGGCACCCCTGCTTCCTCGAGAATGGTTCGAGCGTCGATCAGAGCCTTCAGCATCGCATGCTTCTCGTGGCGCAACAGTGAGCTTCGAGTGTGGAAAGCGGCTGCGCGTCCTTGTGCGACGGGCTCGAGAACTTCCAGTAGTTCGACCTCCGTTACGCCGTGCTCGAGAAACATGAACGCGGCATAGCGGGCTGCTTCGACTGCACCGCCGTGGTCGAGGACGGGGATCAGCATTCGTATCATCCAGAACTCCTGGAAACCGGTATCGCTTTCAGCTTAGTTAAAGCCACGTTAATACGGTGTAAAAGTACCAGGTTTTGGGCGCCATTACACGGATACGGCCAACCCGACGTGCCGCCCGGCTAGGCCTGTATCGCTGCGGGGTTCAATTCGATATGCAGGATGACGAGCCACCGCTTCGGACAGTCGTCCGCGATCTGCACGTCCTGCATGCCTTCGCCGCCCTGCTTCACGAATCCCTTCTCGCGCGCGAAGCCGAATGCGCGCCGCGCGTCGGCCTGCAGCCATAACGTCACCATCCCGCATGTCACACAGCTGAAAAGCCAGACGGCTTGATGCGGTGGCGCGGAATCGAGTTGCTGCACGAAATACGTAAAAATAGTCGTGAGAATCTGGTTTGTGACGAAGGCGATGGCGACCACCTTGCACAGCCCCCTGAATACCATCGCGGGTCTTGAGGGTGTCATGAAAGTCGGACGCCGAACTCGACGCTCACGCGGCCCTTCGCTTGTTTGAATGCCATATCGACTCCAATAGATCTCTTCATCTCTTTACAGCGCAAAGCCAGTCACCCACTATACGAAGCCCGCAGTAAAGACCGCGCAACGATTGCCCGCAATGCCGTAAATATTGTGTGAAATTCACCTCACGCCGACCAGCCGGTACCCCACCCCCGACTCGGTGATGATGTGCTCGGGGCGCGCCGGATCGCTTTCGAGCTTGTGGCGCAGATGTCCCATGTAGATCCGCAGGTAATGGTGGTTATCGGTTTGCAACGGCCCCCATACCTCGCCGAGCAGTTGCGCATGCGTCAATACCCGCCCCGGATGACGCACCAGCGCGGAGAGAAGCCGGTATTCGATTGGACTGAGATGGACGATACGGCTATCGCGCAGCACTTGCCGCTCGCCGAGATCAACGGTAACCAGGCCGAACCGGACCTGCGGCGAGCCGGCCCGCCCGCATGCGGCCTGCCTGCGCAAATGGGCACGCATCCGCGCGCCTAGCTCGGGCAAGCCAAACGGCTTGGTCAGATAATCGTCGGCGCCGGCATCGAGCGCGGCGACCTTGTCTTCCTCGCGGCTGCGCGCCGACAAAACGATCACCGGCATCGCCGACCAGGCGCGCAACTGACGGATCACGTCGATGCCGTCCATGTCAGGCAAGGCCAGATCGATGATGACGAGATCCGCCCGCCGCGTCGCGGCCTGCGCAAGACCTTGTGCGCCGGTCTGCGCTCCGAACACGTTCATCCCGTCCGCTTCGAGGTGCGCGCGAATGAAGCGGCTTATGGTTGTGTCATCGTCTATTACAACGACTGTTATGGTGGGGTCCCTCATAGAAGCCGCGAGCGTCGACATCAATGCATTGGCTTGAGGTCGTCCAGCGCAAGGTTGAGCTGAAGCACGTTCACGCGCGCCTCGCCGAAAATGCCGAACTGCCGCCCCTGTGTATTGCTGGCGACAAGATCGCGAACCTGATCGACCGGCAGACTCCGCGCTTTCGCCACGCGTTCGACCTGATAGGCTGCGGCCGCCGGGCTGATTTGCGGGTCGAGCCCGCTGCCCGAGGACGTCACCAGATCCACCGGCACCGGTTGCGACATGTCGTTACCCGCGGCTTTCAAGGCATCGAGACGACCCTTGATTTCGTCCGCGAGCGCGGGGTTGGTCGGCCCGAGGTTCGAGCCGCCCGAACTCTGCGCGTTGTACGGCATGGGGCTGGTGGCCGACAGGCGGCCCCAGAAATAGTACGGCGCGTCGAACTGCTGGCCGATCAGTTTCGAGCCGACCGGCTTGCCGTTCTTCTCGATCAGACTGCCGCCGGCCTGTGCCGCGAAGGCGCCGCGGCCAAGGGCCGTGACGACGACTGGATAGAGCACGCCGGTGATCACGGTCATCAGGATGAAGATGACGAGTACCGGGCGAATCAGCGTTTTCATGATCTCCACTCCGTTGCGTTCAAACCCAGCCGAACACGTTCAGCACCATATCGATCAGCTTGATGAACGGGAACGGCAGCAGAATCCCGCCCAACCCGTAGATCAGAAGATTGCGGCGCAGCAGCGACGCGGCGCCCAGCGGCCGGTATTTCACGCCCTTGAGCGCAAGCGGAATCAGCGCAACGATGATCAGCGCGTTGAAGATCACCGCCGACAGAATCGCCGACGAAGGCGAACTCAGATGCATCACGTCGAGCACGCGCAACTGCGGATAAGTGGTCGCAAACGCCGCCGGGATGATGGCGAAGTACTTGGCGACGTCGTTGGCAATCGAGAACGTGGTGAGCGAGCCGCGTGTCATCAGCATCTGCTTGCCGATTTCGACGATCTCGATCAGCTTGGTCGGATTCGAATCGAGGTCGACCATGTTGCCGGCTTCCTTCGCAGCCTGCGTGCCGGTGTTCATCGCCACCGCGACGTCGGCTTGCGCGAGCGCCGGCGCGTCGTTGGTGCCGTCACCGGTCATCGCGACGAGGCGCCCTTCGGCCTGGTGCGTGCGAATCGTCGTCAGCTTGGCTTCGGGCGTGACTTCCGCGAGAAAATCGTCCACCCCCGCTTCGGCGGCGATAGCCGCCGCGGTCAGGCGGTTGTCGCCCGTCACCATGATGGTCTTGATGCCCATCTTGCGCAGTTCGGCGAAGCGCTCCTTGATACCGCCCTTGACGATGTCCTTCAACTCGATCACGCCCATGCAACGCGCGACGTTTTCGCCCTGGCCTAGCTGCGCGACCACCAGCGGCGTGCTGCCGCGCCGCGCGATTTCCGTCACCGCCGCCGTCAGTTCGGACGGAAAGCGGCCGCCATGAGCTTCGACGAAATGCTTGATCGCATCGGCCGCGCCCTTGCGAATCTGGCGGTCGGGCAAATCGACACCGCTCATGCGCGACTGCGCGCTGAACGAAAGGAACGTCGCCTGCAGCGCGTGCATATCGCGTTCGCGGATATTGAAGCGCTGCTTCGCGAGCACGACGATGCTGCGCCCTTCCGGCGTTTCGTCCGCGAGCGACGACAGTTGCGCGGCGTCGGCGAGCATTTCCTCAGTGACGCCCGGCGCCGGCGTGAAAGCCGACGCCTGGCGGTTGCCGAGCGTGATGGTGCCGGTCTTGTCGAGCAACAGCACGTCGACGTCGCCGGCCGCTTCCACCGCGCGCCCTGAAGTGGCGATCACGTTCGCCTGCATCATGCGGCTCATGCCCGCCACGCCGATTGCCGACAGCAGCCCGCCGATCGTGGTCGGAATCAGGCACACCAGCAGCGCGACCAGTGCGGTAATCGTGACGACATGCCCCGCTTTCGCCGCTTCGACCGAAAACATCGAGAACGGCAGCAGCGTGGCGGTCGCGAACAGCAGCACGAGCGTCAACGCGACAAGCAGAATCGTCAGGGCGATTTCGTTCGGCGTCTTCTGACGCTTTGCGCCTTCCACCATCGCGATCATCCGGTCGAGAAACGCCTCGCCCGGATTCACGGTGACCCGCACGACGATCCAGTCCGACAGCACGCGCGTGCCGCCCGTCACCGACGAAAAGTCGCCGCCCGACTCGCGGATCACCGGCGCGGATTCGCCCGTGATCGCCGACTCGTCGACCGATGCCACGCCTTCGATCACCTCGCCGTCCGCCGGGATCACGTCGCCGGTTTCGACCAGCACGACGTCGCCTTTACGCAGATCGGTCGCCGTCGTGATGCGGATCGGCGACTTGGGGTGGGAGTCTTGCAGCTTCTTCGCCATGACGTCGCGCTTCGCGCCGCGCAACGACGCGGCCTGAGCTTTCGAGCGTCCCTCGGCAAGCGCCTCCGCGAAGTTGGCGAACAGCACCGTGAACCACAGCCACAACGCAATCGCGAGGATGAATCCGGCGGGCGCCTCGGCCTGGCCGCCGAGCGCGGCGATCCAGAGAATGGTAGTGAGAATGCTGCCCACGTACACGCAGAACATCACCGGATTGCGCAACTGGTGGCGCGGCGCGAGTTTCTTGAACGAGTCGACGAGGGCCGGCCGGGCAATGGCCGGGTCGAACATCGAGCGCGCGGCATTGCGCGCCTGGCCGATGTTGCCAGGCTGATGAACCGGGGGTTGAAATCCGTTGCTCATGCTGTCCTCTCAATCAATGACCCGCGACCATGATCAGATGCTCGACGACCGGGCCGAGCGCGAGCGCCGGCACATACGTCAGCGCGCCGACCAGCACCACCGTGCCGAGCAGCAGCACGACGAACAGCGGGCCGTGCGTCGGCAAAGTTCCGGCGGTCGCGGAGATACGCTTCTTGGCTGCAAGCGACCCGGCGATCGCCAGCACCGGCACAATCGAGCCGAAGCGGCCGAACCACATGGCGATGGCCAGCGTGGAGTTATAGAACGGCGTATTCACCGACAAGCCGGCAAACGCACTGCCGTTGTTATTGGCCGCGGAACTGTAGGCGTAGAGAACCTCGGAGAAGCCGTGCGGCCCCGGATTGGAGATACCCGCCGTGCCGGCAGCCGCCAGCACGCCGATCGACGCACCGACCAGCACGAGCAGCGGCGTCAGCAGCACGGCGATCGACACCATCTTCATCTCGTACGACTCGATTTTTTTGCCGATGTATTCCGGCGTTCGCCCGATCATCAACCCGGCCACGAACACTGCGAGCAATGCGAACACGAGCATGCCGTAGAGGCCCGAGCCGACACCGCCGAAGATCACCTCGCCGAGTTCGATCAGCAGCAGCGGCACGAAGCCGCCCATCGGCGTGAGCGAATCGTGCGTATTGAGGACAGCGCCGCACGAAGCCGCCGTGGTCGCGACCGTGAAGATGCCCGATTGCGCGATGCCGAAGCGGGTTTCCTTGCCTTCCATGTTGCCGCCGGACTGCGTGACCGACGCGCTTTGGTCGACATGCAGCGTCGAATACAGCGGATTGCCGCTCTGCTCCGATGCGATCTCACCCCCGCAGGCCACCGCGAAAGCAATCGTCATCGCGGCAAGTACCGCATAGCCTTGACGCCGGTCGCCGACCATCCTGCCGAACACGAGGCACAACGCAGCCGGAATCAGCAGCATCGCGATCATCTGCACGAAGTTCGCGAACGGCGTCGGGTTCTCGTACGGGTGCGCGGAATTGCCGTTGAAAAAGCCGCCGCCGTTGGTGCCGAGCATCTTGATCGCTTCCTGCGACGCAACCGGACCCATCGCGATGGTCTGCTTGTCGGCCTTGTTGTCCACCATCACGGGATTGCCCTTCGCGTCCTTGACGGCGTTGCCCTGGGCATCGGTCTTCGGCGTCTGGTACGTCGTGGCCTGCAGTGTCGGCACGTCCTGGTACGATTCGAAGTTCTGAATCACGCCCTGACTGACGAAGACGAGCGCGATAACCGTCGCGAGCGGCGCGAGAATATACAGCGTGATACGCGTCAGATCGACCCAGAAGTTACCGATCGTTGCTGTCGTGTGGCGTGCAAAACCGCGAATCAGGGCGACCACGACGGCAATACCCGTGGCGGCCGACAAGAAGTTTTGCACCGTCAGAGCCGCCATCTGCGTCAGGTAGCTGACCGTGGATTCCGGGGTGTAGTCCTGCCAGTTCGTGTTGGTCACGAAGCTGATCGCCGTGTTGAAGGCGGCGTCCGGCGTCATGGGGCCGAAGCCTTGCGGATTGACGGGCAGCCATTGCTGAATGCGCAAAAAAGCATAGACCGCGAACACACCGAGCGTGTTGAACACCAGCACGGCTAGCGCGTAATACTTCCACGACATCTCAGCCTCGGGATCCACACCCGCCAGCTTGTACACCGCCACTTCGAGCGGCCGTCCAATGCGGCGAACGACGACCGACGAACCGTCGAGCACCGCCGTCATGTAGCGGCTGAGCGGAATCGCGAGCGCGATCAGCACGACGATGAAAACGCCGGGCTGAAACAGGTTATTGAAGTTCATTCGAGTGCCTCCGCGCGCAGCAAAGCGTAGACGAGGTAGGCGAACAGAATCAGCGTCGAGGCCGCCGCAAGCCAGGTCATCCAGGTAGTCATGGACGGCCTCCCGGCGCGCGGCGAAGCTTGTCGCAGCCAACCACGAACGCGGCGACGAGGCCGCTGAATGCAACGATTGCAATGACGTAAAGCAGATCCATGGCGTGGCCTCCCGCATCGGACTTCCGCACCATCGAATTTAGGCAACTCCGCGTAAACACACTGTTAAGAGAGCGCGCAGATTCGTAAAAAACGTGGACTTGGTTTGGTGGGAAGGTTGTGCGTAGATGGCCAGATTGGACATCGCGAGGTTTGCGGTGGGCCCGCCTTTAAGGGCCGTCTCCGTTTATGAATGAGCCCCCTCGCGTTCGAGCCACGAACGGAACAGCGCGACCAGCTCATCCGCCGACTTCCCATCCGGAACGTAAGTGCAATAGCTCCGCGACGGCAGACGTGGGCCGGCAAATGGCGCGACGAGCCGGCCGGCCGCGAGATCGTCGGCGACCAGCGCGGTCGGTCCCATTGCGATGCCTATCCCGTCGATGGCTGCTTGCAACGTCAGATAGAAGTGGTCGAAAGTCAGCGCGGCAGCCGGCCTGAGAGCGGGAATCCGGGCGCTCGCCAGCCAGTCCGGCCAAACCCGCGGAAGACTCGACGTATGCAGCAACGTGTGCTGCCGCAAATCGTCCGGCGTTCGAAGCGGCAGTCGCTGCAACAGCGCCGGACTACAGACCGGGACTCGCTCCTCGGACAGGAAAGGTCGCATCGAGTAGCCATAGAACGTGTCCGGGCCGCCCCGCACGACGACGTCGTAGATCTCTCTCAGACTCTCCAACGACTCGTTCGACGTCTCCACCTTGACGTCCACGTCGGGATGCGCGGCGCGGAATGTCGCCAGTCTCGGCACCAGCCAGCGCAAGGTGAATGTCGCGGGCGCATTCACGGACAGTGTCCGGGAGACCGTTTCGGGGAAACCATATCTGGCCGTTGCCTGCGAGAGCTGCTCGAACAAAGGGCCGATTTCCGCCAGATAGGCCTTCGCCGCCGGCGTCAACGCGACGCGCCGGTTGTGCCGTTCGAACAACGTTGCGCCGAGCCACTCTTCGAGCGCGCGCACGTGCTGGCTCACCGCACCGTGAGTCACGTGCAGTTCCGAGGCGGCTTCCTTGAAGCTGCCGAGACGGCCTGCGGCCTCGAAGGCGCGCAATGCATTGAGCGGAGGCAGGGTTCGCTTCATTCGCAAGAGTTTATCTAACGCGAATGCTCAATTTATCTGATTTGTCGGGCTCCCACAAGATAGATATTCTTCTTACTGCGCCGCTGATTCAGGCGGCGCGCGGACCTGGAAGGCATTTTGTAGTCCGCCGACATCTCGCGCCCACAGGCGACGCTTGCACGCCTGGAGCGTGATCTCCCTCACTCTTTCCGGCCTTGAACCCGCATGCTCAGTTATACCGGCGGTCTCGTCCTCTTTGCCGCCCTGCTCCACGCAAGCTGGAACGCGATGCTGCACGGCAACCGCGACCGGTTCCTGTCCATGACGTGGATGAGCATCGCCATCGCGGCGGCCGCCACGCTCGTGGTCCTGTTCACGCCGTGGCCCGCCGACGCGGCCTGGCCGTACATCGCCGCATCGGGGCTCGTGCATATCGTCTACAACGTCAGCCTCGTGCGGGCTTATCGCCGCGGCGATCTGGCGCAGGCGTATCCGATCGCGCGCGGCTCGTCGCCATTGCTCGTCACGCTCGGCGCGGCGCTGTTCGCGCATGAGGCGATCGGCCCCTTGCACGCGCTCGGGATCGCGATGATATCGGGCGGCATCATCGCGCTCGCGCTGCAGGGCGGGCGCGTGTCGCGCGCGGGTGCGGTGGCCGCGCTGGTGACCGGTGCGTCGATCGCGCTCTATACCGTGATCGACGGCATCGGCGTGCGTTTATCCGGTGGCCAGGTGCTCGCCTACACCGCGTGGATGTTCCTCTTCTATTGGCTGATGCCGGTGCTGTTCGTCGCGATGCGCGGACTCGCGGCGCTGTGGACACCGCTGCGGACGGAACCCGTCGCCGTCGGCTCGTCGCTCGCCGGCGGGCTGGTGTCGATCGCGGCGTATGGCATCGTGATCTGGGCGATGCAGTCGGGCGCCATGGGCGCGGTATCGGCGTTGCGAGAGACCAGCGTGGTATTCGCAGTGCTGATCGGGCGCGTGATTCTGCGGGAAGCGGTCGATGGAAGGCGCTGGCTCGCGTGTGTGATCGTCGCGGGTGGGGCGGTTTGTCTGGGGCTTTGACCAGACAAGATCCCAATCCGCCCAAATCAGAGTGCAATTTCCCTTTCTTCGGAGTGCAAGCAAGCTTGTTGCCACGTCGGCGGATTCTCCCTACAGTCTGCCAACTGCGAAAGTCTTTTTTGTTCTACGCTATAGGTGCGGCCCGCAGCGCGTCCCGATGTCTGTCCCGCATCACGGCTATCAGGGAAAGCCTCCGACTCTGCTGCACCCCGTAGATGGTCCTCCAGCACGGTACGGTGCAACCGGCCGGAGGTGATCTCGAGCCAGTCCTATCGCCACTGAACACTCCGGCAGCCCGGCGGACCTCGCTCCGGCCGCGGCACTCGAATCTTGGTGCACCCGACCTATGGAGACTAATGATGTCTATTCGATTAGGAGAAGACGCTCCCGATTTCACCGCGGAAACCACCGAAGGGACGATTCATTTTCACGAATGGATCGGCGACCATTGGGCGGTCCTGTTTTCGCACCCGAAGGATTTCACTCCCGTTTGCACCACGGAACTCGGCTACCTGGCGGGCCTCAAGCCAGAATTCGATAAGCGCAACACGAAGATTATCGGGCTCAGCGTCGACCCCGTCAGCGACCACACGGAGTGGATGAAGGATATCGCGGAGACGCAAGGCCACGAGGTCGGCTATCCGCTGATCGGCGATTCGGACCTGAAGGTCGCGAAGCTCTACGACATGATTCACCCCGAGGCGAGCGGCAGCGGCCCGCGCACCGCGGTCGACAATGCGACCGTACGCTCGGTGTTTCTCATCGGACCGGACAAGAAGGTCAAAGCCATGCTCGTCTATCCGATGAGCGCCGGCCGCAACTTCGACGAAGTGATGCGGCTGCTCGATGCGCTGCAACTCAACGCGAAACACACGGTGGCGACACCGGTGAACTGGAAACCGGGTGAGGACGTCATCATTCCAACATCCGTTTCCAACGATGCCGCAATGCAAAAATATCCGCAGGGTTTTAAAACCGTGAAGCCTTATCTGCGCTACGTTGCGCAACCGAAGTAAAGCGCTCATCGATGGGAGCGGCGAGTGCCGGGCAGTGCGAAGTCCGGCGCTCGGTGTGAGTCCGGGTGCATCGATGCGCCCGGCCCTCTGAACGGGGCTGCGTCCAGTTCGACTGCCTGCGGGGCGGTTGGCGGCGGCACGGGCCGCCAACTTTAAGCGCTCGCAGGAGCGGGCCGCGGAGCGAAATAGTGTTGATCTTCCGGCAGCTATTCGATCAGCAATCGTCGACCTACACCTATCTTCTCGCCGATAGCACGACGCGCGAGGCGGTGCTGGTCGATCCGGTATTCGAACAGGTGCGCCGGGACGCCGCCCTGATCGAAGAACTCGGATTGCATCTGCTTTATACGATCGACACCCACGTCCACGCCGATCACGTGACCGGCGCATGGATGCTGAATCGCCGCATAGGCAGCAGGATTGCGATTTCGGCTGCGAGCGGCGCCGAAGGCGCGGACCGCTATCTGAGCCACGGCGACAAGGTCGAGTTCGGCGCGAGACACCTGACAATACGCGCGACACCGGGACATACGGATGGATGCATCACGCTCGTACTCGACAACGAGACCATGGCGTTCACCGGCGATTGTCTGTTGATCAGAGGCACTGGCCGCACGGATTTCCAGCGCGGTGACGCGCACACCATGTTTCGCGCGGTGCATGGTCAGATTTTCACGCTGCCCACCGCCTGCCTGCTTTACCCGGCCCACGACTATCGCGGTCTGACGGTCACGAGTGTGGGTGAGGAGCGGCGCTTCAATCCACGCCTTGGCGGTGAACTATGTGAAGACGATTTCACCGGATACATGACGAACCTGCACCTGCCGCATCCGAAGCAAATCGACGTAGCGGTGCCCGCAAACCTGAAATGCGGTCTCGCGGCGAGCGTCCCCGCGCAGATGACGGAACCCGATTGGGCGCCGCTGACATGCAGCTTTGCGGGCATCTGGGAAATCAATGCGCAGTGGCTGGAGGAAAATCTGCGTGCTGTGGAGATCGTCGATGTGCGGGAACCCGACGAGTTCAATGGACCGTTGGGACGCATTCCCGCGGCCAGGCTCATTTCCTTGGGCGAGCTCTCCGGGCGGGCCGCTGAACTCACGAAAGAACGCCCGATCGTGACGGTCTGCCGGGCAGGCGGACGCTCGGCCCAAGCGACGGTCATGCTGCGGCAGGCCGGATTCGAGCGGGTTGCCAATCTTGCCGGCGGTATGCTGCGCTGGCGTGCGGAAGGGCGCGTCGTTGAAAACGGCAGTGTGTGACGTGTTTTCAATGCATGACTTCAATGCCGGCAACGCGGCAGGCCGATGGCCTGCCGGGTCGTCCGTGGCTGCCCGGTGACGGCGAGAAGGGCTGTCTATCGAGGCGTCGGCGCATCCTCGCGGATCAGTTCGCGACGCTTCAATTCAGCCCAGAATTCCGCTGGGATGTCGGCCCGGAAGGTTTGCAGATTGTCTTCGAGTTGTGCGACGCTGCGCACGCCCGGGATATTCGTCGGAATAGCCGGGTGACCGAGCACGAATTGCAGGGACGCCGCTTTGAGTGGCACCGAGAAGTCGCGGCACACCTGCTCGATCTTGCGCACACGTTCGAGAATTGCTTCCGGCGCGGGTGCATAGTTGTATTTCGCGCCAGGCACAGCGCCCGTGGCGAGAATGCCGCTGTTATAACCGCCGCCGAGAATCACCGACACCTGACGCTCCTCGCACAACGGCAGGAAACCGTCGAGGGCGTCCTGCTCCAGCAACGTGTAGCGGCCAGCCAGCAACAGGCAGTCGAAGTCGTTGCGCCGGATCGCTTCGTGCGCGACCTGCCACTCGTTCACGCCCACACCGACGGCCTTGACGACGCCCTCATCGCGCAGCTTGAGCAGCGCCTTCGCCGCGCCGCTCATGGCGGCCTCGAATATCTGCGGCTGGCGATCGCCATGCGTGAACGCGTCGATGTCGTGAATCAGCGCGATATCGATATGCTCCAGCGCCATGCGCTGCAGGCTGTCCTCGATCGAACGCATCACGCCGTCGTAGCTGTAGTCGAAACGCATGTCGAACGGCAAGCCGTCGACCCACGGCGTGAAGTCGATTTCAGCGCGCTTGCGCGGCTTGAGCAAGCGGCCCACTTTGGTCGACAGCACGTACTGATCGCGCGGATACCAACGCAGACCCTGCCCGCAGCGCGCTTCGCTCAAACCGTGGCCGTACATGGGCGCCGTGTCGAAGTAACGCACGCCCGCGTCCCACGCGGCTTTGATGAGCGCCGCCGAATCCCCTTCGCTGATCGGCCTGAAGATGTTGCCGATCGGTGCGGCGCCGAAACCCATCAGCGTCGTTTCGAGTCCCGAACGCGGCCATTTACGCTTTGCTACCGGATCCATCGTTGTCTCCTGCCAAGGTGTTGAGCGGTTCGTTCCGGACCACTTCGACTTCGTCACGCAGATAGTTTAACGCTAGCGCGTGAGTCGTCGCCGCCAGGCCGACGCCGACGATCGCGATCCGGGTCTTGCGCATCCTGATCTCCGTGTGTGAAATGCTTTAAACCGATGCGGTCAGTTCTGGGACTGTGTCGAACAGATCGCTGACGAGGCCGTAATCGGCGACGCTGAAGATCGGCGCTTCTTCGTCCTTGTTGATCGCGACGATCACTTTGCTGTCCTTCATCCCGGCCAGATGCTGGATCGCGCCCGAGATGCCGACCGCGATGTACAACTGCGGCGCGACGATCTTGCCGGTCTGGCCGACCTGATAGTCGTTCGGCACGAAGCCCGCATCGACCGCTGCGCGCGATGCGCCCAGCGCTGCGTTCAGCTTGTCCGCCAGCGGTTCTAGCACCTTCGTGTAGTTCTCGCCGTTGCCCAGACCGCGGCCACCGGAGACGATGATCTTCGCCGACGTCAGTTCCGGACGGTCCAGCTTCGTCACTTCACGGCTGACGAAGGACGAGATGCCGCTGTCGGCTGCCGCTTCGATTTTCTCCACCGATGCGCTGCCGCCTTCCGCTGCCACAGGGTCGAAACCAGTCGTGCGGACCGTGATGACCTTGATCGGGTCTTGGGACTGAACCGTTGCGATTGCGTTGCCCGCATAGATTGGACGCTCGAACGTATCCGGGCTATCCACTGCCGTGATATCGCTGATCTGCGCGACGTCGAGCTTCGCGGCGATACGCGGCGTGATGTTCTTGCCGTAGGCGGTTGCCGGCGCGAGGATATGCGTGTAGTCCTTCGCGATGTTCACCACCGTTGCTTCGATGTTTTCGGCGAGGCCTGCTTCGAGTTGCGGCGCGTCGGCCAGCAGCACTTTGCTAACGCCGGCAATCTTCGCTGCCGCATCGGCCGCAGCTTGCGCGTTGTGCCCTGCCACCAGCACGTGAATGTCACCACCAATCTTCTGCGCCGCTGCAATCGTGTTCAGCGTCGCGGCCTTGATCGACGCGTTGTCGTGTTCTGCAATTACCAGATTCGTCATTTGCTCTGTCTCCCTTACAGCACCTTGGCTTCGGTCTTCAGCTTCTCGACCAGCGTCTTCACGTCCGGCACCTTCACACCGGCGGAGCGCTTGGGCGGCTCGACAACCTTCAGCGTCTTCAGGCGCGGCGTGACGTCAACACCCAGATCTTCCGGCTTGACGACTTCCAGCGGCTTCTTCTTCGCCTTCATGATGTTCGGCAGCGTCACGTAGCGCGGCTCGTTCAGGCGCAAGTCCGTGGTGATGACTGCGGGGAGCTTTAAAGACAGCGTTTCAGCGCCACCGTCCACTTCACGCGAAACGGTCGCGTTGCCGTCGGCAACAACAACCTTCGAGGCAAACGTTGCTTGCGGCAAACCAGCCAGCGCAGCCAGCATCTGGCCGGTCTGATTCGAATCGTCGTCGATCGCCTGCTTGCCAAGAATGACCAGTTGCGGCTGTTCCTTGTCGACCAGCGCCTTCAGCAGCTTCGCGACTGCCAACGGCTGCAGTTCCACTGAAGACTCGATCAGGATCGCGCGATCCGCGCCGATCGCCAGCGCCGTACGCAGCGTTTCCTGCGATTGCGCAACCCCACAAGACACCGCCACCACTTCACTAACAACACCTGCGTCCTTCAACCGCACCGCTTCCTCAACCGCAATCTCATCGAACGGATTCATCGACATCTTCACGTTCGCGATATCCACACCCGTGCCGTCCGACTTCACGCGAACCTTCACGTTGTAGTCCACCACTCTCTTAACCGCCACCAGAACTTTCATCTAAACCCACTCCATCACAGTCCAAAGACTTCCACATCGAACGCATGACGCGCTCACTTGATGATCAGCACCTTCGAGCGATCGAACGCCACGGTCACCGCGACGATCAGAATCACGCCGAACACGATCTGCTGCGCAAACACGCTGATCCCGACAAACGTCATGCCGACCCGCGCGACCGACACCAGCAGCGCGCCGATCAACGTGCGGCCGATGCCACCCGCGCCGCCCGTCAACGCAGTCCCGCCGACGATCACCGCGGCGATCGCCGGCAGCAGGAACTGGTCGGCGAGCGTCGGTGATCCGCTGCCCAGCCGCCCCGCCATGATGACGCCCGCGAGCCCCGCAAACAGCGACGACGTCGCGAACACGAGGCAACGCGTCACCGGTACGCGCACGCCCGATGCGATCGCAGCCGGCTCGCCGGCGCCGATGGCGTCGACGCGCCGCCCGAACACCGTCGAACGATGCAGGAACACGCAGAGCAGAAAGACCACCAGCGCGAGCATGATTTCATGCGGAATACCGAACGACGAACCCGTCGTCCATCCGAGCGACGCGTCGCGCATCTCGTCGCTGATACCGATCGAGCGCGTACCCGAAAGCGTCAGCGCTGCGGCCGACGCGATCCCGCCGACCGCCAGCGTCGCGATGAACGACGGAATGCGCAGCACGGTTTGAATCACGCCGCTCAGAAGACCGATCCCAAACGACGCCGCCAGCGCCACCACCGCCGCCAACGCGCCATAACGCGGCAACAGCATCGCCACGATCACGCTGGAAAGCGAAGCCACCGCCTGCAAAGACAGATCGATACTGCCCAGCAACACGACGAAGGTCGTGCCGGCCGCCATGATGAACAGCGTCGAGCTGTCCGCGAGCAGCCCGAGTTGCGTGGACGGCGCGAGGAAAGTCGGTTGCGCGATCTCGATCAGCAGATACAGCGCGATGAGCGCGATGAACGGCGCGTTGTCGCCGAGCCGTGCCTTCAATGATGCATTCATTTGTGCCATGTTGCCCTCACACCATGTGTTCGACGACGTCGATCTGCGACGGCTTGTGGCCGACTTCGCACGCGAGAATCTTCTGCGCGCGGCCGTCGCGCATCACCATCACGCGATGACTCAGCCCGAGAATTTCTTCGAGCGTGTCGCCGGTCAGCACGACCGCTACACCTTCGGCCGTCAGCTCGCGAATCAGTTGATAGACCTCTTCTTTTGCGCCCACGTCGAGACCGCGCGTCGGATGATCCAGCACGAGAATCCGGCTGCCCGCAAAGCGCCATTTCGCCAGCACGACTTTCTGCTGATTGCCACCCGACAGATTGCGGCACGACGCAGTGGGGCCAGGCGTCTTGATGTGCAAACGCTCGATCCATTCATTGGCGATCGCACGCTCGCTTCGCTTGTTGACCACGCCACTGCGGCTCACCGCGGCGAGGCGCGGCAGCGTCAGATTCTCGGCCACGCTCATCTGCGTGACGAGTCCCTCGACCTTGCGTTCGCGCGGCACGTAGCCGATGCCGAGCGAGACCGCATGCGTGGCCTGTGCCCGCAAGCGGGTTTCGCCAACCCGCACTTCGCCCGCGTCGAGCGACTCCAGCCCCGCAATTACGCGGCACAATTCCTCGCGCCCCGACCCGACCACGCCGGCCACCCCGAACACTTCGCCGCAATGCACGTCGAACGACACGCCTTTCAGCGTATGCCCGAGCGACGCGTTACGCACCGACAGCGCGACTTCGCCGCGGCACGGGCTCTGCAAATTCTCGCGGTAGTACTGGCCGTCCATCGTGCGGCCGACCATCAGTTCGTGCAGTTGTCCGACCGACGCATCCGCCGATGCCATGCCGGCCACCACCTTGCCGTCCTTCATCACATAGACGCGGTCGCTCAGCGACAACAGCTCGTCGAGCCGGTGCGAGACGAACACGAACGACGCGCGCGCCTTCAGTTCACGCACGAGGCGAAACAGGATCTCGATCTCCGCCGCTTCGAGCACCGACGTCGGCTCGTCGAGCAGAATGACCGGCATGCCGTCGGTACGGCTCGCGAGCGACAGCGCCTTGGCGAGTTCGACCATCTGCCGCTGCCCGAAGGTCAGGTCTTCGCATAGCGTCAGCGGATCGATATCGAGGTGCACGGTGGCCAGTTCGGCGACTGCAGCACGTTTGAGCTTTGCCCAGTTGACCCGGCCGAGTGTGAGAAACGGCTCCTCGCGGCCGAGAAACAGGTTTTCAGCCACCGTCAGATTCGGCAGGATCGACTGTTCCTGATAGACCATCGCGATGCCCTTCGAGGTGGCATCACGCGGGTTTTTGATCACGAGCGGTTTGCCGTCGCGCAGAATCTCACCGGAATCCTGACGGTAGCCGCCCGTCAGCAATTTCATCAGCGTCGACTTGCCCGCGCCGTTTTCGCCGATCAACCCGACGATCTCGTTCGGCCGGATTTCGATCGACACGTCGTTGAGCGCCAGCACGCCGGGGAAACGCTTGGTGACGTTCTTGAGTGTGAGCATCGTGGTGTCTCCCTATCCGTTACTTGACGATGCGGCGGCGCGAGCGATTCAACGCCAGCGTCACGGCAACGATGATCAGCACGCCCTGAATGCCCTGCTGCACATACGGCGGCACGCCGAGCAACACCATGCCGTTGGCGAGCACGACCACCACTAGCGTACCGATCAGCGTGTTGAGCGGACCGCCATTGCCGCCCGCGAGCGATGTGCCGCCCACCACGATCGCGGTGATCGCAACGAACAACTGGCCGTTGGCGATCATCGCGTGACCCTGCCCGTATTGCGCAACCGCGAGAATGCCGGCCACGCCGTAGAACGCACCAGCGAGCGCGAACACCGCGATGCGCACGCGCGAGATCCGTACGCCGCTCAGCCGCGCCAGGTCCTCGCCGCCGCCGATCGCGAGCGTATGGCGGCCGAGAATCGTATGGCGGTGCACGAACCAGGCGAGCCCGAGCGCCAGCACGCCGATCCAGACCGACAGCGGCAGGCCGAAGTAGCGCGTGATCGAAATCGCGCGCAACGCCGTGTCGCTCACGCGGATCGTATTGCCCGACAACACGGCCGTGCCGATGCCGGTCGCCACGAAGCCGACCGCGAGCGTGGTGATGAACGACGGGATGCGCAGAAACACGTGCAGCACGCCGTTGGCCAGCCCCAGCACCACGCCCGCCGCGACGCCGATGGCCAGCACCCACAGGCCGAAGTGATTGTCGTTGTACGAGTTCTCGACCAGCATCGACACGGCGATCGCCGCCACCGCGACAATCCCCTCCGCCGACAGATCGATGCTGCCGAGCTGGATCACGAACGTGCCGCCGAGCGCGATCGTCAAAGGGATCACGGCGGCAATCGCGATCCGCGACAGGTTCATCGGGTCAAAAAAGTCATGGTTGAGCGCGCCGATGCACAGGCCCAGCGCCACCAGCACCAGCAACGGCGAGTAACGCCGCAGCAGTGCGCGCACGGCTGCGGGGCCGTGCGCGGACGCGGGAGATTGAGCGGCCTGCACGGCGTGCCGGGAAGAAGTCGCGGTGAGCTTATTCATCGATACACCACTGGCCCGGCAACGCGGGCATAAAGGTTGTTCCATTCCGCCTTCGGTGAGGCGGCGCGCGCGATCACGTCCTGAACGTTGGTCTTCGTGACGAACGTCGCGGTGCAAAACGACTCACGGCGGTCTTTTGCGAGCGTCGCCAGGTCGACTTTCTTATCCTTCGCCTGGAGACCCATCGAGAGACCGATGCCGCCGAGCCAGTACGGGTCCCAATCGACCGATGCGATCAGCTCGCCGGTCTTGATCGCAACGAGTCCCGGCTGCGTGCCGTCCATGCCGGTCACCGGAATCTGGCCGGCCAGACCTTCGGCGCGCAACGCCTCGATCGCACCGAGCGCCATGTCGTCGTTCGCGGCCCACACGCCTTTGATCTTCGAATTGAAGCGCGTCATCCACGCCTGCATGATCGGAAACGCCTTCTGCGAGTTCCAGTCGGCGACCTGAAAGTCGAGTAACTGAATGCCGGGGAACTTCTTCAAGGCTGCATCGAGACCGGCCTTGCGCTCGATCGCCGGCACGTTGCTGAAGATGCCGCCGAGCGCGACCACGCCGCCCTTGCCGCCCATCGACTTGAAAAGCTGCGTGGCCGTTTCCTCGCCATACGCGACGCCGTCGTAAGAAAGATGCGCCACGTAGTTCGGGTTGAAGTCCCACGGGTGCAGGTCCTTCGGCTTGTTCCAGATCGTCGTGACATACGCGCCGGCCTTCGAGCAGGCTTCGACGATCACGCGGGCGTCGGCGGAATCGTTCGGGTCGACGTTGAGCACGAGATTGCCGCCGGTCTTCTGCAGCAACGCGCGGATATCCGCGATGCCTTTCTCGGAACTGCCCTCGGTCGTGAGCGGCACATACGGCAAACCGACGCTCTTCGCGAAGCTTTGCGCGCCCTTGTTGAACGCCGTGTAGTACGGGTTGGTCAGCGAACGGAACGAGCAGGCGAGCGTGGTCTGCCCCGCGCCGAACGAGAGGCCCGACATGCCGCCACCCGCGACGGCGAATGCCGCGCCCGCGCCGAGCTTGATGAAGTCGCGGCGTGATACGCCTGCGCGTTGATCCTGTCTGTTCATGATGTCTCCTCCGAGCAAAAGAACCCTCTGTTCAGGGCCGTGTATAAATAACCGGATATTTACCCCAAGGAAGAGATACGCAATCATTCCGCGTAACCTTCCTCAGTCCTGCTTGCGCAACTCCGGCATCAAACCGCGGCCGCAGCGGACTCGCGCATCGCGCGTCCGGAAGTGCCCGCGAGCGCGCCCGGCATGGGCACGGGTTGCGCTACCAGCCCGCGAATCAGATCGGCGGCCTTTTCCGCGATCATCAACGTAGGCGCATTCGTGTTCGAGCTGACGATGCGCGGCATCACCGACGAGTCCGCGACTCGCAAACCCTCGATGCCACGCACGCGCAATTGCGGATCGACAACCGACAACTCGTCCACGCCCATCTTGCAGGTGCCGACCGGGTGATAGCCCGTGCGTCCGTACTGCTGCGCATAGGTTTCGTATTCGGCTTGCGTGCGCACCTTGCCACCCGGAAAATGCTCGCTCCGGATGTACTTGCGCAGCGCGTTCTGACTCATGATTTCGCGGCTCTGCCGAATGCCGTCGACGGCGACCTTGAGGTCGTACGGATCGCGAATATAGGCTGGATCGATCAGCGGCGCATCGGCGGGATCGGCGCTGTGCAACGTCACGCTGCCGCGGCTGCGCGGACGCAGGAAGTACGAGTTGAGCGTGCAACCCGAACCGGACGGCACCGGCGGCACACCGGCCTCGACCCCCGCACCGGGCAGGAAATGGAATTGCAGATCGGGAGTCGGCACACTGCTGTCCGAGTACCAGAACGCGCCGCCTTCGGCGATATTCGACGTCACCGGTCCCTTGTTGAACAGTTTGTACTCGAGTCCGGCGAGCAACATCATGTGCTTTTTCGCGTACTTGTCGAGACTATAGGGACCGTTGAGTTCGTAGACGATGTCGATGTCGAAGTGGTCCTGCAGATTCTGTCCGACGCCGTTCAGCGCATGCACGGGCTTCACGCCGACGCGCTCCAGATCTTCTGCGCGGCCGATCCCGGAGAGCATCAACAGTTTCGGCGAGCCGATCGCACCGGCGGTCACGATCACCTCGCGTTCGGCGCGCGCAATCGTCACGTTCGCGCGCTCGCCGCGCGGCGCGAATTCGACACCGACCGCGCGGCCGTTCTCGATCACGACGCGCGACACGAGACAGTCCGTGCGAACCGTGAGATTGGGCCGCGAGCGCGCATCACGCAGATAACCCACCGCCGCGCTGCAGCGTTTGCCATTGCGCTGCGTGACCTGATACACACCCACGCCTTCCTGCTGCGCGCCGTTGAAATCGCTGTTGTACGGCATGCCGGCTTCCTGGCCCGCGAGCACGAACGCCTTGGTCAGTTCGTTGACGCTGATGAGATCGGACACGCCGAGCGGGCCGCCCACGCCGTGATATTCGTTGCACAGGCGCTCGTTGTCTTCCATGCGGCGCAGGTACGGCAGCACGCCGTCGCGAAAGCCCCAGCCGGTGCAGCCGTCGCGTTCCCAGCCGTCGTAGTCGGCGGGCTGGCCGCGCGTGTAGACCATCGCATTGATCGAGCCGCCGCCGCCGAGCACGCGACCTTGTGCGAACGGAATCTGGCGGCGCTGTGTTTCCGCTGCCGCCGTCGTGCGATAACCCCAGGTCAGCGGACCGCCCGTCATCTTGAAGAAGCCGACGGGCATATGGATATACGGATCGGTATCGGCGGGCCCGGCTTCGAGCAACAAAACACGGTTGCCGGCGTCCTCGCTCAGACGCGCCGCCAGCGCACAACCCGCCGCGCCGCCACCTACGATCACATAGTCATACATTGCTGTCTCCGATACGGTTTTCTACGGTCACACGCTGCGCGTGATCCGGATGTTGCGTGCGGCTCTTCACGGCCGCTCGATCAATTCAACGGGTGTTACGCGATCCAGCGCGGCCGCTTGCCGAGTTGGACATGCACCGACTTCAGCTCCGTGTATTCCTCCACGCCATAACGGCCCGTTTCGCGGCCGATGCCCGACTGCTTGACGCCGCCGATCGGCATTTCGGGGCCGCCGGTAATCGTGCAATTCACCCAGATACGGCCCGCCTGAACCTCGCGGAAGCTGCTGATCGCACCTTGCAGGTCGCGCGTCCAGATGCTGGCGGCGAGGCCATATGGCACGCCGTTCGCCAACTGGATCGCCTCTTCGAATGTATCGAACGGCGTGACCGACAACACCGGTCCGAAGATCTCTTCCTGCGCCAGTGCGCTTTGCGGCTGCACGTTGCGGAACAAGGTCGGTTGGATGAAGAAACGCTCACCGTCGCTGGTCGCCTCACCGCCGTGAACCAGTTGTGCGCCGTCACGCCGGCCCGCGTCGATGAAGCCGCGAATCTTCTCGAACTGACGTGCTTCCACGATCGCGCCGACATGGTTCGATGCATCGAGCGGATCGCCCACGCGCACTTTTTCGAACACGGCTTTCACGCGCGCGACGAGTTCCTCTTCCACCGAACGATGCACGACGAGCCGGCTGCCCGATACGCAACATTGTCCCGCGTTAAAGCAGATGCCGAAGGCAATGGCGTCGGCGGCATCGTCGAGATCGGCGTCCGCGAAAACGATTTGCGGATTCTTGCCGCCGAGTTCCAGCCCGACCTTCTTCATGTTGCCGCCGGCCGCGGTGAGCACGGAGCGGCCCACGGGCGTCGAGCCGGTGAACGACACCATGTCGACGTCCATATGATCGGCGAGCGCATGGCCGACCACCGAGCCGAGCCCCGTCACCACGTTCGCGACGCCGTCCGGCAACCCGGCTTCGCTCAGCAGCGCGGCGAGCTTCAGCGTAGTGGTCGAGGTGAGTTCAGCCGGTTTGACGACAGCCGTGCAACCCGCGGCGAGCACGAACGGCAGACGCTCGGAAAGAATGAAGAACGGAAAATTCCACGGCGTGACGATGCCGACAACACCAATCGGTTGGCGCACCGTCAAACCGAACAGATCGGCGCCCAGCGTGTCGTGCGAATCGCCGTGCACGATGCGCGCGAGACCGGCCGCATATTCCCAGATGCCTGCCGCCGCATTGATCTCGCCGCGCGATTGGCCGATCGGCTTGCCGCTTTCCAGCGTTTCCAGATACGCCAGCGTTTCCACGTTGTCGCGGATCAGACGCGCGGTTTTCAGCAGCACGGTGGCGCGCTGCTCGCCCGACAGGCGCGACCAGCGGCCGTCGTCGAACGCGCGGCGCGCGCTGGCGACCGCTGCGTTCAGATCGTCGACGGATGCGCGCACCGTGGCCGTGACCGGCACGCCGTGGCCCGGGCTCTTGCGCTCGACGAACTCGCCGGTGCTGCCCGCGTAGTCCTTGCCGTCGATAAACATCGGCGTGCGCAGCGGCTCCGCCGGAAGACGAAGCGTTGCTGCGAGTTCATTCAGATTGCTCATTCCTGTCTCCAGAGTTTGCATTCACGCGGACGCTGAAACGCGCGCCGCGCGCGAGGTAAACCGCTTCGGCAAGACAATGCTTGTGGCATTTTTGGCGCCCATTCTGCACCATCCAGTTACTTCCTCGCAATGCCTTTTTGGTCTATAGTCGCTGACACGACATCAGATCGACCGACACCGTTCCCTCACACTTTTTTCCTGCGACCAGCCAACATGACTCTTGCGAGCACGCCCCCCGGCCGGGCATCGAAAACGGCCCAAGCCGGCGCCGCGCAACCGCCGCGGCAACGCGACCCCGAAGTCACCCGGGCACGCATTCTCGAAGCCGCCAAGAAGGAGTTCGCCAAACTCGGCCTCGCCGGCGCTCGCGTCGAAGCCATTGCGACGCGCGCCAAGGCCAATAAGCGGATGATCTATCACTACTTCGGCAGCAAGGAGGAGTTGTTCCAGGCTGTGCTCGAAGATGCTTACGCCGACATCCGCTCTGCCGAACTGAAGCTGAACCTCGACCACCTCTCGCCCGAAGACGCGATCGTCGCGCTCACCACGCACACGTGGAACTACTACCTGAAGAACCCTGAGTTCATGACGCTCGTGAACAGCGAGAACCTTCACAAGGCACGCCACGTGAAGAAGTCCGAACGGTTCAAGGAACTGCATCATGGTTTCATCTCGATGCTGCAACGCATAATCGATCGGGGCGTCGAAGCGGGCGTGTTTCGCGCGGGCGTCGATGCAAGGCAACTGCACATCACCATGGCGGCAGTCGGCTACTACTACCTGACCAATCGCTTCACGAGCGGTGTGATCTTCGACATCGACTTCATGAGCAAAGAGGCTTTGAAAAACCGTCTCGACTTCAATATCGAAACCGTTCTGCGCCTGCTGCGCCCCTGATCGCCGTGACGGCTGAAGCGCCCGGATACGGCGCTTCACGTCACCGCGAGCGGCGTCAGGCCACTCTGGCATGTGCTTCATTTGAGGGTGCTTCACGTGCTTCATTTTTTCCTCGCGCCAACAGTGTCTCGTCGACGAGCGGACGGAACGCCATACGCGCCAACACATCACGCTCGACATCGACACCTTCCGCCACTTCGATCAAACGCACGCCATTCTCTTCGAGACGGAACACGGCGCGCTCCGTCACGTACAATACTTCCTGCTTCGCGATACGCGCCTGCTCGCCGCTGAACGTAATGTGCTGCACGCGTTCGACGAGTTTCGGCACACTGCCCGGCGCCACGATCTTCACGCCCGCGCCGGCCTGTTCGACCTGCAACCCCTTCGCTTCGAAACTGCCGCAAAACACGATCTTTCGCGCGCCCTGAGTGATGTCGATGAAACCACCCGGCCCCACCACCGTCGCACCAAGCTTCGACACGTTGATGTTGCCTTCGCCATCCATTTCGCCCATGCCGAGGAACGTGATATCCACGCCGCCGCCGCTATAGAAATCGAATTGGTCGACGCTCGAGAGGATCGCCTCCGCGTTGCGCGCGGTGCCGAACATCGGCCCGTCGAGCATCGCGCCGTTGTGAATGCCCTGCTCGACCGAACCCCAGAACGTGCCGAGCCGGCCGTGTTGCGCGAGCACGCCGGGAATGCCGCCCGGAATGCCGAAACCGAAATTCGCTGACTGTCCCTCATGCAATTCCTGCGCGGCGCGCGCGGCGATGATGTAGCGGATGCCCGTGGGAATTTCGTAGAAACCGTCGTCGATCGGGCTCAGTGATTCGCCGCTCAGCGCCGGGTCGTAATCGGCGACCACGCATTGCACCTGCTCCCGAGTCTCGACGAGCGTATCGACGAGAATCCCCGGAATGCGCACGAGCCGCGCCGGCACATAGCCCTGCGTGGTGCGCTCCTTGACCTGCACGATCACGCGGCCACCGCTGTTATGAGCGGCAAGCGCTGCGGCGTATGTGTCGAGATCGGCGGGCTCGCGGCGCAGCGTGACGTTGCCGCACGCATCGGCTGACGAACCGCGCACGATCGCGAAGTCCACCTTGAACGGCTTGTAGCGCAGGTATTCGCGCCCATCCAGTTCGATCAGTTCGACCAGGTCTTCACTGGCGCGCGCGTTAATCTTGCCGCCATCGATACGCGGATCGACAAACGTACGCAAGCCGACATGCGTGACCAGCCCCGGCCGCCCCGCGCCGATTTCGCGCAGCAGCGTGGAAATCGCACCGGCGGGAAAGCTATAGGCCTCGAACGCGTTGTCTTGTGCCATCTGCTGCATGGCCGGCGACCAGCTCCAATGTCCGCCGATCACGCGCCGCACCATGCCGGCGTGTGCAAACCGTGAGAGCCCGCTGCTCTTGCCGTCGCCGATACCGAGCGCGTGAACCACCGTCAGGTCACGCGGATGTCCCGTCTGAAGAAAGCGCTGTTCGAGCGCCGCAAGCACGGCGTCCGGCTCGAGCAGACCGCCGCCGGAACCGGCCAGCGCAATGGTCGCAAAGTCGAAAATTTTCCCGGCCGCCTCGGCGGCATCCATCCACTTATCCAAACCATCCTCCACTCAGATCGGCCTCAAACCTCGTTGACAGCAGCGATTCGTTGGTCTTAAATAACGAACCAGTTGGTTACTTGTTGCCAATGTTGGCACAGGGAATCACGTAATTCAAGTAGCGATGCGCGAGGCTCGGGTTTACCTGAACGAGCCCGATCAGACGCAAAAACAGGTACCGATCATTACGATGGAGACAGCATGAAACTCTCAGACACGCATCAGCAGATTCGCGAAACCACGCGCCGTTTCGCGCAGGAAGTGATTCGTCCGATCACGGAAGAACTGGATCGCGACGAGCGCTTTCCCGCCGAGATCTACGCGCAGATGGGCGAACTGGGCCTGTTCGGCATTACCGTTCCGGAGGCGTTCGGCGGTGCCGGGCTCGATGTCACGGCGTATGCGCTGGTGATGGAGGAACTGTCGCGCGGTTACGCGTCCGTGGCGGATCAGTGCGGCCTGCTCGAACTGGTCGGCACCCTGCTTTCGGTGCACGGCACCGACGCGCAGCGCGCGAAATACATGGAGCCGTTGCTGCGCGCGAAGCTGCGTCCCGCGTATTGCATCACTGAAGCGGACGCCGGCACCGACGTGTCGGGCATCCGCACGACAGCGGTCCGCACGCCCGAAGGCTGGGAGCTCAGCGGCGCGAAACTGTGGATTCACAACGCGCCGGTCGCGGACGTCGCGTTCGTGCTCGCGCGCACCGACCCTGCCGCGGGCCGGCGCGGCATGAGTATTTTCATCGTGGACTGCGCGCTCGCCGGTGTGTCGAAAGGCGCGAAGGAACACAAGATGGGCCAGCGCGCGTCGCAAGTCGGCGAACTGCATTTCGATCGCGTGAAGCTGCCGCAAGACGCGCTGCTCGGCCAGGAAGGCCGCGGCTTTCACATCATGATGAGCGTGCTCGACAAGGGCCGCGTGGGCATTGCGGCACTGGCGGTCGGCATCGCGCAGGCGGGCCTCGAAGCAGCGCTCGACTACGCTCAGACGCGCAAGCAGTTCGGCAGCCACATCGCCGAATTCCAGGGCATTCAGTGGATGCTGGCCGACATGGCGACCGACATTCACGCCGCGCGGCTGCTCGTGCACGATGCGGCGGAACGGCTCGAAGCGGGCGAACGCGCGAGCATTGCGTGTTCGATGGCGAAGTGTTTCGCGGGCGACACCGCCGTCAAGCACAGCGCGAACGCCGTGCAGATTTTCGGCGGCAGCGGCTACATTCGCGGCTATGAAGTCGAGCGTCTGTATCGCGACGCGAAGATCACGCAGATCTACGAAGGCACCAACCAGATTCAACGCACCATCGTCGCGCGAGATCTGATCGCCAACGGAGCCACGTTATGAGTGCGCGTCCCATTGCTCTTGTCACGGGCAGCCGGCGCGGCATCGGCCGGGCGATCGCCGTCGAACTCGGGCGCGCGGGTTTCGATGTGGCGTTGACCGATGCGGTGGCATCGCAAGAGCTCGACGGCGCCGTGCGCGAGGTCGAACAAACCGGCGCGCGTGCGATCGCGGTCATCTCCGATCTCGCCGACATCGACTCGCATCCCGCCACGTTAAACGAGATCGAAGCAGCGCTCGACGGCCAGATCGATTGCCTCGTGAACAACGCGGGCGTCTCGGTGATGTCGCGCGGCGATCTGCTCGACGTGACGCCGGAAAGTTTCGACCGCTGTATCGCCGTGAATACGCGGGGCACGTTCTTTCTCACGCAGGCCTTCGCGAAACACTGCCTCGCGCGCTCCGGCGACGCCGTCGCGCCACATCCGTCTGTGATCACGATCACGTCGTCGAACGCGATCGCGGCGTCGCCGTTGCGTGGCGAATACTGCGTATCCAAAGCCGGACTTTCAATGGCGAACACGTTGTTTTCGCTGCGCCTCGCCGAACACGGCATCAGCGTGTACGAAGTGCAACCCGGCCTGATCGAAACCGAAATGACGGCGCCGTCCCGCGCGCGCTACGACACGCAGATCGAGCAAGGGCTCACCGCGATCAAGCGCTGGGGCACGGCGCAGGAAGTGGCGACCACCGTGCGCACGCTTGCAACGGGCGGCCTTCCCTATAGCGTCGGCCAGGCGATCCGTATCGACGGCGGCCTGCTCGTCACCAAATATTGAGTTGCATATGAACCTGACAATCAAACTTCCGGCCGCGTCCGGCACGATGGAAACGTATCGCGTAGAAAGTGTGCCGCTCGAAGTACGGCCGCCCGAACGCGAATTCAACCGCATCGCGTATTCCGCCGCCCACGTGGTGGCCGACCCGCTGCGCGCGGGCGAACTGAACGCCGCGCCCGCCATCGACTGGGATCGCACGATCGCTTACCGGCGCTATCTGTTGCAGCAAGGCCTCGGCATCGCGGAAGCGATGGACACCGCGCAACGCGGCATGGGCTTGCCGTGGAGCACGGCGCTCGAACTGATCACGCGCAGCATCGAAGGCACGCGCGACATTGCGGGCGCGGCGATCGCGTCGGGTTGCGGCACGGACCATATCGCGCCCGCTTCGGTCACGAACTGCGATCAGGTGATCCGCGCGTATGCCGAGCAACTTGAGGCGGTGCAGCGCGTGGGCGGTCGCGTGATCCTGATGGCGAGCCGCGCGCTCGCGCGGGTTGCGCGTACGCCGGACGATTACCGGCGCGTGTATCGCGAAGTGCTCGCCATGTGCGATCAACCGGTGATCCTGCACTGGCTCGGCGATATGTTCGACCCCGAACTCGCGGGCTACTGGGGCGCAAATGAATTTGCCGACGCAGCGCAGGTGTGTCTCGACATCATCGGGACGAGTGCTTCAAAAGTCGACGGCATCAAGATCTCGCTGCTCGATGAGCAGAAGGAAATCGCATTCCGTCAGCGCCTGCCGCACGGCGTAAAAATGTACACCGGCGACGACTTCAACTATCCCGCGCTGATCGCAGGAGACGGCACACATTTTTCGCACGCGTTGCTAGGCATCTTCGACGCGATTGCGCCGGCCGCGTCGCAGGCGCTATCCGCTCTCGCCGCCAACGATCACGCCAGCTTCAACGCGCTGCTCGCGCCGACCGTGCCGCTCTCGCGCCACATCTTTCGCGCGCCGACGCAGTACTACAAGACGGGCGTGGTGTTCCTCGCGTACCTGAACGGCTTCCAGGATCACTTCTTCATGCCCGGCGGCCACCACGGCATGCGTCCGCCCGCCTATCTCGCCGACGTCTTCCGTCTCGCCGATCAGGCCCGCTTGCTGCGCGATCCCGCGGATGCCGTTGCGCGCATTCGCCGCGTCATGGCGCCCCTCGGCTGCGGAGACTGACGATGAGCCGCCCAACCGGTGCTGTGCGGCACATGGTGTTCTGCCGGTTTCGGGGCCGCCGGCCCGCGGCGCGGCGGCGCCCGGTG